>CAZSBS010000051.1:0-21980 GCA_964605095.1 uncultured Planctomycetaceae bacterium | reverse complement strand
CGAAAGGCAGGCGGTAGCCGGTAGCCGGTAGCCGGTAGGTGGCAGCCAGTAGCTGGTAGCTGGTAGCCAGTAGCCATGGGTCCTATAGGTCCTATAAGACCTATGGCTAACAGGGGTACAAGCGCCCCAAACACGGCTATCACCGTTTGCTTTTCCCGGCTACCCCGCGACTTCGCTCGGGGTAAACCGGCTACCGGCTACTGACCACTGGCTCCCGGCGTTGTCAATCCGTGATGTTGTACGCCTGTCCGCGGAAGTTGACGAGCAACTGCTCGCCGGACTTCTGGCTGGCCATGACGGCGTTCTGATCGCTGGTGTTGGCGCGGACGAGGTTGAAGTACTCATCGCTGAACCGCTTGATCTGGACGACTTTGTCCTTGTCCTTTTCGAGGTCCAGGCCGGCGGTGTTGGGCATCATCCATATCTGCCCACGACGGTAGAGGACGTAGTTGTTGCCGACCTGGCGGATGTTCTCCACGGCCCCGCCGGACTTGCCTTGTTCATATTCTTCCTTGCCCTTGTAGCCGATGTTTGCCGTCGGCGTGGTCGGGGCTCCGCCGCGGTCCATCTCGGCCTTGCTATCTTGTCTCGCCGGTCCCCCCGGCCCTGCCATGACGGACGGGCTGCCTGCCATGTTGAGGGCCGATCGATTCATCGCTCCGAACTGGCCTTCCGCGCCCGATGTCTTGCCCAGTGGCGCGGCGGCCGCGGCGCCTCTGGAGCGGAGGCCTTCCCTGCTGCCAAGCGGAGTCCGCTCGTCGGCGAGGAAGCTCGTGTAGGGAGTCATAATCCCGTAATCACGGCTGAGGCGGACAAGCTCGTCAATCACTTCCTTGCTCTTGCCGCGAAGCTGGATCTCATCCAGCAGCCAGCCGACCCGGCGGATCGCCCAGAGTTTCTCCACGAACCGGTACGTCCCGGCTCCGGGGCCCGTGTTTACCGTTACGGGGTACTCGAACGCACGTTCCTTGCCTTCATAGCGGCCCTTGATCACCAGCGTCGACCCGCCGCCGCCGGTCTCGCTCATGGGCAGCTTTCGGGCGTCGCCGCAGTCGTATCGCCCGACAAGCACGATCTGGTCGCCGTCGAACAGATCATCCAGGTGGCGCGGGTACATGTCCTTGAGTCGCAGGCCCTCGATGCCGGCCGTGAGGTCCGTCATTACGGGGTTCTTGATCTTGGCGTAGAGTGATGAGACCTTCGCCTCGATGGGCTCCTTGGGCTTGACGTAGTCGCTGCGCCCGCGGTTGTCGCCGGCGAGCCTGTCCAGCAGTCTGATGTTCGGATCGTAGCCCACGCCGAAGGCGAATATCCGGGCCTTGCTCTTGTTGGCGGCCGAGACGTCCGAAAGGATGTCCGCCTCGCTGGTTTTGCCGACCGTCGGCTGGCCGTCAGTGAAGAACAACACGTACGTCGGGCGGTGCTTGTCGGTGCATTGTGCCAGCGCGGTCGTCAGGGCCTCGTCGATGTTCGTGCCGCCTGTCGCGCTCAGCCGGTCTATGCGGTCCATGGCGTCCTGAACGTCGCGGTCGTTGACGCTCCGCATCGAGTCGAACATCGGTTCGACCTGGTCGTTATACAGCACGATGTTGAAGCGGTCGTCCTTGTTGAGGTTGCGGATGATGTAGCGCAGGGCCTCCTTGGCCTGTGCAATCTTGTCGCCGCTCATCGAGCCGCTGTGGTCCAGCACGGCCACGATGTCCTTCGGCGTGACTCGATCGGACGCGCCCTGCGGGTTCGGGCTGACCAGCATCATGAAGTAGCCGTCGGTCTTGCTGTCGGGCTGCCACGTCAGCAGCGTCGCGGCGACGTCCTTGTCCGCCGCCTTGTAGAAGAGCTGGAAATCCGTCGTCGGCAGGTCGTTCTTGGCCTCGTAGGTAGCGATCACGCGGGTGTGGCTCTTGCGGTCAACCTTCAGGTCGTGCGTGGGGGAATACACGGCCATGAGGTTCTGCTTGGTCTGGATGTCCACGCTGACGCGGACGGACTCGATGGGCTTGGCTGAGAACTTCTCGGTGTTCAGCGGATACCAGACCTCGACGAGGTCGTGATCGCGCTTTGGCGTGTTCTTGTACGTCACGATCACCTTGCAGGGCTTTCCGGGCTCCAGCGGGAAGGCCCGCGTGCGGTACAGGCCGAAGCCCGCGTATTCGAGCAGGGCGGGGTCTTTCTTCCTGCGCACGATGTCCTCGTAGATCTTCCTCGCCTCGTCGGCAGGCAGGAGTTTGGCGGCGAATTCCTTGCCGTTGACGATGAGCGTCATCGAGTCGATGGCCGCGCCCGGCGGGATGGGGAACATGTACTCCACCTCGATCATCCCGCTGCCGGTGTTGACGAATTCCTGGTCGATCGCCACGTTTGCGACCTGGTCGCGAACGGTGATGTCGACGTGGTGGTACTTGACGGCCCAGTTTCCCCGGACCCGCAGTTCGGGCCGGACCGGCACGATCATGCCATCGGCCAAAGCTGCCGAAGCCATTGCCGCCCAAACCGCCAATGAGATGATAATGCGTGCGCTTTTCATGGTTCTTTCTCCGTGTGAAGGTTTTCTAACGCATCCAGGCCATCGGCCGCAAGCGGAAGAAGGGTTTCAACGCAGAGCACGCAGAAAAGGAATGTGTTTGCCTTTCTTCGTTCTTCTTCTCTTCTCTCTTCCTCTGCGTTCTCCGCGAACTCTGCGTTGAGTTCTTCTTCTCCTTCTTCGACGCACTTGCTGCGGATTGGTTCCCGAAATCATTCCCTAAATCTTATCTTGCTTGCACTGGCCTGCCCTTGCAGAATGTCGCAAGACAAGAGGTGCCTGATGCGCGTGGTCTATTTTGGCAGCGGTTCTTTCTCCGTGCCGTCGCTTCTGGCGGTCATGGAAAGCCGCCACGAGGTGGTTGGCATATACACCCAGCCGGCACGTCCGGCGGGGCGGGGCGGTCATGCGCGCCCGACACCCGTGGCCGAGGCCGGCAGAGCCGCCGGGCGCGGCGTCGTCGAGTGCCCGAACATCAACGCCCCCGAGGTCGTCGCCGAGATTCGCGCCCTGAACGCGGACGTAATCTGCGTGGTGGACTTCGGCCAGTTCATCAAGCAGCCGGTGCTGGACGCCGTGCCATTGGGCGCGTTTAATCTGCACGGGTCGCTGCTGCCGCTCCTGCGCGGGGCCGCCCCGGTCCAGTGGGCCCTGATCCGCGGCCTTCAGACAACCGGCGTGACGAGCTTCCGCATTGTCCTGGCGATGGACGCCGGGCCGATATACCTCCAGCAGGCGGTGGACATAGGCCCCGAGGAGTCGGCCGAGCAACTCAAGCAGCGCCTCGCCGTGCTCGGCGCCCAGACTGTCTGCCAGACGCTGGACATGCTGGCTGATGGGTCGGCCAGGCCCGTCGAGCAGGATCATTCGCTGGCCACGCTGGCCCCCCGGCTGCAAAAGGCCGACGGGCACATCGACTGGTCCGCTGACGCCCTGGCGATCCACAACCTTATCCGTGGCGCCTGGCCCTGGCCGGGCGGGCAGGCGGTTGTGCGGCGGCAGTTCGGCAAGGACGTGCCGGTGACGATCGCGCGGGCCAGAGTCCTGCCGGATCCGGCCTCCGGATCGCCGGGCGAGTTGGACGCCGAGATGGCGGTCTCGGCCGGTGCCGGGCGGCTTGGCATCGAGGAGATACATCCTGCTGGTAAGCGGCTCATGACCTGGGTAGACTTTATAAACGGTTATCGCCTCCGACCTGGTGACAGGCTGCTTGGCATCTGAAAGCGATGGTAATTGCGATAAGCAATCCGAGGGATCTTGCGGTCCTGGCCCTTCGCGACCGCGACGGCAACGTCTCGGCCAGCATCGAGCGGCGCGTGGCGGCGGCGGGTTTTTCGCCGGCCGACGGCCACCTTGCCCGCGAGCTGGCGCTGGGCGTCGAGCGGCGGCGGGCCTCGCTGGAGGCCATCGCGTGTGGTTATCTCGTCCAGCCCGGAAGAACTTTGCCCGGCGCCCTCAATCAGATCATCGCCATAGCGATTTACCAGTTGCTCTACCTGGAGCGAATCCCGGCCTTCGCGGCCGTCAACGAGGCGGTCAAGCAGGCGGAGCGCTTCCACCACCGCCGCCAGAGCGGCCTGGTCAACGGCCTGCTGCGCACGATCTTGCGGAAGGTATACGACGTGCAGCACGGGCCCGTGCCGGCGGCGCGGGACATCATTCCCATCGGCCCGGACAGCTACCGGCGGTCGGAGGCGCCGGTTTTCCCCGACCCGGCCGCCAGCCCGGTAGCGTACCTGGCCGCGGCGTACTCGCTGCCGATGGAGCTGGCTGAGCGATGGATCGCCAATCTCGGCTCGCTGGACAAGGCCGTCGCCGTCGCCACGCAGGCGAATGTCCGCGCGCCGCTGATCGTCCGCGTGAACTCAGCCAGGGCAACCGTCCTGGCCGTGCTGGCGGAGCTTGCCGCCGTCGGCGCAGCGGCCAGACCGCATGAAAACGGCTTGTCGATCGTGCTGGATGACGTTCGGGACGTCACCAGCCTGGAGGCATTTGCCAAAGGCGCGATTCAGCCGCAGGATCCCACAGCCACCGGCGTCGGCATCGCGTGCGGCGCCAGGCCGGGGATGAAAGTGCTGGACCTCTGCGCCGCTCCCGGCACCAAGACCACGCACCTGGCTGAGCTGATGGGCAACCAGGGCGGCATTGTGGCGGCAGATGTCTCACGGAAGAAGCTCGACCGCATTGATGAAAGCTGCCGGCGGATGGGCATTACGATAGTCCAGCCGATCCTCTCCGACGGCGTAGGCTCGCTCGAGAGCGGCGGATTCGACCTCGTCCTGGCCGACGTGCCGTGCAGCAACACCGGCGTGCTCGCCCGCCGGGCCGAGGCAAGGTGGCGGTTCAGCCCCGAGGCCCTCAGCAAGCTCGTCGAGGACCAGAAGTTCCTGGCGAGGGCGGCGGCACATTTCGTCAGGCCGGGCGGCAGGCTGGTTTACAGCACGTGCAGCATTGAGCCGCAGGAAGACGGCGAGGTCGCACGGTGGCTTGCCCGATCCGAGCCGCGAGTGCAACTGGTCCGCGAGGAACTCACCCTCCCCGCCGGCGCCGCCGATCCGACGGCCTGGCACGACGGCGGATACCTGGCTGTGTTCGAGTGCAGGTAGGGGGGGGAAAAAATGCTCAATGTTTCCCGGCGCGCCGGGACTCAATGCTCAATGCTCAATGCTCAATGCCGAATGCCGAATTTCGAATTTCGAATTTCAAATGTCAAATTTCAAAGGCCGAATGCCAGGAATGCATGGCACCCAAAAAATGATGGCTGACAGATCACCAGTTCTGAAGGCCTTAGGCCCCCAAGGGGGGCGCAACACCCAGCACAGTTGACCATATGGCAAGAACCAAAGCCAACAAACAGGCATCGGCCCCCTCCGGCGGCGGGGCCAGGAGGGTGTCCAATCGCAAGGCCTTCCATGATTATTACATCGTCGAGAAGATCGAGTGCGGCCTGGCGCTGGTGGGCACGGAGATAAAGAGCATTCGGGCGGGTCTGGCGAAGATAGACGAGGGCTACGCCCGGCTCCAGGACGGGGAACTGTGGCTCATCGGCGTGAGCATCGCCCAGTACCCCAACGCATCGGGGCTGCTCCAGCACGAGCCGCTTCGCAACCGCAAGCTGCTGATTCACCGTCGGCAGCTCGAGCAGATCCAGTCGCACGTTCGCCAGAAGGGCAAGACGCTGGTTCCGCTGGCGATCTACTTCAAAGGGGGCTGGGCCAAGTGCGAGATCGGCATAGCCGAGGGCAAACGCGAGTTCGACAAGCGCGACGCGCTCCGCACCCGCGACCAGAAACGCGAGATCACCCGCGAGATGAACCGGCGGAAGCGGTAAGTAAAAGCGGTAATCAGTAGCCGGTAGCCGGTAGCCGGTAGCCGGGAACAGCCAAAGACGGAACCTGGAACCCGTAGAAGCATAAAAGACGGAACCGGGAACCTGGGAGCAACACGAGCGACAGCGAGCAGGGGATAAAGAAGACAAGTCTCCGGGAGGGTAAACGCAACCTGTACCCTCTCCCAGTGGCGGAAATGTGGAAATAACGCCGCTGCTGCGACGACTAACCTGCTGAAAGGCCGGGAGTTTGAGCCTCGACGGCAGAAGGTTCCTGCGCCCGGTTCGGCAGAAGTTCGCGGGTTCGCGGATTCGGCGTAGATTTGCGGTTGCCCACGGCGCGGCATGACGTTAGGGTATGCCGTGTCGGGGCATTTCCCGCAACAGGCCCGGCGTGGCAGGAGCCCGAGGCAATGGCGCAAAGGGCGCACCGGGCGGACAAGATACGACAGGGAGTCCAGCCATGATGGAATGGTGGAACAGTCTTACCGTACTAAACCAGTTTTTTTACGGCGGGGCGGCGTTTTTCACGCTGATTTTCCTATGGCAGTTCGTGGGCATGCTCATCGGCCTGAGCCACGGCGGCGACTTTGACATGCATGTCGAGGCGCACGTGGACGGCGACATGGGCGCTGACACTGACATGGACGGGAATGTTGACGTCGGCGTCGACAACCTCGAGGCCCATAGCCTTCACGACGCGGCCGAGAGCACAGCCGCTTTCCACATACTCAGCGTGCGTGCGGTCCTGGCGTTCTTCACGTTGTTCACCTGGGCCGGGGCGCTGTATCTGAACATCGGCAAGGGCACCAGCCAGAGCCTCATCCTGGCCTCGGCCTGGGGCGCTGCCGGGTGGGCGTTGGTGGCTGTGCTGCTGCACTGGCTTCGCAAGCTGGCCGAGACGGGCAACCGCCGGCTGAGCACCGCCCTCGGGCAGACCGGCACGGTGTACATGGACATCCCCGCCGGGGGCCAGGGCGAGATCCGCGTGGCTGTAAGCGGCGTGGTGTCCATGGTCAAGGCACGCGCCGCCGGGGGCCAGGCCATCAAGGCCGGCTCGCCGGTGACCATAACGCGGCTGATGGACATAAACTGTGTGGAAGTCAGACCGGCCGGCAACGACGACGGTTCGGCCAGCCCGACGACGTGACCTGCAAGACAGAAGGAAAGGGGTGCGAAAATGATCTATCAGGCGGGTCTTGCGGCATCGGGCCTACCCTTGCGCATTGAAGCGCTGCTGCTGATCCCGCTGGTGGTCATTGCGATGGGGCTTGTGTTGTTCCTTCTAACCCGCTTGCGGCGCTGCCCGCCAAACCGGGTCTTGGTGATTTACGGCAATAACCTGCCCGCCGGGGCAATGAATCAAACAAGGTTCGTTCGCGGCGGGACGGCGTTCGTCTGGCCGCTGTTCCAGGCCTGCGACTACTTGGACATCGACGCGTTTAATGTTGCAGTCAAGCAGACAGACGCGGTCAGTCGGGACGACGCTCGCATATTGGTGTCGATGAATGTCACGGCTGCGATATCGCCCGAGGCTGGCATGGTGGAAAAGGCTGCCGCCAAGCTGCTTGGCATGGCCAAGCCGCAGGTCCTGTCAATCGTCGAAGGGCTACTGGTCGCCAAGATGCGGGCGGTTCTGGCTGAGGTGCCGATCGAGGAGTTGAAGCGAGACCGCCGCGCCGTGCAGAAGCGCATTGGTCGGGCAGCCTCGGATAAGCTGGCCGAAATTGGAGTGGCGGTGATCGTGCTTGATGTGTCTGGGCTTGATTTCAAGGATGCACCTGCTCCGCAGGATGTTGGGTAGCAGGTGGCGAAAGACAACTGATACAGAAATCGTACGGCCAAGGGGCCGTAAATGCTGGAAACACAAACGAAAGGGACACGAAAATGCTATCGAGTAACGGATTCCTCGCATTCATGCTCGCCGCGGGCGAAGCCAGCGTGGGGCTGTTTCTGTCGATCGTGCTGTCGGTCATCGTGATAGGACTGATTCTGTTCATCCTCAGCCGGTATCGCCGCTGCCCGTCTAACCGGGTGATGGTGATCTACGGCAAGACCGGCAAGGGCGCCGCAAGGTGCGTGCACGGCGGGGCGGCGTTCGTCTGGCCGCTGTTCCAGGCGTACGACTACCTGGACCTCGAACCGTTCGTCGTGCCCATCGAACTGTCCAACGCGCTGAGCCAGGAGAACATCCGCGTGTCCGTGCCCACGACGGTCACGGCCGCCATATCCTACGAGCCCGGCGTGATGGAGAACGCCGCCATCCGCCTGCTGGGCCTTACCCGCGGGCAGATCCAGGCCCAGGCCCAGGACATAATCCTCGGCCAGATGCGCGCGGTTATCGCGACGATGAAGATCGACGACATCAACCGCGACCGCCAGGCGTTCCTGGGCAAGGTCAACGAGGCTGTCTCGGTCGAGCTCGAAAAGATCGGCGTCGCGCTGATCAACGTCAACATCCGCGACATCGAGGATGAGTCCGGGTACATCCTGGCCCTTGGCCGCAAGGCGGCAGCCGAGGCGATCAACCAGGCCAACATCGACGTCGCCGAGCAGGAGAAGACCGGCAAGACGGGCGTCGCCCAGCGTCAGCGCGACACTCGCGTGGCCGTGGCCGGCGCCGAAAGCGAGGCGAACATCGGCGAGGCGACCGCCAACCGCAACAAGCGTCAGCAGGTGGCCGGGCTGGAGGCCCAGGCGGTCGAGTCCGAGACGGAGGCCGACGCCAAGAAGGCCCAGTACCGCGCCAACCAGCAGGTGGCCGAGCAGCAGGCCCGCGAGCGGAGCGAGTCGGCAAGCCGGACCGCCGACGGCGCCATCCGCGTGGCCAAGGAAACCGCCGAGAAGTTGGCCGAGGAGGCCCGCGCGCTCCGCGAGCAGGCTCGCCTCCAGGCCGAGGTGGTCGTCCCGGCCAACGCCGAGCGCGAGCGGGTCGTCATCGCCGCCGATGCCGAAAAGCAGCAGTCCATCCGCATTGCCGAAGGTCAGGCCCTGGGGCTTCTGGCCAAGATGAAGGCCGAGGCAGAGGGCGTTCAGAGCATCCTGGCCGGCAAGGCCGCGGGCTACAGCCAACTGGTTGAGGCCTGCGTCACGGCCCACCAAGCCGCGGCACTGCTGCTCATCGAGAAACTCACCGACGTGGCCACCATCCAGGCCCAGGCTATCCAGGAACTGCCGATCGAGAAGATCATCGTCTGGGACGGCGGCGGCAAGGATGGCGGCGGGGGCCTCAGCGGCCTCGGCGGCAGGCTGATGGGCGCCCTGCCCCCCATGCACGATCTTGCCAAGCAGATCGGCCTGGACCTGCCCGAGTTCCTAGGCCGGGTTTCCCGCGAGGTCGCCAAGGATGAGCCCGCCGCCTCGGCCGACAAGAAGAAAGAGAAAGAAAAAGGCGAAGGCCCCGAGACGCTCCAGCCGGTTAAGAAGTAATTTCGGAATGCGGAAGGCGGAATGCGGAAGGCTGAAGGCTGAAGGTGGAAGGCGGCCCCTGCTCTGCGAAACCGCTAAGCATAAATGAACCATAAGGCAGCATAATCATGACAGCAACGTGGCATGAGAGACAGTCTTACTACTTATCCCTGGAGACCCCATGACCCGCCGCAAGTTTCTTGCTAGTTCTGCCACCGCCGCACTGGGATCGGGCGCACTGGGCGTCCAGAACACTCAAGCCGCGCCAGAGCCGCCAGTTACCGCGTCTGGCTCCCGGCCGGGCAATCCCATCGGCGTGTCAACGTATTCCTTCTGGCACTTCGCGGGCACGCCCAAGAAGATCGAAGAGTGTATCGACCTGGCGGGCGAGATGGGATTCGACGGCGTCGAGATCCTCGAAGTTCAGATGCGGCGCAGGGGCAATAGCTATCTGCAATCCCTGAAGCGCCAGGCCATGGTGGCGGGCCTGAAGCTCTGCGGGCTGTCCGCCCACCAGAGCTTCCTGTCGCCAAAGGCGGAGTTCCGCAAGGAGAACATCGCAAAGACCGTCGCCAGCATCGAGTTGGCCTACGCCCTGGGCATTCCCACCGTACGAGTCAACACGGGCCGCTGGGGCACCAGCAAGGACTTCGACGAGCTGATGAAGAACCGGGGCATAGAACCGCCGCTTCCGGGCTACAAAGATGAAGACGGATTCCCCTGGGTCATCGAGTCGCTGGAAAAGTGCCTGCCCGCGGCCGAGAAGTGCGGCGTGGTGCTCGGGCTGGAGAACCACTGGGGCCTGGCTCGCACGCCGGAAGGCCTGCTCCGCATTCACGACGCCCTCCACTCGCCATGGTTGGGCGTAACGCTCGACACGGGCAACTTCCTGGAGGATCCCTACCCGCGGCTGGAGAAGATCGCGCCTAAGGCGACCCACGTTCACGCCAAGACGTATTACGGCGGCGGCGTCTGGTACGAGCTGGACCTGGACTATGCCCGAATCGCCGCCATTCTCCGCAAGCAGAACTACCGAGGCTACGTTTCGCTGGAGTTCGAGGGCAAGGAAGAACCGAAGACAGCCGTCCCCAAGAGCCTCGCAATGCTGCGCCGCGCATTTACCTACTGATGGTTCGCCCAAGCGGCGCGGACGGCGCCGCCGTTCCCCAATTACAGGAGCCTGCCCAGCCATGTCATACACACTGTACCCCATCGTTGCCCTTCTGATGAGCTTGCCGGCCGCGGCGCCGGAAAAGGCCCCGGCGGAGACCGCGGCGGCCCAACCGGCCTACGTCGTGGTCGTCTCCCGCGCTACCCACCAGCAGGCCGACTGGAAGCCGGTGGTCGAAGCCCTCGTCCAACGGCACCACGCCAAGGTGATCGAGTACGACAAGGAAGTCGGGGAGACGCTCGATGCCCTGAAGCAGGCCTTCCCGCGATACACTTGCTTCGTGGCACAGCCCACGGAGGCAAGCTGCGAATTCGTGGCCGCGGTCTCGAACCTGGCGCGGAAGCTGGACGACGACCCCTACACCGACACGCTCTGGGGCATCCTGACCGGATACACGGCCCAGAACGCCCTGGACATTGCCCGGCACGAGGAACCGCTGGTGATTCACAAGGTGGCCGGCGGTACGCAGTTCGCGATGGACTGTTGCGAGCAGGGAATCTGGTACGACGAGTTGGTCAAGAACAAGGTGGTTTACAAGAAGCCGGGCGGCGAGCCCAATGAACTGCGTGGCCCGGACGACACCACCGCGGCGATAGCCAAGACGCTGAACGAGTACCGCTGCGACTTGTTCATCACCTCTGGTCACGCCAGCGAGCGCGACTGGCAACTCGGGTACCGCTATCGCAACGGAACGTTTCGCTGCGCCAAGGGGCAACTCATAGGCCTGGACACCGGTGGGAAGCGCCATCCGATCGACTCGCCCAACCCCAAGGTCTACATGCCGGTGGGCAACTGCCTGATGGGCCACATCGACCGCCCCGACTGCATGGCCCTGGCGTGGCTGAACTCAGCCGGCGTGAAGCAGATGATCGGCTACACGGTGACCACGTGGTTCGGCTACGCCGGTTGGGGCTGCCTGAACTACTTCGTCGAGCAGCCCGGACGGTACACCTTCACGGAGGCTTTCTTCGCCAACCAGCAGGCTCTGATCCACGCGCTGGAGTTGAGCGCGGGAAACGCCGCAATCCAGAAGGGGCTGAAACACGATAGTACGGTGGTGGCATTCTATGGCGACCCGGCCTGGCAGGCCAGGATGGCTCCGGGCAAGCTTGCCTTCGAGCAGTCGCTGGTCGCCGCGGACGGCCGGTGGACGTTCGAGATCAAGCCGAAGGACGCGAACAGCTTCGGGCCGATCGACACGAACGGTTCACAGCGGCAGCCCCGGCCCTTCGTGGCCTTTTTCGACCGCCGGCTGAAGGACGTCGAGGTCATCGAGGGCGCCGATCTGAAACCGGTCATCACCGACGACTTCATCCTGGTGGAGCGGCCCGCCACGTGCGATCCGTCAAAGACGTACCGGGTGGTCTTTCGTGCCAAGCCAATCCGGTAGCGGGGCCGAGCCAATCCGCGAGCGACTGACTGGGGCAGGCCGGGCATGGTGCAGAAAAAGTGTTTTTCGGCATCGCAACCCCGCGATATACAATTGGCAAGAAGGCTGACGGTTCCGGCGCGCCGGGATCGGCCGATATTCATCCGGGGAATCCCGGTCTATTCAACCTTTCTCAGGAACCGGACCACCGGGTTGCCCGTCCAACCCCACAACCCCCGCCATTGTGACGGAGACAACCATGGACCTTATCTGAAGGATGCGTAACATGACACGAAAGATCATAGCCTTCACGCTGATAACCTGCCTCCTGACCACCGCAGCCGTTTATGCGGCGTAAGGTCTGGCCATGAAATGCCAGGCCAAACCGGAGAAGAACCCGGCGAGCGGCAACTCGAACCGGCCGGGCCTCCGGCGGGACATGACCCCGCCGCAGGGCCGGCTGATTGACACAGCTCTGACACAGTTAACTGTGTCAATCAAAACGCCTCCCGTAAGTACCTTTATTAAAAGTCATTACAGGAGGCGATGGTTGCCCAACGGAGAGGGTGGGATTCGAACCCACGGTACCCTAAGGTACACCGGTTTTCGAGACCGGCCCATTCGGCCACTCTGGCACCTCTCCAGCGGCTGGGTCCCACGGCCAACCGAGGGACCGGGGGATGATTGTAGTCGTAGCGGACCCGGACTGCAAGGGACCTAAATCCGAATGTCATACCCGAAACGGTGGAAAGTCGTCTTGTCAGCGGGTCATGGGGGCGTTAGAATAGGAAAAGCAGAGGATTAGCGGCTTTTGGTGTGTTTTTCGTACTCTGGTTGTCACGTACGCGGCCAGGCGGCGTTATGCATTTGGAGACGTACGTGGTTTGTGTGTGCGCAGAGAGCCTTGTAGAGGCATGAAGATGGCCAAGACCGACATCTTCGCGGCGACAGTGGAGCATTTCCTGGGGCCTATCATGCCCTTCATGGAAGACCCCAGCGTCTCCGAGATCATGATAAACGCCCCCGACGAGATCTACGTCGAGAAGGCTGGCCGACTGGTGCGCACGGAGGCGAAGTTCGAGGACGCCGAGGCCCTGATGGCGGCGGTCAATAACGTCTTGCAGTACACCGGCAAGCGTCTGACGGCTGAGCATCCGCTGATCGATTCCCGCCTGCCCGACGGTAGCCGCGTACACGTCATACTCCACCCGCTGAGCCGTCGCGGCACGATCATGACCATCCGCAAGTTCTCCAAGGTCATGTTCAGCGCCGATCACCTCGTGGAGGTCGGCTCGTGGACGCCGGAGGCGCGGGAGTACCTGGAAGTCTGCGTCCAGGCCGAGAAGAACGTGCTCGTCGCCGGCGGGACGTCCAGCGGCAAGACTTGCCTGCTCAACGTGCTGAGCAGTTTCATTCCGGCCCACCAGCGGATCGTCGTGATCGAGGACTCTGCCGAGCTCGAGCTCCAGCAGGACCACGTGATTTCCCTTGAGAGCCGCCCGGCGGATAGATGGGGCCGCGGCGAGGTGGGCATCACTCAGTTGTTCCGCTCGTCGCTGCGGCTGCGGCCCGACCGGATCATCATCGGCGAGTGCCGCGGCGGCGAGGCGCTGGACATTGTCCAGGCGATGACGTCGGGCCACGCCGGCAGCATGAGCACGCTGCACGCGAACATGGCGATGGACGCGCTGAATCGCCTGGAGACCTTGGCGATGATGGCCAAACTGGAGCTACCGCTTCACGCCCTGCGTGCACAGGTAGCCTCGGCCATCGACGTGGTCATCCAGGTAACGCGGTTCCCTGACGGACGGCGAGGCCTGACGGAGATTACCGAGGTGTTGCCTTTGGCCGATGACGGTCATTATCGTTTGCAGGACATGTTCACCTACCAACTCGGCGACGACGAGGCCGGGCGGGCGGGAATAGGCCGGCTTGTCTGGAGCGGCAAGAAGTCTATCTACCGCTTCGAGCCGAAGATGCGGATCCTGCGAGGCCGATGGAACCTCACGAAAGCGATCTTCCAGGCCGATACTAATGATAAGGGCTCTGAATGACGCGAGCACTTGGGAACATCCTGCGTCGGCTTTGGTCGGACGAGCGTGGCCAGACCACGATCGAGTATGCGCTCTTGCTCGCCGTGATCGGACTGCCATCCGTCGCGGCGTTCGGCTTGATGCTTTCGATCCTGGCGGAAAACTATCGGATGGTAACATTCCTGGAGTTGTTGCCGTTTCCGTGATGGGTCAGCACGGACGGCTTAAAATCAGGCTTCTGGCCCTGAAGGTGTGAACATGTTGAAATGGATCAGCCGGAAGATAAAGGCGCTGCATAGGGACGAGAAGGGCGCCGACATGGTCGAGTATGTCCTGATCGTCGCTGCCGTGGCGCTGCCGCTGCTTGCGGTGATCATCTGGTTCTGGCATGACATCGTCGGATGGCTCAACGATGCGTGGGCCACGATTAAGGGCGGCGGCGAAACCGACCCCGGCGACATTCAGCACAACTAGGCCCGCGCGTTTTCCGGCGGACCAGGCTGCATGTGCCTGGGTAAGCGGATGGTAGCCCGATAGCGGAGGCAGTATGCCGCCACATAATTCGGATTGGTGGCTTTTTACAATACAGCACTGGGCCTACTGCGTACTGGCCGTCGTGCTGGTGGCGGGTTCGTACACGGACGTTCGATACGGGAAGATCTACAACTGGATCACGTATCCGGGCGTACTGATTGGTCTGGCGGGCCACGCTATTGTAGGCGGCCTGGCCGGCGAGGACCAGTTGCGGATTGGCCTGGCCGGCTCGGCCGCGGGCTTGGCGGTGGGCTATCTGCCGCTGATGCTGGCGTTTCTTGCCGGCGGGATCGGCGGCGGAGACGCCAAGCTGATGGGCGCCGTGGGTGCGCTGACAGGCTGGCAGTTTGCGCTTGCGGCCATGATGTACGGCTTTGCCGTTGCGGCCGTTATGGCGATTGTGGTGATGCTGGCCAAGAGGATCACCCGCCGGACGCTGCGGCGGATGTGGTGGTCGCTGGTGCTGTTGGTAAAGGCGCGGCAGGCGACGGACCCCGCCACGCCTGAGAGCCCGAAGATACCCTTCGGGCTGGCGTTGTGCATCGGATCGGGCATCGCGCTTGTCGAGGTGCTCGTCCGAGGGCCTGTGGCAAGCAAACTCCTTATGGGGTGGTGAGCCATGATCGGACAAGGCGGAAAACGAGACCGGGCCCGGCCAGGCCGATGGCGGCTTGTCTGGGCGTGCTGCGCGGCATTGGCGGCAGGAGCCGCGTTGATATGCTGGCCTCTGGTCGTGCCGGTGGGGCCCAGGTCGCACTGGCTGCTGCAAGCGGCAGCCAGCAGGATGTTTATGGCCTGTGCGGCAGTGCTGGTCATCTGTGCCGTGCTTTTTGCGGCCGTGGCGCGGATGCTCTGGCAAGCGGGCCGGCCTTACAGGACGGCCGGGCGAGGCGAGCAGGGCGTGGCGATTATCGAGTTCGCCCTGGCCATTCCGTTCCTGCTGATGTTGGGGCTGCTGATGGCCCAGGCGTCGCTGCTGATGGTCGGCAACGTCTGCGTGCATTACGCGGCCTTTTGCGCCACGCGGACGGCGATAGTGGCGATTCCGCAGGACTACGGTGCGGCCGAGCCGCGAAACCTGATTCTCGACAGCCAGGACGCCACGAGCAAGAAATACCGGGTGACGCTTTCAGCCACGACGGCGCTGCTGCCGGTTTCGTGCGGCAGCGAGGACGTAATCGCGGCCGGGACGGGCGGCGACGTGTACGTAAACGGCGTGGAGCGGTTTTTGTCGATCCAGGACATCAAGCAGCCGGCGTGGGTAGACCAGCGGCTGTCTCGGAAGATGGCGTACGCGGCGGGTCACACCGAGGTGACGGTGGACCCTCCCGTGCCGCGCAACGACGACAAGAACGGCTTCTTCCAGGAGAACGAGGACGTTCACGTGACGGTTCGTCACACGTTCTACCTGTCGGTGCCGACGGCGGCGCGGATATTCGCGCTGGCTCCGGGCGGGGTCGAGCTTGGCTTCGGCGAGAACGAGTACGGCACGGACATCACCGCATCATACGCGCTGCCCAACGAGGGCGTGCAGGATTACGTTGACAAAGAGACGTTCCCCCAGGACGCGAACTAGATGCCGGGCGGTCGCGGAAGCGCTCGAACGGCGGGCACAGACCAGTCAAGGATAGACGGTGACAGAACAGACTAAATCCGACGGAGTAGGGCTCGCCAAGGGCTCGAAGGTCGGCAAATACGAGATTGTCGAGCGAGCCGGCATGGGCGGCCAGGCCATTGTCTACAAGGCTTACGACGCCCTGCTGGACCGCCACGTCGCGCTGAAGCAGATTTCCTCGCACCTTGCGGGTGATCCGAAGTTCATGGAGCGGTTCCGCAAGGAAGCTCAGATCCTGGCCAGGCTCGGCAACGAGCAGGAGTCGATCGTCACGATCCACGAGTTGATCGAGGACGAGCGTGGCCTGTTCATCGTCATGGAGTACCTTGCCGGCGCGAGCTTGGAGCGAGTTCTGGAGGACACCAAGGGTCCGACGGAGACCAAGGCGACCCTTCAGATCATCTGGCGCCTGGCGGCGGCCCTGCACGCGGTTCACAGCGCGGGGGTCATTCACAGGGACCTGAAGCCCTCGAACATCATTGTCGGCGAGGGCCTGCGGCCCAAGATCACGGACTTCGGCGTGGCGGCCATGTCGGGCGACGCGTCGATGGCGCTGGGCACGACCAAGTACATGGCGCCGGAGCTTTACGGCGAGCTTCACAAGGTCGATGGGCGGGTGGACATGTACTCGCTGGGCTTCATCGCCTACGAGATGCTCGCGGGCCGGCCCAAGTTCAACGAGATCTTCGCCGAGATCATCCGCGACAAGCACGGCGAGCAGTTGCGTTGGATGAAGTGGCACGGCAACATGTCGGTGGCGGCGCCGCTTCTTTGCGAGGTGAACCCATCCGTGCCTGAGCCGCTCTCGGAGATCGTGGCCAAGATGATGGCCAAGAATCCCGACGAGCGGTTCCGCAGCATGGAAGATCTTGGCCGGACTATCAAGACGGTGTTTTCTCCCCGCGCCAAGCCGTCGTCCGCCAAGGCATCCGCGAGGCTGGCGGGCCGGCGTCGCGCGGCCAGGGCGGCGCAGGGGCGCCCACGCCCGGTCATGACGCCTGACGACAGCGGGATGGGGTTCGTCCCGCCGGACGCCGGGGACGAACTGGTGGTATCGGGCGAGCCGCGGGGCGCACTGACGGCGCCGCTTCCCAGCCAGCGGCTGGGCCGAAAGGTGCTTCTGTTCCTGGTGCTCCCGTTGCTGCTGCTGGGGCTTATCGGCGGCGGCGGCTTTCTCGTGTACAAGGCCGTGCAGAACAGGCGAATACATGATGCCGAGGTGGCGATCATACGCGACAAGTATACCTCGGCCGTCGAGGCCATGGACGCCGGAATAGGCAAGGGCGCCAGTCCTTTCGACGGCGCGAAGTTCGCCTTGGCCATCAAGGACTTCCAGGAGTTGACCACAAAATACCCACGGAGCCAAGAGGCCCGCAAGGCCACCGTGCTCTTGCCGCTGTGCGAGGGCTATCTGGCGATACTGGCGCGCAAATGGGATGTGGCGAAAGTCAAGGAAGTCGCCGCCGGCGATGCCAAGAAGGCCGTGCAAAAGGAAGGCGGAATTCCTCGCGATTGGATAGACACTGCCGCCAATCGCGTGAAGAACTTCGGTGAGGAACGCATGGCGACCCAATCCTACCGCCAGACCGAGGACTCGGCCCGAGTGCTGTTCGAGCGCCGCGACTACGAAAAGGCCAGGAAGGCGATGCATGACGAGTTGGTGGGCGTTGCCCTTACGCCGCAACTGGAGTCCGAGAAAGCCAAGTTCCTACAGTTGATCAACGAGACGGAGTTCCGCAACCAGGTCCAGGCCCAGATCCAAAAGGCCGAGGGCCTCGTCCAGCAGTCCAAGTTCGACGAGGCTGAGACATGCTACGAGGCTCTCCAGGACATGCTGCGCAGCGAGCCGGCGTCTGAACTGCCGCGCGATGAGATAAGGGGCTACGACCAGAAGATATCCGGCGCGCTGGCGAAGATCACAGGCAACCGCACGGTCAACCAGGCGCTGTCGGATGTCGAGAAGGCTCGCGCCGGCGGCGACAAGCGGCTGCTGATCGTGGCGCTGCGAAGGCTGGACAGGTTGCAGCCCAGCCAGGCCATCAAGGACGAGATCCAGACCCTCCAGTCGGAAGTGGCCCTGGCAGAGGGCCGGGAACTCAAGGCCGCGGGGAAGATCGAGGAAGCCCGCGCGGCATTCACCAAGTCCATTCAGTACAAGGATAACCCGGACGCCAAGGCCGAACTGGCGATGCTGGCCCAGGCCCAGCAGCGCGCGGACACAGTCACCAAGGGTAATGGTTATTTCGCGGCTGGCAAGTGGGCCGAGGCCCTGGCCGAGTACGAGAATGCCGCCAAGATAGTCATGGACGACACGCTGAAGGCGCAGATAACCGAATGCAGGTTCCGCATCAAGTTTACCGAGGCCGACAAGCTGCGGACGGAGAAGAAGTACGACGGGGCCAGCAAGGCGTACCTCGAGGCCAGGGCGATGAAGCCTTCGGCGGCGGCGTTGATCGACAACTGGATCGCTGTAATGGTGGCCGACCAGCAGTACACCAAGCTGATGGATGACGGCAGAGAGGCCCTGAAGAAGGGCCAGTGGCGCAAGGCCCTCGCCAGTTTCGAGGAGGCGCGTAAGATTCGCGACACGGCTGAGGCGAAGGAAGCGATCGCCGACACGCGGTACGGCGAGAACTTCGCCAAGGGCATCGAGGCCATGGAACAGAAGAATTACAGGGAGGCCCTAAGCTATTTCAAGCTGGCCCAGGGCTTCAAGAACACCCCGGAAGTGCAGGAAGCGATTCGCAAGGCGGAGCAAGCCGACAAGGCGGCCAGCCCGGGTTGAGGAAGCCTGCTCGAAAGGACGGTGCGATATGGACGGCCGATCGGTTGACATCAGAGCACCCAGGGCTATGACTTGTCCGCGCGGCGCCAGGCGCCGGGGTCAGGTTCTCATCATGGCGCTGTTTTCGATGACTTTGCTGGCGGGCGTGATGTTCTACGTCTACAACGTTGGCGACCAGGTGAACCGCCGGCTGGAGATGCAGGGCGCCGCCGACGCCGCCGCCATAAGCGGGGCTGACTGGATGGCGCGGAACATGAACATCGTGGCCATGGACAACGTCGCCATGACCAAGATGATCGCCGAGGTGCCGATACTGGACGCCCAGCCCCTGGCGTCGGCGATGGCGCTGGCGGAGGTAACTCAGTGGGAACTGGCCCTGGCCAACCTGATCCAGCAGCCGCGGATTGACCCGAACATCAGCCCGGCCACCGAGCAGCATCTGCGGGATGGGATCGAGTCGCTGCGGGCGCGTATGGCGGTGCAGCGCGACATACTCCAGGCGTACGCCCCGACGATCAACCTGCCGAACTTCGACATGGAGGAGATAACTCACTACTCTCGCCGCGGCCAAGCGCCGGGCGACCGCCCGCACGGCATGTTGTGGCGTGCCGCCAAGACCATGCAGGACTTCAGCATGGCGGCCTGGGAGTCTTGCGGGCTCCTGGCCCAGCAGCGCGCGGGGTATATGGCTGATAGGGACTCCGCCACGGCGGCGTTCATCGTTCCGATTCGCCCGGAGATGCCCGCCAAGCTGGGCCAATACGAGGACTTCATGCCCCCGATCCGCGGCAGGGAGGAGATTCGCAGCGAGTATGGCGCAATGCAGCCCTCGGGCGGGCGCGGCGGGGCGATACCGGACTTCGTGTACCCGTACCGGCTTGGCCCGTGGGCGAGGCTGCACAAGTGGCGGGACTACTTTTCGGAGTTCATCCAGACCGGCAGCGTGTGGGTTCCCGGCCAGGAGGGGGTTGGGCAGAATCGCGGCGGCAAAGGGCGCCCCGGCGGCGGCGGGCGGTCTGTCGGCAACTCCGCCATGAACCAAGGCGGCGGCGGCGGGCACCCCGGCTACATGAGGGCGACCGGTTACCACGAGCTTCAGGGCTACACCACCTACGGACCTTACGAGTGGGCCAGGAGGCGCATCCACGACTGGTCCAGAGGTTACAGCAACCAGGACCCAGGCAGGCTGCGCGACACGTTCTACTACGAGTACACGGACCGCATAGCGCGGATGAAGCTCAACTACATGTTCCCGGCCGGGGCGGGCGAGGACACGATCACCACGGAGATACACTATCCCAACTGGATCGTTGGGTATCCGCAGTGCAAGGCAATTGGCGACGACCCAGCCAACCAGGTGACCAGCACGCTGGTGTACGTGGTCGAGATCGCATCGAAGTACCCCGAGGGCGACGGGATGTTCATGAGCCCGGGGACGTTCCGCACCAACGGCGACTACCCGATAGCGATCTGGTACGGCGGGTGGCAGGATCCGGGCAAGTGGAACCTGCCTCAGGTATCCGACTACGTCTGGAAGGACCAGTTCACCTACGAGACGACCGAGGACCGCGAGTTGGGCATTGTCAAGCAGGTGATCCCGCCGGGCGCGCCGGACGGCGAGGTGGTCTGGCAGCCGGTGTATCTGTACGCGTGGTACTTCTTCGGCGGCATCGACGTTGGCGGCACGCACGAGGTGTCCAACCCGGCCAACTGGGAATCCGGCGACCCTCTGCCCGCGCCGGTCCTGCTGGACACGTCCACGGGCGACTACAGCGGCGATGACCCGGACGTCGGCTGGAGGCGCCAGCGGTTCACTTACCTCGGCGTGGCTCGCAAGGAGATGAAGGCTCCGTTCTGGCCGGCGCGGTTCCAGAACCTCAGCACGATCAATGGCACATTGACGGTCGCCCAGGCGAAGGTCTTCAACAGCAGGAGCTTCGGCCTCTGGACTCAGGACTGGCAGGTGCAGTTGATGCCCGTGACCAAACTGCTGCCGCTCGGCGACAGCGAAAGCTGGGTCACGCGCATGGAAAACGGCATCGGCGACGCCGACAGCGCCAAGGTTGACGCCGCGGAAATCGAGACCGCGCTGAAGTATCTTTCCTCGCTGGACCCGGAGATGGCCCGGCTGTTCTTGAACCACTGACCGGTGTGCAAAGGTTGCGGAAGGAAGCGTAACAACATGAACACCAGAAACTCAGCTCTTGCCTCCAGGCGCCGGACTCCAAGGAGCAGGCGTGGCGCGGCGATGATCGAGACCGCCATGTGCATCCCGCTGTTCGCGTGCATACTGGTCGGCACGATGTTCCTGGGCTGGGCGATGATGGACCAGCAGCAGGTAAAGACGGCCGCGAGGTACGTCTCGTGGCGCCACGCCAACAGCGGCGCATGGACGTACGACTACGTGGACCCCAACACCGACGACGAGGATGCGGTGTGGTTCGACGATCCGGATCACCCCGGGCTCAACCACATGTTCTTCCGCGACGAGGCGGTCGGCGTTGGCGTCTCGCGGAGCGGCGGGCACAACGACGAATTGGAGAGCCTTGTGGACGCGGCTGGGGGCAAGAGCGATTATGCCGGGGAGTTTGCCGACAAGCTCCTGGTCAACCCGTATCCGGACCACTCGGTCTTCCCCGGCGCCCAGGGGGCGTCGGTCTCGGCGGAGTTCGGCACCGAAGTCAACGCCTTCAAGAAGTACAAGGGCGCCATCCGGGCCTTCCACATCCGCGAAGGCGTGGAGTGGCGGAAGAACGAGGTCGGGTGCCGCTACGTCACCCGCAAGCAGTTCCTTGACGACCTCGACCAGGTGCTGCTGGGGGTGCCCGATCCAGGCACGGAAATGGGCAAGATGATCCGGAATACCTACGTTAACGGGTGGTGAGCCGGTCTGCAGGTGCTTTTCCGGCAGGA
Organism: uncultured Planctomycetaceae bacterium; assembly: GCA_964605095.1. GTDB lineage: Bacteria > Planctomycetota > Phycisphaerae > SM23-33 > SM23-33 > JAUWQU01. The sequence goes on along the minus strand of CAZSBS010000051.1, from coordinate 303 downwards.
AAAGCACTGGCAGACAGAGCGGAAGAGAGTAGTAAGTACTCAAACTGACCGTTTTCTTCAGGCCCGAGGGGCCGGCAGCATTTAGCCGGGGGCGTAAGCCCCCGGTGAGAAGCTAGTTAGAACAAGAGCCCCAAAGGGGCGAAAGAGAGCGTGCTTTTGACACCGCGGCACGGGTGTTCTGTCGCCCCTTCGGGGCTCATTTAGGTAACTGACGATTTTCCGGGGGCTTACGCCCCCGGCTAAAAGCTATCGGCCCGTTGGGCCTAAGGCCGAGTCTCTCCCGCGGCCTGCCTGCCGCCTTAA
>CAZSBS010000050.1:0-22050 GCA_964605095.1 uncultured Planctomycetaceae bacterium | reverse complement strand
GGCAACCCACACGCCGCCGCCAGCCACCCTCAGGTGTACTTCACCGGACGCTTACGCAGCATCATCGCGGAGGCCGGCTCCGGGGTCATAGAGGAACTGGTGACGGGGGGCTTGGACAGGCAAAGCGTCAGCAGGCGGAGATCGTCATAATCCACGTCGCCGTCGCTGTCGAAATCTCCCTGCTGCCAGCCGGCTCCGGATTGGGCGCCGAAGTTCCGCTTGAGCACAATGTAATCCGTTGCGTCCACCATGCCATCATTGTTGGCGTCGGTTATCGGCCAGGCCGATCGCAGCCAGACGAGGTCCGAGAGGGCGGGGTAACTGCCGGCTTCGTAAGCCTCCTGCGTGTAAGAATCCATCGTCGGAAACTCCACGAAGGGAGAGGATGAATCCCCGCCGCTGAAGTTGAACACCTCCAGCGCCCCCAGGGCCAGGAGCACGTCAAGCCCAGCCGTGACGCGTCCGAAAACGTTGATCCCGCTGTTTGGGCCGTCAAATATGGAGGAATTGTCGCCCATGTTGAAGAACCACTGGGAGCTGGGCGGGCTGCTGCCATCGGCGGTGCTGCGCATGGCGAGGGTGCCGAGGACATTCGACAGCTCGGGGCTGAACTCGTTGACAACCGGGTCGCCGGCGGGGATCGGGGACAGGTCATAGCCGTCGCCGATTTCGGTCGGCCTGAATCCGCCGCCTTCAAGAACAAAGCCGGCTTCGCTGCGGTGGAAGATCGAGTTGTCGTAAGCGCCTCTGGTGACGCAGCCCAGGAAACTGCCGCATGACTGGGGTGCGATCCCGCCATACAGCTCCACGTCGATATTGCCCAGGGTCGTCTCCATCCGAACAGTCGCGGCCCCGGCGGAAAACGTCCCGATCAGGACCGCAGCGCAGGTGATCAGCGAGAATCGCGGCATGTCCCTCTCCTTTCTTCGCATATATCGGCAGACGCCGGTTTCCGTGGCCCGGTACAGCCCGCGGGAGTCGAGTTGACAAAGACATCCGGATATTGGGAAGCGCAAACAAACCTCCCGCCTCGGGCCTCACTTCGCGTACTGCTTGCAGTATAGCCCATGGGGGCAGACTCCGCAATCGGGCAATTCAAGCGTTGGGCAATTCGACCGCTGGGTCGCATTGCTCGGACCGCACCTGATCCTGACCAGGCAGGTAGCGCCGCTATGGATGCTCTCACGCGTGGCGAGCCCTGAGAGCCTGGATCTTCAAGCCAGTCACCAGAAGCGTCGCCTTCTACAGGCAGTCCCAATTTCGGGGCACTTCTGCTGCATGCTCCGGAAAGTGGCCTTGTCCTGTCAGATTGCCCCCGCCGGCTGCGAATAGGCTGACAGAGAAGGTGAACACTCAGCCAGTGATCGCCGTCAGGGCCTTGCTGCCAGCCGGAGCCCGTTTCGGCGAAGCCAGAAAGGCAGCGGCGACTTTGCAGGCAACATGAAGAACCGGGAGAGGCGTGATGCTAAGTAGAGAACATGGGCAGTACTTTATTGTGACGGCCATCCGGCTGGCGATCGCGGCTGGGTTGCTGGTAGCCGCCGATGGAAGGCTCTTGGCCTGTTCGACCTGCGAATCCGATGGATTCTGCGAAGTCTGCTCAGAGCCCCACTCGATGCTCCATGGCGGTTACGACTGGAACAATCTGGCGCCGCTGGGTTTGGACCCTGAAGGCCTTCTGAAGATCGCCCTGGTCAACACCGATGCGAACACCACGAAGCTCACCCTGAACAATTCTCACGCCAACAACCTGCTGGAGCCGGTGGTGGTATGCTTCACGACAGACCCGAATAACCCCAGCGTCCGGGTGGCCGAAGACCAGACGATCCCGGCCATTGTCATGCTGGATGAGGCCTCAAAACCTTGTCTTGTTGGCGCCAACGGGGGGATAGGAACCGGCAGTTTCACCTACTACTCCCCGGAGGGCCTTCTCGCATGGTCGTGGGATGACGCCAATTCCGTCTTCACCAGGGGCATCGATTCGATCTTTCAGACGACCATGACGGCCAATTACGACTACAGCCCCGGCGACGAGGAGCACGTGACCTACCAGGAAGTCCGGCGCGGCACGAGGGTTTTAAGCCGAACCTACTTCAAGTACACGCGGGATGTCGGCGGCAAGCTCGTCCGCCTCCGCAAGACCGTCCAGCCGTACAACCTGACGTCGATGTACGTCTACTATGGCTCGTCCTGCCAGGATGCCAACAACATCGGCAAGCTCAGGCTCCAACTGGGGCCCGAGCAGGTGAATCGTTTCCTGGCGGCAGCCGGGTACAGCAGGGGCGTCGACGCGAACAGTCCCACCAATGCCTGTGATCTGGACGATCTTGAAACGACGCCGGATGACCCCAACGGTTCGCTGCCGGGCCTGAGCACGTACGCCGCCACGGAATATACGTCCTACGACTCCCAGGGCCGGATCACTTCGATGAAGAATGAAGGCTGCAGCAGTTGTGGGGGGGCAGCAGAGGCAGGCAGCTACAGCTTCGTCTATGGCGAGAGTGACAGCTATGACGGCAACAGCCTCCAAGGCAAGTTGAGTACCTGCAAGAGCTTCCGTGGGGCAAAAACGCCGAACGGAATGCGGGAAGTCAATTTCGTAAACGGATACAACCAGATCATCTTCCATGTCGATCAGCAGATGGACGGCAACAGCATCGAGAAGATCTGGATCACTCACTATACGTACTACTGCGAGGGGACCAACAAGATTGGCAAGATCTACGAGAAACGTATGCCTTCGGCCTGCGAGGGAGCCCAATACGGCCACTCAGAGTCCGACGGTTGGGTTACGGCCATAGCTCCGAACAATTGCGGTACGTCCGGCCTGGTTTACGTTTACGACTACGATACCAGCAGCGGCAAGATCGCTTCGGAGAAGCTCCGCCAGGGAACAGACGGCAACCAACCGGCATACTGGGTCCGTAGATGCACTTATGGCTCAAGCACGGCCACGCTCAGCGGAACCCAGGTGACCGTCTATAACCTCGCCTGCGAGAGGACGTATCCGCAGCAGACGACCGACGCGAACGATTCCACCGCGCTGGACACGGTCTACAGCTACGACTACCACGCGGGTACGAACGCGGTGGCCTTCAAGACGGTCACATACCCGAAGGTGACCTATGGCAAAAACGGCAGCGACGCGAACACCTCGGTGTCCTACCACTACTTCCGTGACGCCAATAGCGGCGTCCTTCTGTATTACAACGACTGGGTGAGGCATGAGGACGGGCATTATTCGTACACGGAGTTAGGCAAGGACTACTGGAACTGGGGCCAGGTCGTCAGGGCGATCGAGGACGTCAAGACCGGCCCCGGGGGCATGACGCAGCCTTCCCACGAGGGCTGGGAGGCAAAGACGGACGGGCTGAATCTGACGACGACCTACGCCTATTACAGCGACGGCGTCAGCTACAGCCGTCCGAAGTCCACCGCGCTTGCTTCGGGCCGGACGATCGCCTACGCCTACGTCCATCAGGAGCAGACGGCAGGCACCCCTGTCAAGACGACCACGACCCGGCTGGTCACCCTGACCACGCCTCACATGGACGCCAATGACCCGAACCACTATGACTACGCGCCGATGCAGATCGCGGTAGAGGACCTGGCAGGCAGGACGGCGATTGCCGCCCAGGGCTACCCCAACACTGGCCAGGACGGCAACATGATCAACGACTGGAATCCTGCCCAGGCCGATATCGCCAGTGCCTTCGACGGGACCATCATCTCCAAGCGCGTCGACACCTATGACGACAACGGTCACATGGCCACATCCGACAGCTATTACGACCTCAGCGGCGAGGGCAAATACCTGAGAACCATCTTCTCTTATAGCCAGGCCACCGGCCGGCGGTACATGACGACCGAGACCGACGGGACGATGACCTGGATCGGTGTCGACGGCCTGGGCCGGGAAATCTCCGTCTACAAGGGCACGGGGGATACCGATGCCAACGAGAATGATCCAGGCACGCTGAAGCAGGTCAGTGCCACGGAGTACGATGGTGGAGGCGTGGGCGACGGCAAGGCGACCAGGAGGCGGCAGTTCTACCTCGACGCAAACTCCTACGACACGGTCTATCAGCATGACTGGCAGGGCCATTTAATCGCCAGCCGCGGCTCCGACGGAATCGTTACGAAGAACTTCCCCGATAACTTCGGCCGGACCGTCAAGACCGTGATGTTCGCCGACAGCGTCACGGCGAACTTCCAGCCGGATGAAGGGGAGCCTTTCCTTGGGGTCTCGACCACCGACTACGACCAGAGGGGGCGTCTGTGGCGAAGCCGCGACTACAAGATGGGCCAGAACGGGGTCTTCGATCCCAATGCCCTTGCCACCAGTGTCAGCCTGACCTTCCTGTACTGGCACGACGCTCGCGGGCGGCTGGTCAAGACGAGCAATCCCAACAGCCTCTCCTGCAAGCAGACCTACGATGGCGCCGGCCGGCCCCAGGCCAGCTATGTCTGCTATGACCCGGATGAGCCCACGACAATGGAGACCTACGCTGAGGCCGCCAGCGTCGATGACGACATCGTCATCGAGCAGACCAGCCACAGCTATGACGCCAATGGAAACCAGTGGCTGACGCGGTATTACCGCCGCTACGAAACCGACGCGACCAACACGGGAGAACTGAACGATCCGAACGGCTCCGACCCCAAGGCCGTGGTCACCTATACCGCCCGCTGGTTCGATTGCCTGGGCCGGGCGGAGAGGATTGCCTACTACGGGACCAACGGCAACACGCCTATTACTGAAGACGATTACGAAACTCCGCCGGATCCAAACACTTCCGCCGATTACCTCGTTGCCAGGAACCTCTACGATCCGGCCACGGGCATGCTGACCGCCACCGTGGACAACAAGAATCGCCAGACCCGCCGGGTTTACGACGCTCTCGGGCGTATGACCTCTGCGGTCGAGAACTACGTCGATGGAACTCCTGCGGGCAGTGACCAGAGCCGGACCACCAATTACAGGTATGATTTCTGGGGCAGGCTGGCGAGGCTTACCGCCAAGAACCCGGGCGCAGCCGATCAGAACACCTATTACTTCTTCTGGGATACGGTGACCGCCGACGGCAACCAGAACCTGCCCAGCGGCAGCCTGGTGACGGCCGTGGCCTATCCTGACAGCGAGGATTCAGTCTCCGATGAGCTCGATCAGACCAGCCGCTCGTGCAGGCTGACCGAGACCGTCAAGCACGACCACGTGTCGTACGGATACGACCTGCTGGGGCGAAAGACGACCATGACCGATCAGCGGAAGGTTGGCCATGCCTACAGCCATTCCAGCACGAATGGGCGCTTGGAATCCGATACCGCATCCTTTCCGGCGACCGTGCCTGCCAGCCTGGACACGACGATCAGGAGAATCGGCTACGGGTATGACGTGCTGGGGCGGGTTTCGAGCATCCGGAGCTACGACGCAAACGGCGTGGCCAACGAAATCGCCCTTACCCGTGATTCCAGCGGCTGGGGGGCGGTGACCAAGAGCGTTCAGGCCCATACCGGCGAGGCGGTAAGCGGCGATCCAAGCGTGCAGTATTACTACGAAGACGCCTCCAAGACCGGAGGTTTCGGGCCGATGGATTACGAGGCAAACTACATCCGACTATATAAAATATCATACCCGGGCCCCTCAACCAAACGGTTGGTGTACTACAATTACTCTACCAGTGGCGTGGGCGGCAGGATGAGCCGTCTGATGGACATCGCACCGGGTACCGCTGCTTTTCCAAGGCGTCCGGCGTACGCCGCCTACACGTACCTCGGGACCCAAACGATGATAAAGGTCGAATACTCCTCGGTCGCAACCAGCATCGGCGGGCTGGCCCTGACCTACGGGACAAGCGGGGATGGATATTCCGGCCTGGACCGTTTCGGCCGCGTCCGGGACCAGAAGTGGCTCATCCAGACGCCGGGCACGGTGAGAGACCGCTTCACGTACGGCTACGACTATGCGGGCAACCGGCTGTACCGAGCCAACGGCCTCGACCCCAATTTCAGTGAGCTTTACCACGCCAATGGCGGGGCGTACGACGGGCTGGATCGTCTGCTCGAGTGGAGGCGGGGCACGCTTAATGACGACAGGGACCAGGTCGCCGACGTCGACACGACCCGCCGCAGGGCCTACTGCCTGGATGCCCTGGGGAATCTAAACCAGTACCAGGCTGCCGACAGCGGGGCCAGCTTCAGCCTGATCCAGGCGCGCATTCACAACGCTGCCAACGAGATTTGGGCGTCGGATGGCAACTCGATCAGTGGGACGTGGATTGACCCGGAGTATGACCCGGCCGGCAACATGATCAAAGGGCCCAAGCCGGGTGATGAATCAACGGCGGCCAGCACCCAGTGGTACGCTTATGATGCGTGGAATCGCCTGACGACGGTTTCGCAGGGGACATCCAGTCCGGGAACCCCCGTGGCGGGGTACTGCTACGATGGGCTCGGCCAGCGGATTCGCAAGATCGTCGTGGGGGATCCTGACACGGTTTACGACTACTACCGTAACGAAGCCTCGCAGGTCATTGAAGTCCGCAAGGAGTCCAGCGCCAATCCCTTCAAGCAGTATGCCTGGGGCGCCGAATACCCGGATGCACCGATCGTCAGGTTCCGGGATCAGAACACCGATGGCACTGTGGACGACACGCTGCATTTCCTGCACGACGCCCACTTTAATACGACGGCCCTGGTCGATCCCAACGGCGCCGTGGTCGAGCGGTACGCGTACGACCCTTACGGAAGGGCTACGGTCCTGAACGGCGCCTGCGACCAGGACACGGGGGTTAGCGAATGGACCGTTGATAGCGGGGCAGGCGACTGGGATAACGAGATCCTTTACTGCGGTTATCCGCTGGACTGGGAAAGCGGCCTTTACTATGTGAGGCACCGGTACCTGACACCGGCCCTGGACAGGTGGATGACGAGGGACCCGATCGTCTATGGCGACAGCATGAACCTCTACCAGTACGTCAAGTCGAATCCCGCCGCATACCAGGACCCGAAGGGCCTGGAGGTATCCGTGGGCGGGCCGATCAACATGGACTTCGAGCTGCTCAAGAAGATCGGTGATGCCAAAGATGGGACATGGCAGACCCAGAAGATGGCATTGCCCTCCGATAGCCTGGAGATCTACAAGTTCTCCGATTCTTCAGGGGGCACGGGCCAGAGCGTTGAGGGGGCCATTGAGGCCGACTGGGCGAGCAAGGAAGGATGGACGGGTGCCGTGGGCGTCAAGAACTGGTATCGCCTGAATGCCCGGCCCTCCGGCAAGCTGCGCTTTGAGAGCTCCAAGGAAAGTCAGCAGCCCATGTGCGTCAAAGGCACGGTCACCGTTCAGATAGGGGATTTTCACCTGTGGTCCACCGATCCTGATGCCGAATATGGGAAGGATGAATTCCGCGAGTTCGTGAAAGAGCAACCCGTGGCTTTGGACAAAAACGAGAAATGGCAGTTCAAGGCCACATGGTGGAAACCCTTCGACAAGGTGACCATCACAATGACTGGCAGAATTGACACCTGTGGCGAAAGCAAGGATTTGCAGGAGCTAGACTCAGGGTCTTGGGACTTCACGCCCAAGGCGATAAGCCTCCGGCAGGCAACTGTCTCATCTCGAAGAAAGACGCCGGGCTTCTTCGGTCATTACTACTGGAACGTCAATGCTCAAGATGTCGGCGTCGCGTTCGACCAAAGCAATCTGAAGGCCACTGTCTACTGCAAGAAGGGCGGTGAGAACTGAGATGATGGGAAGGATGATGCGGATTCTCAGCCGCTGCGGCAGGAGGTTAGGGGTCTGGGCTCCACGCGCCGCTGGCTCCCGAGGCCTGGAGTCCGCCAAGAATGACCTCCTGATGGGCTACTCCGCCAACTCCGCGGCCGATTGGCGCCTGGAACGATCACGGGCCAAAGACGGCTACTATCATCTCCCCGGTGCCGAGGAAGCAATCATAGCCTACGGAAAGCCGGCTGTGCCGATTGCCGAGGAACTACTGGAGAGCTTCGATCATCGCGTGAGGTGCTCGGGGCTTACGGTACTCGCTGCAGTCGAAGAGAAGGAAGCCATGATTCCCGTTTTCGTGGAGCATCTTGACGATCCGTACGGCCCGATCCGTTGGAAATGCTGGCAGGGCCTTCACGAGATGAACGCTCTGCCCCTGGAGTCGATGCCTTCTCCTCGCCGTGACGACCTCGGGCAATGGAAGAGGTTAAAGCGTGCCTGCAGGGTCGCGGGGGAATTCTTCAGCGCCCAGGCGGCGTGTCCTGAGGCGTTGGCGGACAGAACCCGGCTGGGCCAGCCATTCTACGAAGGCAACGGGGGCGAAAACCGATGGGCAAACTGACAATGAACACCTGCTTGGGCAAAGTGGCTTTATTGGCGACCTGCATTTTTGGCATAACCGGCTGCGGCGGCCGTTCGCTGGAATCGGCCAGGAACGATCTTCTGAGGTGTTATTCATCCAACACGTTCGCTGACTGGCGTCTGGAGCGAGACCAAGGCCGCGACGGTTTCTATGGCGTTCCGCACGCCGAACGCGAGATCATCTCCCACGGCCAGGCCGCAGTACCCGTGGCCCAGGAGCTCATGGCGAGCTTCGACCACCGCCTTCGCTGCTCGGGCGTGACGATCATCTCAGCGGTCAAAGGCGAGAAGGACGCTGTCGATGTCTTCGTGGAGCATCTGGATGATCCCTACGGCCCGATCCGCTGGAGGTGTTGGTACGCCCTGAACGATGCGGGGGTACTGCCCTTGGAGTCGATGCCGGATAGAGGCAATTGCGGTATAGAACGCTGGAAGGCCTTGAAGCAGGCATGCCACTTGACGATGGGCGCAGGATCCCGAGGTCGCCCGATTGCGGCCGCTTCCATGGTTCAGTAGTGCGACCTGCGGCTCTGCTGCTTGTCAAATAGCATTGGATATCGCCATGCAACGACCACAAGAATCAGCCCCGCAAAGATCAGCGCCATCGGCCAGGAAAAGACATTCTCGAAATGCCGCGAGGTGAGGCGCTGGACAGAGAGAGCCAGGTAAGCCAGGCCCGAGAAGAAGAACGACTTCATCTGTTTGGGTACGCTGGCGAAGACGAATACCAACGCCGCAACGGGTAAGAGGATCTCAGTCGCTGTCCAGGTCGATCCGCTGATCGGCCACTCGCCTTCAAGCATCAGGATGGGTATCAAGATGTGCGATGGCGCCAGCCACAGCAGCAAGGTGCCTGTCTTCCTCAACCATCGGCTTCGTCTGGATCGACTGGCTAAAAGGCCCAGCAGCATGTAGACGAAGCCGTTAATCATGAAACCATACTTGATGTGCCGCCATAATCGATCCTCCTGCACCCACTCGACGATGCCTGCCCATTGAAGCGTGGGGCCGTATCTGGCGATGATCGTTAGGCTCGCCAGAAGTAAAGCCACAGATATCAGATACAGTGGCCCTGCGAATCGTTGAACCCTCCATCGCAGATCCAATGCCATCGCGCTTGCCAGCAGCGTCAGGCCGGGCCAGAGGTACCATCCTGCTAATCGGCTATAGCTCTTGTTCATCAAGGCGTCTCGCATGCCCATCATGCTGAAGATCCCGGTGGCCAGAAGGACCACGCTCAGGGCCCAAATGATGGCAAAGGCCGAAGTGCCGGTTCGCATCCACAGGAACGTTGCCAGGGCCACCGCGACGATCGAGGCGGCCAGGAGTTGTTGGTTGCTGAGAATGTCCAGTAGCAGGTTCTGGTCAACCGGTCCACCGACGAGCCAGTTCGCATGCTTGAGCAGAGTGGAAACGGCGATGGGGCAGAGGGCCGTCGCCGAAATGAACAAGACGAGTGCCACCCGTCGGGTCCGCCGCCGCCACAGAATCTCGCCTCCAGCGAGCATCGCAAACAGCAGCGCAGCGGGCAAGACTGCCCTCATCGCCCCGATCTGAGGCCAGGGAAACGCCAGCATCAGAAATCCACTGACCACGAAGGCCCAGGCGCCCAGGTGGAGCACGACCTGCGAAAACGAAATCCGCCTGCTGTCGAGAACCCAGAACTCCTCGCGGTGCCGCAGGCGGTCGTAGATGTCCATGAAATAGTCGTATTCCCGCGTGGAGATCATCCTGTCCTTCTGCCACCGGTGCAGCTCACCGACCTGCCGCTCGATTCCATGGTCAAGAATGGCGTCGAGAAGCGTGGGGTTCGCCGTCACAGCCTCCCCGCTCAGGAATCGTTCCAGATCCATCAGGAAGTGCTTGGCCGACTGGTAACGGTGAGTGGGGTCCTTTTCCAGGGCAGCGAGGCAAATGGCCTGGAGCGGTCCGGGGATCTCTTCCCTCAACGCCCGCGGCAGCTTGGGGTTCTCATGGCGCACGGACTCGATGATCTTCTCGGTCGTCTGTCCGCCAAAGGGCCGATTTCCGGTCAGCAGTTCATAGAGGATCACACCCAGCGAGAAGACATCCCCGGCAGGGCTGGCAGGCTGGCCCAGGCTCTGCTCGGGGGCTACGTAGGCGGGCGTACCCTCGATCCGGATGAATTGCTGGTGGCCGGCATCCTGGACGATCCCGAAGTCGACCAGCTTGACATGGCCCTGCAGGTCCACCAGGATGTTGGCTGGTTTGAGGTCGCGGTGCACGATTCTGCGGCGGTGCAGTTCCGCCACGGCCTGAAGGGCCTGCCGAAAGCCATCGAGCTGCTGGCTGAACGGCCGGCTGGCCAGGGCGTCCGTGATCGGTGACCCGTCCACGAATTCCATGATGATCAGCGGCGGGTCCGATTGATCCACAACCGCATATACCGTCGCCACCCCGGGATGATTGATGCGGGCGAGATTCTGGGCCTCCCTGACGATGGCTGGGATGCGGTCGGCCTCGCCGTCCTGCCCCAGGGTCTTGACCGCCACCATCCGATTGAGCCCGAGGTCCTTCGCCTTGAACACCATTCCATGTGCACCGCTTCCCAGGGCCTCGAGCAGGTCATACCCTCCTCCCAGGGACTTCTGAAGTCGTTGGCGGATGGAGGCTTCCTTTTCAGTCCCCGCGGCCTGCCGCAATTGGGCCGCGAGTTCTTCCCCCGCCATCAGATCTTCCACCTCTCGCCAGCAGGACCCGCAGGCGCCAATATGCTTGGCGACGGCCTTGGCGGTCTGGGGATCGAGGTCGCCTGCGACGTGCATGGCCAGGACATCCGGACCGGGGCAGTCGGGAGATCGATCCTCTTCTACCATGTCTTTTCGATCCTCGGCTTGAGTTGGGCGATTCGCTTAAGTATCCTCAGCTTCGTCTGGTAGACAACATCCACCGAGACCCCGCAGTGCTGGGACACCAGCTTTGGCTGCCACTGCTTGAGCACATAGAGCTCGAAGATCTCTATCGCCTTGGGCGAGACTTCCTCACGCATCTCTTCCAGGCACTGATTCATGATCGCCTTGGCCCACTCGGCCTCGGCTGCTGCCCGCACCGATTCGTCCTCGATCTCCTCGAAATAAGCAGGGGGCTTACTGGAGATGACCTCCCGCTGGCGATATTGTTTCCGCTGAATGTCGCGGACCTTGTGGATCATGATCCCGCTGAGCCAGTCGCGGAGGCGGCCTTTCTGGCGGTCGTATTGCCCCTGGGAATACTGATTGACGAAGGTGGCCAAGGTATCCTGGACGGCGTCATCGGCCTGTTGCTCGGGAAGGCCCAGCCGGTTTGCCACTGCCAGGAGGACGGGGCGATAACGGGAATCGAACTCCAGCCACGAGGTCTTGTTGGCCGCGTTCTTCAGCCCTTCCAGCAGCATGGTGCTTGTGCGAGTGAGCATCTGTCCCGTGTCCTGATCATGTGAAACTGTAATCATACCTCCGTTCCGGGCAATTGGGCAAGGGTTTCGTCAAGGTTCGCCCTGCGTTTTGAAGGACATTCCTGCCGCTGATCTTTTTTTTCAGAAAAGGGCGTCAGTCTGTCAGATCAGCCCGGGGGCCGGCGAATGAGCAGGTAGAGAAGCAATGAATACCCAGAGAACCAAACGGCGACAGCGTATGGCCGCGTGGCAAGGAGGTTGCCGGCCCCAGCAGAAGGATCTGTTCGTGTCCTTGATGGTCAAACCAAATCAACCGTCACGATCGAATTTGGTCGGCCATATGCCCTATTGGGACAAAGCCTGCCTCCGTGGCCTCGGCCGCCGCTACGGGCCAGGATCCGGGGCCCAGCAGAACCGGTACATGCTTGGAACGAACGGGACGCACCCCGCCCGCCCCCGGGGGGACGGGCTGAGGGTGCGTCCCAGGGGGAATCGGACAATCCGCGGCAAGGCACCGCCAACTCACGCGACCGCGGCGGTCTGGCTTTAAGAAAGCATCCGGTTTGACACTGGCCATCGAGTTTTCGAATATGCCGACAGGAAAGTCCCGACGACGAGGACCGCGCCATGCTCGAGATCGACCTTACATCCTACCGCTCGGACGGGAATAGTGACGGCAGCAGGACCAGGCCGATGAAGACCTCCGATTTCCGGCGAAGCTGCGGGTCTGAGCGGATGCTGGCCCGAGTGGATTGCCCGGCTCGGAAGATACCGAAGGACATCAGTCAGACTGAGCATCGCCCAGCGGCCTGGCGAAGCACCTTTGAGGGGCTGTTCCTGGCTCTTTCGGCAGCGGTTGGTGCTGGACTAATCTGCAAGCTCACCTTTTCCAGCCGCTCTGGCGGTCGGCCAGTATGCGTGAATGTGCTTCCATTGGTTCTTTTATACAAAGACCGGCACTGGTACCTGCGGGCTTGGTCCGTCCGGCACGCGGAAACGCGAATATTCCACCTTGGCAGGGTTGTGAGGATAGAGGTGTCCGACGACTTGTCCCGCCGCAGCACGCGTCGACGGAGAAGAGGTCCCGATGGGGAGCCCTGGTCATGAGGGCACTGGTTCAGCGGGTCGACTGGGCAGAGGTTCTGATAGGCGGTCAGATCGTCTGCCGAATCGATCATGGTCTGCTCGTCTACGTCGGGTCCGCGGAAAAGGACACGGAATCAGACGCTGCAAGTCTTGCCGAGAAGGTTCTTGGCCTTCGAGTCTTCGAGGATGATGACGGCAGGCTCAAGCTTTCCTGTCAGGATATTAGAGGTGAAATCCTAGCGATACCCGATCTTATGGTCAATGCCACTGAACTTTGGAGCCCAGAGGAAGCAGGAAGAAAAGCTGCGGAGTCTCAGCATGTCGAGGACCTCTATGTTGCCTTCTGCATCGCTGTCGGGCAGTCTATCCGGATGGAGAGGGGGCCCTTCAGGGCTGCCATGACCATCCGCAGTGCCGCCGCTGGGCCTGTCAATGTACTGATCGATATGCCGACAGGAACTCCGCAGCATTGACCGTTGCGCCAAGAAACTGAGCATTCATCTCGAGAATGTGCCTCGGCACCTATTGGCTGCTGCAGATTCAGATCTCAATCGCCCGCTCGACCTGCGTCGCTCGCTTGCGGATGGTGCTCATGGTGACCCCGAAGAACCGCTCGAAGTCACCATTGAGAATCCCAGGCACGCCGCACGGCCGCTGGCCGCGATTGGCATGACGCCCACCGCCAGGAATTGCAGTGCCTTCTTCGCGGCCTTCTGCAACGCCGGATCACCGTAGCTGGCGAAGAATTACTTGTTTGCCGGAACGTGATTGCCGGACTTACGAGCGATTTCGCCTCGGCGCGGCCAACAGAAACAAAGGACTTACGACAATCTATCGCTGCCGTGCTAAGCCAATTCAGGGCGGACCATGGGGGCTCGCGGACCACCGGAGATTCTTGGAACGTTCCAATTCAGCGGTCGCCTGCGGCGGGGGAGCCCAGGCCACTTTCGGGGATTCGCGGGGTATAGCCTTGACGAATTCGGGGAAAGGGGTAGTATAATCAAAGTGTATCTCGCGGAGAACTCAGACTGAAGTCGCAGGAAGATAAACCGATTTCGACCGTGGAAGCAGCCCGGCTGCTGGGTGTCGGCGTATCCTCCATCTCCAAATGGATCGACGAGGGCCAGCTCCCGGCGGGGCGCACCCCCGGCGGGCACAGGCGGATCGCCAGAGGGGATTTCATCGAGTTCATCCACAAGCAGGGGTTCAAGATTCCACCGGAGTTGCAGACCTCCGTCCCGAAGATGCTCATCCTGCACCATGATCTGCTGTTCGGCAAGTGGCTCGCGGAGGAGATCGGCGATAGGTTTCCGCACTCCGAGATCTACCTGGCTCACACCGTCTACACGGCGGGGGAGATGGTCGGTTTCGTGGGGCCCGAGATCATCATCCTGGACACGAGCATGCCGGGGATGGACAGCCTGGAGATCTGCCACCGCGTCCGGTCTAACGCCCGGACCTGCCTGGCGGCGATCATCGCGGTCACCGACAGCGAAGACCCGCCGCTGCGGGATCAGCTCCTGGGGCTGGGGGTGCTGAAGTACCTGATCAAGCCATTCCACCTTGAGGCCGTCATGACCCCGATCCAGAAGGCCCTGGCCAATCTCGGCCTGGTCGGCGAAGGGCAGCCCGGACACACCCGCCGGTGATTTCCCAGGCGCGCGTAGGGGGCTGATTTCAGCATTTCAGTGATCAGGCACCCCACTGGATCTTTGCGGACCAAGCCTTTTTCTGCTCCCCGTTGCCCCAATTCCCATCCGCCAACCCTGTTCCACAGGCACGCAGTCAAATATTTAGTTAATTTTCAGATTATTATCTTGACGAATTAGCGAATACGGCTAATATACGTGATAAAGAAGTGGCTTTCGGCATCATTTTGGGCAGTTGTGCTGGTCCTGAAGTCGTAGGGCAGTTCGCCTGGGGCTTCAGGGGAAGAGTTCGGACTAGAACAACTTTTCGTCTTGGGCAAGGACAATCTTGCGGGGCATGATTTCAGGACCCACTGCGCCGGCCATTTGTGCGACCGTGTCAGGTGGGTGACCCGCGGGCGGAATCATCGAAGGATAATGGCGTGGCAGGCTTGCGCCGGGTGTGGGAACACCCGGTAACTGGCGGACCTGCTCTCGCATACGCGGTTGTGGTGCGCGCGTTGGACCTTTACGGCGGAAGAACCAGGAAGGGTGCAGCTATGAAGCGGATAGCCCTGGTCGTAATCTATCTGTTCGTGTGTTCCGCACTCAGCAGGCTCGCCTACTGGCACGCCAGGCACGCCGCTGCCCAGCCTTTTTCCCCCGGCATAGTCGACAGGTACGACGATGCGGACCGACACTGGCAGGCTCAGGCGATGGACACTTCAGCAGAAGACCGCAGCGCCGCGGGCGATGCTCCCCCGGACGCTCTGCATCAATCTAACAGCAAGATATCCGAATCCGCGAAGCAGGAGGTCTCCGACCCGACCGAAGCCAGGCGGAAGTTGGGTTTGCCCAACTCCTCCTGCCTGCGTGGATGTCACCGCGTTCCAGGCCCTGCAGGGGAAGAATACTCCGGCATCGCCGCTTGAGAAGACAAAGGATAACGGCAATGAACAGAATCCTAATCACGACACTGGCAGGCGTTTTTTTCCTTACGATGGCACCTACGCTGTGTGCCCAGACGGCCCCGGACGCCAACACCCCCGACTGGCAGTCGATGTCGGCTGCCGATCTGCTGTGGGCGGCCAAGAACCTGGCGGGCACTGACCCGGCCGTGGTGACCGCCAGACAGAGCCTGGCCGGGAATGTGGCGGCCAGGTTCCTGGCGGATCCCGTCGTAACCAGGACGCTGTCGCTTAGCCAGTGGAGGGAGTTTGCCAAGGCCCTCTCAGCCGGCTTGACGGCCGAGCAGCGTGGCCAGTGGATCGGCAAGATCCGAGCCGCCTATGTGCAGGACGCCACGGGTCTGGCCTTTCTGAAGCAGTACGGTGACATCGAGAATCTCATCGGTGCCCTGGGTATCCTTGGAGACAAGCAGGATGACGTTGACGGCATAGCCGCCACGTTCGTCAAGGGCACGACGCTGTGGCAGTCCTGGCCTCCCGGCGATGTGGCGAACCTTGCGACAAGAATTGCAGCGCTCGGTGAATCGGGCACTGCCGCCCGCCAGACCATCATCAGCATGGTGACCTCCAAGTACGTGTCGGCAGGTTCGGGCAAGTCCCTGACTCTGGGGCAGTGGGAATCCTTCAGCGGGACTCTTGCTCCGGGGTTATCCGCGGAAGCCAAGGCCCAGTGGGCAGCCATCATCATCCAGGCCTATGCCGGCAGCGGAGAAACCGCCATCTCGCTTACAGTCAGGGATGCCGAGCAGCTTACCTCGATCCTCGAACGACTGGATGCCAAGGATCTGGCGGCTGGCCTGATGGCCCGGCTTGCCGGGGACTCCGCCGCCGTACAGCCCATGTCGTTCGATAAGTTGAGTTGGATGCTTGATGGCCTGACAGGAGATACCCCGGCGATCAAGGCCGCCAGGAAGAACATCGCCGATGTCGTGACGACGAAATTCCTGGCTGACCCTGCCGCTACCAGGTCAGTCTCATGCGGCCAGTGGGACAATCTTACCAATTGCCTTTCAGCCGGCATGACGGCCGAGCGGCGTAGCCAGTGGATCGCCCAGCTTCGCGCGGTCTACGTGCAGGATCCAGTTGGTATGGCCTCTCTGAAGAAGCACGGTGACCTCGTGCATCTCATCTATGCCCTTAACAATCTTGGAGACAAGCAGGATGACCTCAAAGGCGTGGCCGCCACGTTTGTCAAGAGCACGACGCTGTGGCAGTCCTGGTCTTCCGAGGAAGTGGCGGATCTTGCGACGAAAGTCGGAGCGCCCGGCGAATTGGGCGCTACCGCCCGCCAGAGCCTCATCGCTTTGGTCGCCTCCAAATACGTCTCGGCAGGTTCGGGCAAGTCCCTGACTCTGGGGGAGTGGGAATCCTTCAGTTGGTCCCTTGCTCCGGGGCTGTCCGCGGAAGCCAAGGCCCAGTGGGCAGCCATCATAATCCAGGCCTATGCCGGCAGCGGCGAAACCGCCGGGGCTCTTACTGCCAGGGATGTCGAGATGCTCGTCGGAGCCCTCCGCAGCCTGGCTGCCGAAGACTTGGCTGTCAGTGCCGTCGCGAAGCTCGTCAACGACTCCACCGCCTGGCAGAGCTGGAACCTGGATTCGCAGCAGGCCCGGCTGATAGGCACGCTGACTGCGCCTGACAAGCGGGAGTCCACCAAGGCCGCCCGCCTGAAGATCCTGGATCGCATCACCGCCACCTGCATGGCAACCGCCGAGGATGCCAAGAAGGTGCCTCTAAGCCAGTGGGCTGACCTTATCATGGGTCTGTACGACGTCATGCCGGCCGAGACGCGTACGTTGTGGGGTGAACGGCTCCGTGGCATCTTCGACATCGCGGCACTCTCCGGCCAGGCCGATGATGCCGAGCAGCGCAACGCCCTGTTATCCGCAATCGCCATCCTGGACGACAAGATGAAGACCGGCTTGGCCCTGTCCTGGCTGAAGAACCGCACGCTCTGGCAGGGTGCGACAATCGAGGCCCTGGCCAACCTCGCCGTGGCCGCGTACCGGGGCAACAGCGAAGAGACCCTGCCGATCCTGGATGACCTTGAGAAGCACTTCAGGGTAAGGGACATAACTCGGCCCGTGACTTGGGCAGAGGGCATGGCAATCCGCGATGCTTGGGAAAAGACGGGCAACATGGACAGGGCTCAGGAGTGGGTAATGACAAGCTACTGGGTCGCACTTGGCAGCGAGACCGCACGGCGCAAGGCCGACTTGGATACGCTTCTCTTCGTCAGCCGAGCGATCTCCGACACCGGGATGTCAGGCCGGGATCGGCCCTATCCGCCGTACGCGGCCGCTCTGGCCTTGGTGGCGGCTAAAGGTGGTATCACCGCACGGCTGTGGCGGCATTATGCATTGCTCGCCGAGCCGCTGGGCGCAGCCGAGACTCGCCAGATTGCGAGAGACGCCCTGCTGGATGCCCAGGGCAACCCGCGCCTCGGCCTGGCCAAGGTCCTCGCCTGCGCCTACAAGAAATGGGACGGTCTGGACGAGTGGCGCGCCTATGTGGACCAGCAAGTATCCGCGGCGCCCGCCAACAGCGACGTCAAGGCCCTCTGGGAACTTGTCCTGGGCTATACCAAATCAGTGACGCCCGACGAGCCCGACGTATTGCAGGTGCGGCCTGGCGTGACCGCTGCCCTGGCCAGCGCGGCTACCGATCAAGTCCGTGTCATAGCCTGGCGGGAACTTGCGGACATGTACTTAAGCATCAATCGGCCGGGAGTGGCCGCAGAGATGATTGAGAGCGTCAAGGGCCAGTTCACGGGCGATTCGCTTGCCACGATCGGTTCGATGCAGAAGGAACTGCAGGCGGCGGAAGCGGCGCGGCTGAAGCCCGCTGCGCCTTGAGGTATCGACGAATTGCACCGTACGGTCGCCGGGTCGTGGCAGTACGCGTAGTCGAGAGCCTCTAAGTTCCATAAGGCCGTTAACGGAACTGAGAGGCCCAAGAGACTGGAGAACCAAAGAACGGGCCTGAGGCATATGGGCCTGAGACGCGATTTTGAGAACGCCGGGACACTCCGGTTCCTCGCAAGCCATGAGCCCATGGCATGCATGGATCGGGAATAAGCGGCGAGAGCGGTTGGTATCGGACTTCTGAAAGTCATGCTGGCAACGAGGCCCGCCCGGGCGGCTGGGCTGTAACGAAGGAGATGGACTATGCGTATTCGCGGACAGCGACGCGTACTTGTGACGGTTGTGGCTTGCCTGGCAGTGGCGGCTGGACTCATGGGCCTTACTCAACGTGCGCTGGCGTGTACCACGTGTAAGGATTCCGGCAAGGTGGGCTCCTGCGACCCAAGGTCAAGTATACTCTATGGGAACCAGTCTCCGTCCGGACTCGCTAGCGTGTGCAACACCTGCACAGAGAGCAACATCTTCGCCACATTTCAAATAGATGCGCCGACTCATGAGGGCGGAATATACATTGACAACAACGAGAACGGCCAAAAGGACTCCTACGAAGACTGGGCCTGGCTTATAAAGGTGAAATGGGGCAATGCTCAGGGCCCCAAGGATGGCACCTGTAACAGTTTGGAGATATGCTTCTACAAGAAGCGCAACACTGGCGTCAGCGAAAACACGGACAAGCGGGGAGAATACACGTATAAGAACCCGAAGGGTAACGACATAACGGCTATTGCCGTTTACGGGGACCCTAACTCTACCGAACCGGACATATCCCGTCCCCAGAGTTACATACAGTCCAAAGACGGCAGCATGAAGATCTACAAGGGCGCCGACGGTGCCTACAAGTGTGTTACCAGAAATGATCAAGGGGTGTGGACACAGAGCACCAGCGGCAACACGACGACGATAAAGGTTGGCTCAGAGAAGCAGGAGCAGACGACGGATGGCAACGGCAGGATATCGTCGGTGGAGAACCAGAGCAACCCCACGACCGGCTGGACGTACTTCAACTATCAGGAGATGGAGGGTGTCTTGGTGCGAAAGAGGCAAACAGTGGTGGGGTTTAATTCCGACGGGTCGAAGCGGTTCGAGACCACGATGTGGGTGTACTACGGCCCTGGCGACCCTCATTATCCGGGGAAGCTGTGGTTCATGGTCAAGCCGGAGGGCATGGCGCGTTACCTGGGGACGGCCGGCTACAGCGAGGGCATAGACCCCAATAGTCCCGGGAGCACTTGCGATCTCGATGACGCGAACAGCGTGACTGACGCGAGCCTGAAGGACTATGCCTCGCTCGTCCTTCTCTCGTATGATGGATCGGGCCAAGTTACGAGTCTCTATAGTGGTGGCGGATGCGGCGGATGCGGCGGCGGGGGCGGGACGGCCGGTATCTACACTTACGCGTACGGCACAAACGGGAGTTACCCGTCGAATCCCACCACCGACCAGAAGTACAACACGTGGAAGACGTATCGTCGGACCACGGACCCCAGCGGGCTGCGCACGGTCCTGTTCCTCAGCATATGCGACTACCCGATCTACGAGGTCGTTCAGCCGGTATCGGGCGGCTCTATAGCCGGGAAGTGGACAACGCACGACATATACTACAGTTACGACGCAAACAGCAACCAGGTCGGCAAGACGAAGGAACGCCGGTCCGCGTCGGCATGCACCGGATACACCTATACGACGTCGAGCAACTGGGTGACCTCTGTTATACCGAGTAACACCGGAAGCACGGGCCTGGTGCAGCTTTACGACTACGACCCCAACAGCGGCAACCTGGCCTGGGAGAAGGTCCGGGAAGGGACGAAGTCCCAGGTGGCCGGCGGCAAACCCGAGATATGGGTCAGGAAGACCACCTATCTGCGGCCCGATCCTAACAGTGATATCTGGCTGGTGCATCAGGAGACCGAGTACGCCGACGCGAATTCTGACGCCGGCCAGGCCGGGCCGCGAACGACCACGCATACGTACGACGGGTATTATTCCGACGGCGTCACGGTAGAGTACGAGACGGTCGAGTACCCGGAGGTCTCGACGGGCAAGAACGCCGGCAACGCCGGCACGCGGAAGGTATCGTATCACTATAAGCTCGATACGGACCCGAACCATAACCAGTACTACCGCGACTGGACGCGGCACGAGTACTCCAACGACGACGATTCTCCCCACTATTCCTATACCGAGCTTGGGACGAACGTCTGGAATCTTGGGCAGACCGTCACGAGCATCGAGGACGTGGACACGGACGTTGTGAGCCTGCCCTCCGAGTGGGACGGCAATAGCCAGCCGAACGGAGTTCACCTGGAGACGGCGTACGAGTACTACGGTTCGGATGCCCAGCCAGGCAGCTACGGGCAGCTTAAGTCGGTTACCGCGCCTGGCGGGCGCAAGAGCGCCTATGCCTACCTCTGCCTCAGAGAGATCGGCGAGGGGGATCCGAACGATACCGAGACCACCACGCACCTGGTGTCTCTCAGTGCGTCGCTGATGATCGGAAACGACTACGGCCAGCAGCCGGTCAGCATTCAGGTCTCCGACCTGGGCGGCAAGACGATAGTCTCCGCGGCGGGCAAGTCAGGGACCCCCAACGACGGGACTACTGCGGGTGAAGGGCTGCTCAACGACTGGGATCCTGACGGCGATATTGACGATGGCTTCGACGCCTTTCTCTTCAACGGCGCCATACTTACCAGCCGGACGGTCAACACGTACGACCCCAACACGCTACACCTGACGGCCAGCACGCGCTGGAGCAATGCCGATGACAACAGCAAGCCGAAGCTGACCACGTCGTACACGTACGACCCCAACAGCGGCCGGCAGTTGTCATCGACATCTCCCGACGGGGTAGTCTCGTACAGCGTCTTCGACGCCCTCGGCCGGTCCATTCAGTCGTGGATCGGCACCAACTCTGCGGACGCCACCCAGGAGGATCCCAACGGCAGCAGCCCCAACGACCTCAAGCTCGTGAGTTGGACGTTCTACGACGAGACCGAGCCGGGCGGCGGGGACCCGAACGTCGGCGACGGGCTGGTCACCTCCACCCGCCAGTACTACGGCGAGGGGGCCAACGACTATTACCGCACTGTCAGCAACTACGACTATCGCGGCCGGCAGACCAAGTCCCTGGGCCACGACAGCGTGGCCAGCGTTCGGACGCTGGACAACCTGGGGCGTTCCACGATTGCCGAGACGTTCATCGGCGCCACGCTGGATTCCGGCGACATCACGACAGATGGCGACAATCTGCGAGCCAAGGGCGAGACCCTCTACGACGAGCGCGGCCAGGCCTACCGGTCGATCATTCACGAGGTCGATGCAAACGGCACGGTCGACGCCAACCAGACCACCAACACCTGGTGCGATGCCGCCGGGCGGCAGATCAAAACGGTCGGCCCCGACGGCCTGATCCACAAGACGGCCTACAACGGCGTCGGCAGCGTCGCGGCAGAGTACCTCAGTTCCGCCGAGGGCAACTGCACAGATCCCAACAACGTCACCAACGACACGCTGCTGAGCGTCACCGAGTACACCTACGACGCCAAGGGCCGCCAGACGGAAACCAAGGTCGGCATGGCCGTGGGCAGCACTACGGCCGTCTCGAAGACCTACTACGACACGAACCATGACGCTCAGGGCACGGACGAGGAGTATCGCGTTACCGGCGTCAAGAACGTCAAGGCGT
>CAZSBS010000049.1:0-22512 GCA_964605095.1 uncultured Planctomycetaceae bacterium | reverse complement strand
GATATTTTAATACGGTGGGCATCACGGTCTTTGCGTATTCCTTTGGGGTTGGCCTAGTCGAGTCAACCTGCTGTGCCATACAGCCAACGAGCTGCACATAGTTGCACGCTGAAACAGCGTACCAATGAAAGAAACAGGTCACCAACGACAGTGTCTCCGGCGCAATTCCGGGAATGTTCCCCGTCGAAAACACCTTCAGCTTCCCCTGAATAGGCCCAACAGTTGCTTGCTCAATCTTGGCCACCTGATGGTTCAAATAAGCAAGGCCCACGGCCAAATTTCGCAACGTGTACAACTCGTTCCCGTGCTTCTTCGCCTGCTCATCGCAAAGTTCCAGTCTGTCCACGTGGTCGAGTACCATATGGCTATCCCTATTGCTGTTGTCAGCGCAAAACGCTCGATCGCAAATTGATGGCGTTCATCATCCTGCCACAAATGATACCCGCCTCTGGACTATCCGGCCTGGAAAACTTCGCGAATTCCCGGATTAAAGTGTATTACTTCCCCGCTGCCGGCACGGGCTTGCCGGCCTCGCCCGGGCGGAACCAACCTTGCGTCCGCAGGCAGATCTTCACCAGCATCAGCATGACGGGCACCTCGATGAGCACGCCGACTACCGTCGCCAGGGCCGCGCCGCTGGAAAGCCCGTACAACATGGTCGCCGTCGCGATGGCGACCTCGAAGTGGTTGCTCGCACCGATCATCGCCGAGGGGGCCGCGTCGGCGTAGCTGAACTTCAGCAGCTTCGCCAACAGGTACGTGATGCCGAAGATCAGCATCGTCTGGATGAACAGCGGAATCGCGATCCAGAGGATCGTCAGCGGGTTGGCGACGATGGTCTCGCCCTTGAAGCTGAACAGCAGCACCAGCGTCGCCAGCAAAGCCATGATCGACACCGGCGTCAGCACGTGCAGGAACTTCCGCTCGAACCACTCCTGCCCCCTGGCCCTGATGATCCACTTGCGCGAGAAGTAGCCCGCCACCAGCGGAAGCGCCACGTAGATGGCGATGCTCAGCAGCAGGGCCTGCCACGGCACGGGCATGCGGTTGACGCCCAGCAACCAGCCCCCCAGCAGCCCGTACAGCACCAGCATCGTCAGCGAGTTGATGGCCACCATGACAAGCGTGTGGCCCTGGTTGCCCTTGGCGAGGTAGCCCCACATCAGCACCATGGCTGTGCAAGGCGCGATGCCCAGCAGGATCGCACCGGAGATGTACGAACGCCAGAGCTCGACCTGGCTGCCGTCCTTGAGCACGTCCATGCCGGGGATGAGGTCGCGGAACACATAGCCCAGGAAGAACCATGCGATCGCGAACATGGTGAAGGGCTTGATGCCCCAGTTGACGACCAGCGTCAGCAGCACGGGCTTGGGGCTCTTGCCTGCCTTGACGACCTCGGCGAAGTCGATCTTCACCATGATCGGGTACATCATGAAGAACAGGGCGATGGCGATGGGGATGCTCACCACCGGCGCGCCGTTGACGTAAATCGCCATCGCGTCCAGCGACTTGGCCACGCCTGGCGCGAGCTTGCCCAAGACGATGCCGCCGCCAATGCACAGCAGGACCCACAGCGTCAGGTACCGCTCAAAGATGCTCAGGCCCTTGGCTTTCTTCGTGATACAAGCTTCGGTTGCCATGTGGTTTCAGCCTTTTTAGCCTTTCCTCTCCAGCAACTGGGGCAGCGTCTCGATGAACGCCCGAATCTCATCCCGTACGCGGCGGTAGCAATCCAGGGCTTCCTGCTCGGTGCGGGCTGCCTGGGCGAGCTTCGGCGGGTCGTCGAAGCCCACATGCACAACCTGGGCCTTGCTGCTCAGCCACATCGGGCATGTTTCGTTGGCGTGGCCACAGACGGTCACCACGTAATCCAGCGGCGCATCCATCAGGTCCGCGACATTCTTGGAGTGCTGGCCGGAGATGTCCACGCCCGCCTCGGCCATCACCTTGACGGCGCTTGGGTTCAGGCCGTGAGTTTCGATTCCAGCGGAGCAGGCGTCGATGCAATCGCCCTTGAGGCACCGCGCCCATCCCTCAGCCATCTGGCTGCGGCAGGAGTTGCCGGTGCAAAGGAACAGGATTCTAAGCTTGTCGGTCATTGTCACTCCTTCTGATTGGGTGTAGCTCACCGGGCTGCGACCGGCGTTCCAAGGATCAGCCCGTCCTCCATCTCCAGTGCCCGGTCAAAGACATCCAATGCCCTGTGATCGTGCGTCACAACCACCACTCCCGCCTGCTGCTCATGGGCAACCTTGCGGAAAAGGTCCATGACCTGCCGGCCTCGGACGCTGTCCAGGGCGGCTGTGGGTTCATCGGCCAGGATGAGGCTGGGCTGATTGGCCAGAGCCCGAGCCACGGCGACCCGCTGCTGCTGACCGCCGGAAAGCATGTTTGGATAGTGGTCGCCACGGTCCACGACGCCAAGGTAGTCCAGCAGTTCCATCGCCCTGCGTTTTGCGGATCGAGGCGACTGGTCGTTGATTTCCATCGCGACGCGAACGTTCTCGGCGGCGGTCAGGAACGGGATGAGGTTGGCCTTCTGGAAGATGAAGCCCATGTGCCTGCGTCGAAAGGTCCTCACGTCCACGACAAACCGGCCATCCTGCACGACCGGCTTGCCATCCATCGTTATTTGTCCGGTGGTCGGCGTGTTGACCAGGCCGATTATGGTCAATAGCGTGCTCTTGCCGGCGCCGCTTGGGCCCAGCAGCGCAATCACCTCGCCGCGAGCCAGGGACAGGTCCACACCGCGCAAGGCCCGCACCTCGGTGTTCCCGCTGCCATAGACCTTCGTCAGGCCCGATGCCTCCACGGCCAGGTTATTGGACTGCCCGCCATTCATGCGATCACCTCGTTGGGCTGGACCTTCATCGCCCGCCAGATTCCCAGCAGGCTGGCCAGGACGGAGATGCCCAGCACGATCCCGGCCAGCATCCAGAGGTCCTCGTCCGTAATCAGGACTCGCCGGGGAAAAACCGGGAACACCCACTGGCCGGCGGTGTACGCTATCGCGTACCCGATTACTCCCAGAAGCAGTGCCTGCTGAAGGATCAGGCTGACTATAACGAAGTTACGGGCGCCCATGAGCTTCAGCACGGCTATGTCATGTATCTTGTCCAGCGTCAGTGTGTAAAGGATCAAGGCCATGATGATGGCTGAGACGATGATG
This sequence comes from uncultured Planctomycetaceae bacterium, assembly GCA_964605095.1. Taxonomy (GTDB): domain Bacteria; phylum Planctomycetota; class Phycisphaerae; order SM23-33; family SM23-33; genus JAUWQU01. Next base: position 19,343 of record CAZSBS010000049.1, on the reverse strand, counting down.
AGAAGCCCTCGGAACAGTCCCAGTTGCCGCTTGGCCTTGTCCACCATTCCACTGACCAGCAATTGTCGCTCATCCTCGGAGCTGTAGACCGAAACGTCCGCCCAGGATGCAATGGTGGCGGCCACTTGCGCCGGGTCGGCGCCAGGGGTGACCTTGACCAGGACCGCGCTGACCGGCGCCGGGCCCAGGGCTGGGATGCCTGATGACGGCCCGGCCGCCCTGTTGAGAATCTCCGGCTGAACTCTCCCCGGGTCGAAATCCGAAGCTCGGGTCTTCCTCGCCTCCCGCTCCAGGCGAACGGCCTCGCCCGGCTGATCGTATTGGATCGCCTGTGAATCGGCCAGGGTTACGAAGACCATCGAATCGCCGCCCGTGGATGCCATGTTGCGTGTGAGTCCCACAATCGTGTAGGTGTCCTTGCCCAGCGCAATGCGATGTCCAAGAGGCAGGCCAAGCGACTTGTCCGCGATCATCTCAAAGTGAGCCTGCGCCAGGCGGCGCCCCGCAATCAAGGGGAGCCATTCGCCCTTGTCCCGCGGCCAGGAAAGCCCCTGGACGGTCATTCGCAGCGGCCTGCCGGCCTGTTCTCGCTGAATCGTGTGCGAGACGAAGGCATTCGCCGACGCCACTGCAGGCACCGCGCGCACGCGATCCTCGGCATTGGCGGGAATGCGTGAAATCTCCGCGAACGGGCCGCGAGTGTTCTTCTGGACCACCCACAGGTCGGCGTTTATGCGGTTTACCAGCAAGGTCGCGTCGTCCACCAGCCCGTGATAGATGCCGCCCATGCCCATGACCAGCATGAGCAGCAGGCCGATGCCTATCGCCGTCAGGGCGAATCGGCCGAAGTTATGTCGAATGTCCTTGAGAGCCAGGTTCATCGTTGGATTGCCCGCCCGTCCGTGAGCTTGCCGCTGTCACCGTCCGCCGGGGCGATGACGGCCTGGCCGATCTTCAGCCCGCGCACAATCTCGACCGTCTCGCGACCCTTGAGGCCCAGGGTGACCTCCTGGTAGCGTGCCTTGCCGCCGTCATCCACAAAGACGGCCGGCTTGCCGTCTCGCCAGAGGATCAACCGCTGCGGAATGCTGGGAACGTCGTCCTTGGCGCCTGTCTGAATGTAGACTTCCGCACGCTGGCCCAGCGACCAATTCATGGGCAGCTCCTTCACCCGGACATCCACCAGGAACTCGCGGGTCTCGCGGTCCGTCTGCCTTGCCAGCCGCACTACCTCGCCGGAGTAGAACTTCCCGGGCTCCGAACGAAAGACCACGCGGACCGGCTGGCCCGCGGCCAGGGCGCCGGAGGCGGACTCATCCACCCAGGCCGAAACCCACATCTCCTTCAGGCCCACCAAGTCCATGATGGCCGTGCCGGGCACCACGATGTCTCCGACCTCGCAATAGCGGAACGTCACCAAGCCGTTGTCCAGCGGACAGACAATCCTGGCATCATCCAAACGCGCCTGCTGGTACTTGAGCGTTCGTTCGGCCGTCACCACCTGATGCTCCACCTCGACCTTGGCTGCCTTTGAACTGTCAAGCCCCGCCTGGGCAACATCGAGCGCCTCCTTGGCCTTGTCCACCTCGTCTCTCGATGCCGCCTGCTGCTGGAGCAACTGCGACATGCGGCCGTGGTCCAGCTTCGCTTGCGTGAGGACGGCTTGAGCGCGGGCGATGTCCGTGTCCGCTCGCACGAGAGAAGCCTTGGTGGCCTCCAGGGATGCGGCCGCCATCTCCACTTGCTGCCGCAGGTCGCTGTCGTCCAACGTCACCAGGACTTCGTCCTTGGATACCTTGTCGTTCTGGTCGGCGCCCAGTGCGGCGATCCGGCCGGTGATCTTGGAACTGATCGTTATCTTCGTGCGAGCGTCCAGCGTGCCGGTGCCCATGACCTCCGACCGCACCGTGTCCGACTTGACGATGAATACCGTCACCGGCACGGGGCGAAAGCGAAGGTAGTACACGGCGCCGCCGGCAACGGCCAAGACCAGCGCCAGCTTCCATGCCATCCGCAAGACGCGCCCTGGGATCTTACTCTGTGCCATTCGTGCGACCTCACATGGTCATATCGGAAAGATGGCCAACTCCTGCGGTTGCAGCAATGCAGTGGCCGACTCGATCTTGCTCATCATGTCACTTCGCCACGTATATCAGGTACAGGCCGCCGACCAGGACCAGCGCGCCGCAGACCTTCTTGAGGATAACCGCGCCCTTGGACTTCTCGTTCCAGTTGAGATACTTCTGCACCAATCCTGTGCTCGTCCCGGCCAGGACGATGACCGAGCAGTGCCCCACGCCATAGACCGCCAGCAGCAAGCTACTCCAAGCCGGCGCCGTGGCGGCCTTGAAAACCGTGACCGCCAATAGAGGGGCCATGTACGCGAAGGTGCAAGGGCCAAGTGCGACGCCAAAGACCAGGCCCAGAATGAACGCCGCCAGCAGGCCCTTGCGTTTCATGCGGATCTGCCCAGGTCCCGACCATGGCATGGGGATCACGTCCAGCAGGACCAGGCCTACCAAGAAGAATATGCCAGCCACGACGTAGTTCGCCCATTGCCCCAGATCGCCCATCATTCCCCCGATCTTGTAGGTGATGTAGCCAATGGCGTAAATGGTTGTCAGTATCCCCATCGCGAATGCACCTGAGATGGCGAATGCTCGCCGTGCGGTCGAAACGCCCTGCCCATTGATAAACCCGACGATCAGCGGAATGCTGCTGAGGTGGCACGGACTGAGCAGGACGCTGAGGATGCCCCAGACGAATGCGGCGCTCAGCGCTATCGCGGGCGTGCCCTCCACGGCGCGGGTCAAGGCTGTGAAAAGCTCCTCCATCTACTTCACTCCCATCTTCGCCATCCGCTTCTCGATTTCCTCTTGTGGGAAGAAGCCCACGTGGCGGGAAACTTCCTTGCCGTCCTTGTCAAAGAACACCTGCACGGGGATCGAGTCAATGCCGTAGCGGGCGGCGAGTATCTGGTCCTGCACGACGGAGACGAACAGGACGTTCGCCTTGCCGTCGTACTTTATCTTGAGGGCCTCCAGAATGGGGGCGAGCATATCGCACGGCCGACAGCCCTTGGAGCCGAAGTCCACCAGTGATGGTTTGCCACTGGCGCGGGCCTTGTCCACCGGGTTGTCCTTGGCCGGCGCCGCCTGCTGCTTGGCCCACGCGGCCGAAACCTCGATGGCCGTGCGCTGCCCCATCACCTTAATATGCCGGGCAACCAGCTCCTGCTGCTTCTGTTGCCGCAGGTACGCGGCGATCTGGGGCTTGACCTTGTCCAGTTCCGCGCCGCCAACCGCGTCCTTATTGTTCTTGTAGAACTCGGCAATCTCCTCGTCGCTGACCTCGGCGTCGGCCGTGAGCTTGGCGAAAAACGCCTTAACCACTCCCTGTTCGGACAGATCGGAGGTGTCCTTGCCATCCTTGGCCAGGGCCGCTTTGGCCTCCTGGAGCAGCAGGTGGCGCGTGGCCATCTGCTCCAGGAGGAAGAAGGCGTTCTTCTTGAGTTGATCCTGGACCTCCTTCGGCGCCTTGGCGATCTCGTCGGCAACTTCCTTCTCCGCGATGGTCAGGTCGCCCGCCTTCAGGACCGTGCCCTTGGGCAGGTCGGCCAGCCGGGCAAGAGTCAGCCCGCTTGACGCCAGGCCAGGATAGGTGTCGTTGATAGCGGCCGGTTGCAGCGCGGCAGCCTGGGTGGGAGCCGTCGCGGGCTTATCCGCAGCCCGCATGGATGCCAAGGTAAGGGCCAGGACCGCCACCACGATGATCAATACTCTCATTGTCTCTCTCGCTTTCCTGCGTTGTTTACGGACTGGTCACTACTTCGGGGCGCATTGGCCGATCTTGCACGCCTTCTGAATCTGCTGCGGCGTGAGCTTCATCTTGTCAGCCAGCGCCTGCTGGATGGTGATGAGCCTGCCGGTTTCCAAGGGGCTCTGCTCGACCCATTTCTTCAGGTTGTCGGCGTTGACGAAGAAGCCCTGATGGAAACAGCCGGCCGAGGCCCATGAGCCGTCCGGTTTCTGCCGCATCCCGAACCACGCGACGGCCGTGGCGGGCTGGATCGACGCGACGTTGCCACCGGCGGTCTTGACGATGATCTCTTCGCCGGTCAATCGGTCTCGTTCGTGAACCTCGATATCCTTGCCGGTCCTTGCTGCCACGCCCAACGCGCAATGCGAGCAGCAGCCTAAGGTGTGCAGCCCGTCGCAGATGACCTTGGCGGAATCCTCCGGGTAGCAGGCCCGCTCGCAGAAACCGCAACGGTTTTCCAGTTCCTTCTCCCGCAAGGCCGTCCAGGCGATCACGCTGCCGCCCGACGCCTTCAATTCCTTGTCCGCGGCGTCTCTGTCCGCAAATGCCAGCACCGTTGGCCGGGCGGCCTTGCCGTCCAGCCCGTACAGGTAGACCGCGTCCGTCGCCTGGATCAACTTGCCGCTCGCCCGGTCGGTGACGGAAACCTTCTTCTCGAAACCCGTCTTGTCCTCGGTGAGGCACGAGTACATGATGAAGTAGCAGTGCGGACTGCACAGCCGAACGTCGCCTTTCTCGCTCTTGACAACCACCAGCGTCTTGGCGTCGATGTCCTTGTCGCACATGTAGCAGATGGCATCCCTGGCCCGCGTGTCGGTGCTGGCAGGTTCCAGCCGCTCAAACATTTTTGCACTGGCCGGTTGCGAACCCGCCACCGGAGCGGCCGCGAAGCTCACCCCCAGTTCCTGCCACTTTGCCATAATGTCCTGCTTGGAGATGAACCCCTCGTGCCGCCAAAGCTCTTTGTCGTTGGCGTCGAGGAATACCTGCGTGGGGATCAGTTTGATACCGAACGGCTTGGCTGCGTCGGGGTTCGTATTCACGTCGATGAACTCGACGCGCATCCGGCCGGCGTATTCCTTCTTCAGTTCATCCAGGACCGGGGCCATCATTTTGCATGGGATGCACGTGGTGGAACCCAGATCGACCAGGCGCGGCAGGGCGCCGTCAGCCTGTGCAGCCGGCTGCGCGGACGGGGAACCGGCGCCGCCTTTTTTCATCACGATCACGGCCACCACCGCAACGGCCAGCACGACGACGATGGCGATCTTTCCTAACTTGCCCATGAATGACACACCTTTCTTGTTCCAGATGGAGCGAGCCATAAACCAGACTCCCGCAAAGGCCGGCAGGATCAGCCACGGCGATATCCCGCCGCCTCCGCCGCCGTTTCCGCCCCCGCTACAGGGGCACTGACTGAGCATCACTTGCCACCTTCAACTCCTATTGCCCTTTGGGCGAGACGGTGCGTTGGGGCTACCGCTGTCCAGCCGGGGCGTCCAGGTCGATGCCCAGTTCCTTCCACTTGGCCAGGATATCCTTCTTGGAGTAATAGCCCACGTGCCGGAACAATTCCTTCCCGGACGCGGCAATGAAGATCTGGGTGGCGCAGAAGGGGGCGTTGTACTGCGTCTTCGCGCCGAAATTCAGCAGGGTGTCGATGACCTCGACCTCAAGCCGCCCGGCATATTGTGTCTTCAGTTCGTCGAGGCCAAGCTTCATCAGCGCACACGGGATGCAAGCGGCCGTGCCAAGCTCCACGAGCCGCGGAGTGCCCGTGGTCTGGTACACGGCGTTGGACATGGTTGCCTGCTGACAGCCGGCGCTCAGGAATAACGCCGCACACGCCACGACGATCAGTACGCCCCGGCGGGCGCCGCGAAACAGTAACATCTTCATCTTGGGATTCCTTTTGCGTCTATGTTGAACCTTCTAACCGACGAACCCTTGGAGGCAACGAGCCTATTTTAGCAGGCCCTTGATGGCTTCGGCGCCGGGCACCTTGCCGACCACCTTCACCTGTCCGTCCACGGCCAGGGCTGGCGTCATCATCACGCCGAACTTCATGATCTCGTTGATGTCCGTGACCTTCTCGATGGTGTATTCGATGCCCAGCGCCTTGGCGGCGGCTTCGGCGTTCTCGGTGAGCTTCTTGCACTTGGGGCAGCCCGTGCCCAGGATTTGTAGCTTTTTTGTTGGCATTTTACGTTCGCTCCTATTCCTGGCCGGCGAGGGTTTCCTTCGCCTTGGCAACGACCAGGTTCACCTGCTCGGCCGTGCCGCGCACGCCCTTGACCTTCTCGATGCCAAGGTCCGTCACCTTGATGTGCCTGTAATTGGTTATCCCGTGGCGGTCGAAGGTCTTCTTTGCGCACTCCATTGGACAGCCGTCGATCAGCAGGTTCACATCCGCGTCTCGGGCGGTCTGGACCATGCCTTGGACATCCGCGCCAAGCCCGGCCAGGCAGAACATCGAGCCGCAGCCGACGGACATCAGTTCTCTGGCAGCCCGGTCGGATATCTCCGCGACGTTGGCCGCGCCGCTGCACGCATACACCAGGACGGTCCTGGCCTTTGGTGCCCCGCAGCACGATGAGGACTCGGCCTTTTGGGGTTGGTTGTTTCCACAGCATTCAGACATGGCTTGCTCCTTTGTCCTTTCTCAGAAGAACGCTCCGAACATTATGCCGGAGATCGTGGCCATCACGACCACCAGCGAAACGAATACCGCAGTCTTTCGCGTGCCCATGATGCTTCGGATCACGAGCATGTTGGGCAAACTCAGGGCCGGACCCGCCAGCAGGAGCGCCAAGGCCGGCCCCTTGCCCATCCCCGCGCCCATCAGCCCCTGGAGGATCGGCACCTCCGTCAGCGTGGCGAAGTACATGAACGCCGCAAAGATCGCGGCGAAGAAGTTCGTCCACAGCGGCCAGACGGCTCGAACCAGACTCTCGAACGCCCCACCGGACCAACCCGTAATGGCGAAGAACGTATTGGGCGAGTCGCCCACGAGCATTTCGACGTACTTGCTCGGGATGAGCCCCTCGTGCCCCGGCCGGCCTAGCAGGAACCCCGCCACCAGCACGCCCAGCAGCAGCAGCGGCAGGATCTGCTTGGCGAAACTCCACGTCGCGGCGAACCAATCGCCCGCCTCGCCTTTCTTGGTGGCGGTAATAACGGACAAACCCGCCACCGCCGCCGCAAAGGGGATCATCACCATCAGGCCGTTCATGGGCAGCGTCAGCGCCAGGACAAGCGGGGCGATTCCCGCGGCCAGAACCTTCCACCAGCGAATTCCAAACCACGCGATCAGCACTATGGCCAGCGCCACGGCGAACCCGGCCGTGATGAACCACTTGGCCTGCCAAAGCGTCGTCCACACGCCCGGCAGCGGGGTCTTCGCGGTGACGCCAGACGCCATTACGTCAAGTTCCCTGCCTTCATCGGGGCCTTCCAGCAGCTTGACGCGATAGCTTGCTCCGACGACGGCGGCATCCTCGGGCACCCTGCTGATCGAGGCCCGAAACGCCCTGCCGTCGCTGAGCTTGAAGTGCCAATCGTTCGGCGCCCCCCAGTTGGCGAAGACCAGCACACCAATCATCACGAAGAAGAACAGGGCGTTGTGCGCCAGCGGCCGGGTGACCTCCGGGGCCGGCATTGCCAGTTGCACATTGGCCTTTTCCAGTTCTTCCTTGCGATAGATGAAGTGCATGATCAGGCCGATGATGATGCTGAAGCTGATGGCCCCGACGGCCCGGGCGATGCCCAGTTCCATCCCGAGGATGCGGGCGGTGAGGATGATCGCCAGAATGTTGATGGCCGGGCCGGAGTAAAGGAACGCCGTCGCGGGCCCCAGCCCCGCGCCCATCCGCCAGATTCCCGCGAACAGCGGCAGCACCGTGCAGGAGCACACGGCCAGGATCGACCCCGACACGCTCGCCACGCCGTAAGCCAGCACCTTGTTCGCCCTGGCGCCGAGATACTTCATAACGGAGGCCTGGCTGATGAACACGCCAATGGCCCCGGCGATAAAGAACGCCGGAACCAAGCACAGCAGCACGTGCTCCCTCGCGTACCACCTGGCCAGGTAAAGGGACTCCGAAACGCCCCAGGTGAAGCGGTCCCAATTCACCGGCAACCAGAACATCGCCAGGAATACCGCCACGACGGCCAGCAGCTTCTTCCACTCTCGCTTCCAGTCGATCATCGAATAGTCCGTTTTCTAAGTGAGCACATTACAAATTACTCACGCTTATTCTCAAAAAAAAAGTGACCCGGGCCACGAGCTACAGCGTTCCGAGCAGCACGGCGGCGTCCTTGGCCCGCTCCCGCAGGACGCCTTCGACGCACCTCATGAAGTTCAGGATGCACGGCGTCTTGAGAGAGTACATCATTTTCAGGCCGTCCTTGCGCTGCTCGACGACGCCGGCCTTCAGCAGAACCGCCAAGTGCCGCGACACGTTCGACCTCTGGCCGCCCACGTGGTCAGCAATGTCGCAGACGCACTGCTCGCCGCCCTTGAGGAAGTCAACGATCGCCAGACGGATCGGATTGCCCACCGCGGCGATTATGTCGGCCTTCAACTTGTAGAGATGTTTGGTTTCCGCGTTCATGGCATTCACCTTTATGTTACATATCACTCACATAGTAGCATCCGTAGGAAACCAATGCAAGCGGAAAATGCCCTCGACAGTCGCGGGGGCGATGGTTTGGATTCGTCAGTCATGGGCGGACTCCGGAATGGGGCAGATCTTTGGAGATGGGCTTCTCGTAGATGCGGTAGGTCTTGTAGTGCTCGGGCTTAAGCACGTTCTGGATGGTGCGGTTTGACATTTCGTTGTCCTCCAGCACCCAGGACGCCTCGCCGATGTCGATGCCCTTTGCCCGGCCTCGGAGGATTGTTTCCAGCAGCAGCAGTCCGGTGATGCCCAGGTGGCGGTATCGTTCCAGGACGGCTATGCCGAAGATGCGGATCTCGTGGATACGCTTCATTTCCCGCAGGAACTTGAGGAACCCAAACGGCAGCAGCCTGCCGCGGACGGCAGCCAGGGCGCGGTTGATGTTCGGCAGGGCCATCGAGGCCCCAACCGGCTCGTCGCCGACCTCGCCGACGAGGATCAGGTCCGGGTCCACAACCGCCTTCATGTCCCGCGCCATTTCCAGGACTTCCTTGGCAGTCAGCGTCACGTGGCCCCAGTTGTCGGTTCGGGCGGTCTCGAAGAGTTCCACCAGGTCCAGGACCTCCCGCTCGTAGTGTTTCATGTCGATCGGGCGGACTCGCACCTCGGGGTGGCGGCGCTTCATCACGTCAGCCAGGCGGAGCATCCGGTCCCGGCCCTGGCCGTCATCGACATCCGCGGCGCGGACGAGGTAGGCATAGAGGTCCTTGCACTTGACGAACCCCGCCGCCTCGATAAGCCCGACGTACTCGGGCGGGTTGTAGGGCATCATGACCATGGGCGGGCGGTCGAAGCCGTCGATCAGCAGCCCGCACTCGGCGTTCATCGAGGGGTTGACCGGCCCGCGAACGCTCGTCAGGCCGCGATCCCCAAGCCAGCGCTGGGCATGCTCGAAAAGCCCCCCGGCCGCGGCCGCGTCGTGGATGTCGCACTCGAAGAAGCCAAAGAACCCCACGCGGTCTTTGTGGCAGTCGTTGTGGGCACGGTTGTGGATGGCGGCGATGCGTCCGACCGCCCGGCCGGCCCGCTCGGCCAGGAAGAGCGCCATATCGGCGTGGTCGAAGAAGGCGGTCTTGCAAGCCAGCATCTTCGCCTGGGCCCGCCGCAGCGGCGGCACCCAGTTGGGCCGGCCCCGGTAGAGCGCCATCGGCAGGTCCAGCAGTCGCCCCATGCCGCGGCGGTCGTGGACCTCTCGGATGGTCAACTCCGCGCTCATTGGGCCGCGGGGACCTCGCTCTCCGGCTGCGGGTGCTGCCCGGCCTTGAGCTCGCACAAAGCACTTAGCAGCAGGTCGATGTCCCGGTCGGTGTGATTGGCGGTTGGTATCACGCGGAGGATGCTCGTGCCGATCGGCACGGCCGGGTACAGCACGGCGCTGGCCCAGATATTGTACTTGTGGTAGAGCCCGTCGCAGAGGACGACGGCGTCGGAGCCGTTGCTCCCGATCGGCGTGATGGGCGTCTGGGTGCCGCCGATGTCGAAGCCGGCCTCCCTCAGGCCGTTCTGGAGCATCCGCATGTTTCGCCAGAGCGCCTTGCGGCGGTCGTCGGCCACGCGGAGGATCCGCAGCGCCTCGAGCGTCGCGGCGGTGATGCACGCGGGCATTGCCTTGGTGAACAGGATGGTCGGGGCCTTGAACTTGAGAAAGTAGATGACGGCGGCGTCCGCGGCGGCGAAACCGCCCATCGTCGCCAGGGCCTTGCTGCACGTGCCAAGGTGTACGTCGATGCGGCTTTCGCAGTTGAGCATCTCGGCCGTGCCGCGGCCGTGGTCGCCGCACACGCCCGTGCCATGGGCGTCGTCGACAATCAGCCTGGCGCCGTGCTTCTCGCACAGGTCGCACAACTCCGGCAGCGGGGCGATGTCGCCCTGCATCGAGTAGACGCCATCGACAACGACCATGCGAGCCTGGCTTCGCGGGGTCTCCATCAGGATGGCATCGAGGTCCTCGATGTCGTTGTGGCGAAAGAACCGCACGCGGGCGCCGGAGATCTTGGCGCCGCAGACCAGGCTGGCGTGGGCGTATCGGTCCAGGATGATCAAGTCTCGTGGCCCGGCCAAGGCGGCGATCGCGCCCATCATCGTGTGGGCGCCGTTGGCGAAGATCAGCGCATCCTCGGTCTGCTTGAAGTCAGCCAGCTCGCGCTCGAGCTGGATGTGCAGGTCTATGGTCCCCGTCAGAGGCCGGGCGCCCATCGGCATGCTGACGCCGTATCGCTCGACAATCTCCGCGGCGGCCGCGATTATTCGCGGATGGCTGGCCAGGCCGAGGTAGTCGTTCGTGCTGAACTGGAGAATCTTCCGACCATCGGCGTCCATCCATGGCCCGGCATTGTTTAGCGGACCCGGCCGATACAGCGTCGACTCGGCCAAGGCCCGATCCTGCTTTTTGACAATTCGCGATTCCTGTTGGAACCGCACGCACTTATCGAATATGTCGGCCATCAGCAACCTCTCCATGCCCATCGCAAACAAACACCCCCCACTCCCGCCGCGGCAATCGGTACGGTCGCCAAGGGGCCTCGATTCACTTAGCCGTCAATTGACCACCATTTTCGGGTGAAAGGCAAGTCAGAAAGCTGCTATACTTCCGATTTTCCGCCACCCCCCTTGGTCGGTCCGTTCCGGGGGTTATTTCAGGAGTTTATCCATGGGCCTGGTTGACTGGGCACTGGCAATGGATTTCCGACGCCGCTGGGGGAAGTTCGAACTCGCGTGCGCCAGGCCCGTGGAAAGCCAACTCACCGTCCTGCGAGGCCTGCTGGCCCGGGCCGCCAGTACCGAGTGGGGCCGGCGGTACGGCTTCGCCGACATCCGCACGCCCGAGCAGTACCGCGCCCGCGTGCCGGTGACTGGCTACGAGACAGCCGCCGCGTCATGGCACAAGGCATTCGACGGCGCCGTCGACGTGGCCTGGCCCGGGCACGTGCGGTACTTCGCGATGTCATCCGGCACGACCGCCGCGGCGGATGCGCCGGGGGCCGGCAACAAGTACCTGCCGGTCACCACCGACGCTATCCACGGCAACATGCGCGCCGGGGGCCTGCTGATGGCATGCCTGGCCCACCGGGGCGGCCCGCGCTCGATCACCGATGGGCGATTCTTATACCTCGGCGGCTCCATCGCCCTTACCCCGCGGGGCAAGTGCCTCCACGGCGATGCATCGGGAATAGTGGCCAGGCACATACCGTCCTGGGTTCGCGGCCGAAGCCTGCCCGCCGACGACATCCGCACCGTCGCCAACTGGCAGGAGAAGATAGACCTGATCGTCGAGCGATACCTCACCGCCGACGTCTGCGCGCTGGGGGCCTGCCCGTCGTGGGCGGCGCTGCTGTTCAAGCAGATGCTCCAGACCGCCGAGGCCCGCGGGCTGGGCCGGCGGACCATCGGCGAACTCTGGCCGAAACTGCGGCACTTCATCTCCTACGGCATGTCGTTCCAGCCCTATCGCCGGGCCTTCCAGCAGTACGTCGGGCGGGACATCCACTACACCAGCACCTACTCATCCTCCGAGGCGGGCATGTCCGCCATACAGGTCGAAGACGGCGGGCCGCTGCGGCTGATCGTCGATAATGGCGTCTTCTACGAGTTCATCCCCGCCAACCGCGCCGGCGAGGCCGACCCGCCCCGCCTGCACCTGGGCGAAGTCCGCGTGGGCGAAGACTACGCCGTGCTCGTCAGCACCAACGGGGGCATCTGGGCCTTTCCGCTGGGCGACGTCGTGCGGTTCGAGAGCCTCAGCCCGCCGCGGATCGTCTTCGCCGGGCGCACCCAACTACAGCTAAGCGCCTTCGGCGAGCACGTGACGCTCGGCATGATCGAAAAGGCCGTCGCCGCCGCGTGCGAACGAACCGGCGCGACCGTGGCTGACTACACCATCGCCCCGCGATACCCGTCGCCGGAAAGCCCCATCCCCGCCCACCGGTGGATAGTAGAGTTCGACCGCCCCCCCGCCGACGAGGCCGCCTTTATCGCCGCCGCGGACCAGAGCATCCGCCGCGAGAACGAGGACTACGACACCCACCGCACCGGCGACTACGGCCTGCTGCCGCCGGAACTGGTCCCGGTCGCCCCGCGAACCTTCTACGAGTGGATGGAGGCCAAGGGCAAGCTCGGCGGCCAGCACAAGGTTCCACGAGTCGCCCTCTCAGCCACCATGGCTGAGGAACTGCTGGAAATATCACGCAAGCTGGAGAGGTAAAGGCCGCTTTAAGAGCGGTTGAAGGAAGCAGGAAGGCCGCCAGTCGGTGACAAACTGTAACCGACTGAAATTGCCCGCCGCGGGGGGAAAAGATCGTGGATAACATTGGAAACGGTATCAGGGGACAGGCTACTTTTCGTTGTCGGGGGACGTGCCTTGTAGTGATCGACCGAAAAAGAAGCCTGTCCTTTTCATCCCTGCATTCGGCACGCAGGCTCGGCAACGCGCGATCCTCTTCCAGCCCCGTTCACGGGGCTTCGACCCCGCGATAGCGGGGGTTTAGACCAGGGCTTTTAGCCCTGGGTGGCCGGCGGCGCACCACTCGTTTCCGCCTTTCTTTTTCTTCTTAGCACGCTTTCAGCGCGCTTACGCTTGCGGCGGGCCTTGGCCCGTCTGTTGGTCCTTCGGCTCTTCCGGCTCCGTTCGTTCAAGGCGGTCAATCGTCGTCCCGTCTTTGTGATGCTTTCTTTGGTTTCGCACGTAATTGACCACCCACGGAATATGCGCCGTGCCAAACACCACCACGCCGTAGCCGGCCTGCCAGTGAAGAAGCTTGCGATTGGCGATTTCGTTGTTGATGAAATGGCTGCTGGCGCCCTTGAGCTTGCCGATCCAGCCGCTGATGAGTTCGTCGGGCGGCAGCGACGCCACGAGGTGGATATGATCGTCCGTTCCGCCTACTTCATGGAACAAGGCGCCGGGCGTGCTCATAACCCGCCCACGGAGGAAACGGTGCGTCTGCGATTCGATCATCTCCGTAAGGATTGGACTGTTATCCTTGACGTGCCAGGTGATGTGCAGATTGATTTCAGAATAGGCTCGTAGCGACATGGCGGCTCCTTTTCGGCTAAAGCCCCAACTGTAAGCGCGCTGGAAGCGTGCTAAACGCAAAACGGAAACAAAGAAAGATAGCGCGGATTGTACCCAGGGCTAAAAGCCCTGGTCTATACCCGCCTTCGGCGGTCAAAGCCCCGTGAACGGGGCTATGGCTGTCGCCAAACCCAGGCCGGCGTCGCATTTTGGGGCGAAGCCCTGCTGAAACGGTAATCTGTCGGGTCTATTAACCCGACAGCCCCGTTCGCGGGGCTGAACCTGATGGCGGCAATTGCCACGTTCACAAGGCTTCGCCCACGCGGCAGCGGGGTTCTGGCCACTGACAACATTCGCAACAGCCCCGTTCACGGGGCTTCGACCCCGCGATAGCGGGGGTTTAGACCAGGGCTTTTAGCCCTGGGTGGCCGGCGGCGCACCACTCGTTTCCGCCTTTCTTTTTCTTCTTAGCACGCTTTCAGCGCGCTTACGCTTGCGGCGGGCCTTGGCCCGTCTGTTGGTCCTCAAGGAAAAATGGGACAAGCTACCTCTTCGTTGTCGTTCTCGGTGCCGTCTGTCCCTCGGCTCCCTTTGGTTCGGCGAACAGGCCCGCGCCGACGCGGGCGGCAAGGGCCGCGCCGGCCGCGATGACCACGCCGTCCCACAGGCGGAGGCACAGCAGGTAGGCCGCGCACTGCGGCTGGGTTATCGCTATGCCACTTACATACAGCACGCCGAAAAGCCCGCCATCGAGCGTGCCGACCCCGCTGGGCGTCAACTGGAACGCCAGCAGCACCTGGCAGCTCAGGAAGATCAGCCCCAGTTCCGCCGGACTCAGCACCTTGCCCCAGCCCAGCCAGAAGAACAGCAGCGGCTTGAGGTATATCGTAACGTGCGTCAGCATGAGCATGCCGAACGCGGGGACGACCATGCTCCGCTCCCGAACGAAGACGCCGGAGGCCTGGTCCTCCACTCGCCTCAGCCGCACCCTCAGCCGGGTGAAGAACCTCCGGAATATGCCCACCCGCGCCAGCAGGCCCGCCAGCACCGTCAGCGGCCGCCACCGGCGCGCCAGCGACACCGCCAGCACCGCCACAGCCGCCAGGGCGGCCGCGGCAACAGCCAGCACGGCCACGCCCAGCCACAGGCCTGGGCCGCTGAAGAGGGCATGTTCCATGCCGGACACAGCCAGGACGCTCCCGGCCGCGACGAACAGCAGAAAGCTCAGGGCCTCGACGTACTTCAGCAGCAGCACCGTGCCGACAAGTTGCTCGTAAGGCAGCCCCGTCCGTCGGCCTATGTAGAGCACCTTGCCCGGCTCGCCGCCGAGGTACGTAGATGGCGTCAGCATATTGCCTGCCAGGCCAACTGTCGACGCTGCCAGCAGGCTGCGGAATTTCACGCGATGGCCGACCGCGCGGTTCAAGGCCATCCACGCCGCCGCCTGGAGGACAAGCCACGCCGCCGACAACCCGCCGGCGCTTAGCACCGCGGGCAAGCCCGCCTGCCTGGCCGCGTCAATAGTCTTGCCGAAGCCGACGAATGAGACCATCGCCGCCAGAAGCACCACCGATGCAACCAGGCCGATTGTGAGTTTCGTGGATCGCTTCATGAGTTCGCCAGAAACTACGCCCCCCGCCCGCGGCGGTCAACAGACAAGAGCGCCTGGCCAGGTTCCGTCGAAGACAATTCGACGGATCGGGCGCCGTCGTCGGCCCTGAAGCGGCCAAGGCGGGGTTGCCTGGCTATGGGCGATTGTCTGTCGGCAGCGGCCCGTGCGACCGGTCCGTTTGGGCCGCGGCGGGGTTTACTACAATGCCGGACACGATAAGCCCGGCGGACATAGCGTTCCTGCGCGGACGGGTTGGATATCACACATGCCTCGGCCGACGAGACGAAGGCCAGGCAAAGGAGCGAACCATGCACAATCGCACGAATCAGCCAACACGACGGGAATTCCTGATAGTGGGCGCCGCCGGAGCAGCCGGGATGCTGCTGGGCGGGCTTCGACTGCGGGCAGCCGAGGGCGATGGCGCCAGGAAGATACCCGTCGGCCTGCAACTTTACTCAGTCCGCGGCGAGTGCGGAAAGGACGGCGGCAAGAACCTGCCCAAGGTCATCGAGGCCGTGGCGAAAATGGGCTACGAGGGCGTCGAATTTGCCGGCTACTGCGGCTGGGACGCCAAGGCCCTGAAGAAGATGCTGGACGATAACGGCATCAAGTGCTGCGGCACGCACACCGGCCTGGAGACTCTGCTGGGCGACCAGCTCAAGAAGACCGTCGAGTTCCACAAGACCATCGGCAACAAGTTCCTGATCGTGCCGGGCATGGGCGGCGGCTACACAAAGGACGCCGCGGCCTGGAAGAAGACGGCCGGGCTGTTCAACGAGATCGCCGCCAAGCTCAAGCCCGAGGGGATGCACTGCGGGTATCACAACCACTCCGCGGAGTTCAAGCCCATGGACGGCTCGACCCCGTGGGACATCTTCTATGGCAACACCGTCAAGGATGTCGTCATGCAGATCGACACCGGCAACTGCATGGGCGGCAACGGCGACCCGGTGGCCCTGCTCAAAAAATACCCCGGCCGGGCCCTTACGATCCACTGCAAGGAGTTCGGCGGCCCCGGCATGGGCCTTGTCGGCGAGGGCAAGGTGGACTGGAAGCAGATCATCCAACTCGGCCGAACCACGGCCTCCACTCAGTGGTTCATCATTGAGCACGAGAGCGGCGGCGCCAAGTCGATGGAGGCCGTGAGAGGCTGCCTTGCAAACTTCCGCAAGCTGCTGGCATAGACGCGGTAGACGGCAATCGGAGAAGAAAAACAGCAGTATCTAACGCGGATGGCGCTGAGAAGAGAAGAACAAGACGATGGCGAGACCGCGCCCCGGGCCGTGCTTGACGCGGCCATCAAGGCCGGGAGAGTTGAGGCCTGCCCGCGATTGGCCCCCGAGTTGCTGGCCGGCCAGCAGCGAATACTCCTGGCCGTCGAGACCCACACTCGCCGGGCATACGAGACGGTTGGGTCGCTCCCGTTCGGGCGGATACACTGCATATTCCTCTACGCCGTCTGCCGCGGCTACGAGGCGGCGTACTATTGGCACACGGGGGGCGACTACGAGGTGTCCACGGCCGGGATGTTCACCGGCGAGGTCCAGTGCAACGTCAGCGACGAGATGATCGCCCACATCCGCGGCATTCCCCTGGCCGATGAGCTGTTCGCGGCGTTTTCGAGTTGGTCGGCCGCCAACGCCGGCACGTTCGCCGACGGCGCCGATCCGCTGGCGCCGCTGATGGACGCGCTGGGCATGGCGTACCGCGTGGCCTGCGCCGTCGGCCTGAGGTTCATGCGGACCGCCGGGCAATAAGGCGATCCTGGACTACAAGCCCAGCATGCAGCACTATGCCGCCGGCAGGCAGGTTTCGTGCCTCTAATCGATGTGCTTGAAGAACTCGATGACCTCTCCGCCGGGAGCCCGGCAGAAGGCGATGCGGACGGGCGTCGGCGGGTCGGACTTGATGGTGACGTCCGTGGGCTCCAGGGTTATCTCCGCGCCGCCGGCGCGGGCGCGGGCTATTGCGCCATCGACGTCGTCGCTGCGCAGTGCGACGTGGATGATCGGCCCGGAGCCGCCGGACTTGGCGTCGGCCGGGGCGGCCTGGCCGCCGGCGAAAAGCTCGAAGAAGTTGCCATCGCCGCAGTCCAGAAGGATTGCCCGATTGTCGCCCTCGCCCCAGCGGATGAACTCGGTGAAGCCCATCGCCCGCGTGTAGAACGTCACGGACTCATCGAAGTTGGCCACCTTTATGGCCACGTGATGAAATCCACCGCCGCCGATCGCCTTGTTATGCCCAGCCATGCTCCGCTCCTTCCAGAGGCCCCGCCGACAATGCGGCGGACCAACCGCGGTTGGCGCTGGTTCGCACAGGCGAACCAGACCGCTAGATCATAGCGTATGGACGCCCGCGAGCAAAGCCTGTCGCGGACGGCTATGCAATGGCCGGCCCTGCGCGGTATGATTAGTGTAGATGGAGTATATGTTTATGCAGGCCGACAAAGACGGTTTAGGCAAGGTTTACCAGGTTGATCCAGCCACGGGTGCGTTCCTTGTCGAGGTCGATCTGGACCGATACGAGGATGTTTTCAACGAGTGGGATCCCGCGCCGTACAAGCGGCGCGACCTGGACCCGGACCTGCTGACGTATCTGAATGAAAGCTCGCTGGACATCCCCCTCCGCTACGAGCTGGAACTGGCGTTCACGGTGCCGGCCGAGGTCAGCGACAGCGAGAAGGAGAAGCTCGTCTCCGACGGCATCCGGAACTATTTTACGTTCGAGGCCCGCCAGTTGCGTCGCAGGCTGGGGCTGATATACCGCACGACGGCGGCGTACCTGATCTGCGCGGTGCTGCTGCTGATCGCCACCACCTACGCCAACCGCATGACCGTAGACAACGTGCTTCTGGAGGTCCTGCGGCAGGGCATTACCATCGGCTCGTGGGTCTTCGCGTGGGAGTGCATCTCGGGCTTCCTATTCGACCACCGCCGCGTGCGGTTGGAACTCCGCCACCTTCTGCGAATCAAGCGGGCCCTGCTGTGCTTCTCCGGCCGACCGGCCAGGATGCGCTAACCGAGGCCGGCGCCTTACTTGGCGGCCTTTTCCAACTCAAGCTTGCCTTCGGGCAGTTTGACCGTCGGCTCGCCGATCAGGTACCCGTGGCGGGCCAGGAACTGGTCAGTGACGTACGTGGTCCGCTCGAGCCACGGCGAGCGGTTGAAGAAGCCGTGCGCCTGGCCCTTGGCGAGGTAGACGACCAGGTCCAACTTGAGCTCGGCCGCGCGAGCGGGCAGGGGCTTTACCGGCTCGTAGAACTTGTCCTTCGCGCCGTAATAGAAGACCGCGGGCGGGAGGTCCTTGGTGATGTTGTGCATCGGCGAGAGCCGCCTGGCCATCTCGTCGGTGGCGATTTTGCCCCGGTAAATGGTCGTGTCCATCACGGGGTTGTAGAGCACCAGCAGGTTGGGCACGGCTGAGATGGACTTGTCGTCGGTATTGGCGTCGACGCCCTGGACGCAGGCGGTCGCGATGGCCAGGTGCCCCCCGGCCGAGCCGCCGGAAGCGCAGAGCTGGTCGGGGTCGATGCCGAGTTTGGCGGCGTTGCTACGCATCCAGCGGACGGCGCTGCGGGCATCCTCGACGCACTTGTCCGGCGTGGCCTTGTGGCGCGACCACACGCGGTAGTCGGCCCTGGCAGCCACCATGCCCCGCCCGGCCAGGTATGCCGCCTGCGGCGCGAACTGCTCGATCGTGCCGCCACTCCACCCGCCGCCGAAGAAGAAAACTATCGCCGGACGCTTGTCCGACGCCTTCCAGCCGGGCGGATAGCTGACGTAGATCGACAGCTCGGCCTGGGGCGTCTTCTTGTATACGAAGCTCTCCTGCCGCACGCCCTCGACGGCAGGCAGGGCAGACACAGCCGCCGTGGGCTTTGCCGCGCAGGCAAAGCCCGCAACCGCCAACACTGCCACCGCTGCAACCATCGCGGAAACTGCACACGTTGCGTGATTCATCGCGGGCTCCTTCAGGCTACAGGCTTCAGATCCTGCTCGCTGAAGCGAACAGGCCGGGGGCTATCCACCGCGGCGGACTACCGGTTCCGGGTTCCAGGTTCCGCTTTTCCGCTGTTCCAGGTTCCGTGTTCCAGATTCCGTGTTCCGCCGTTTTCTCTTCCCTGGCTACTGGCTACCCCTCGACTTCACTCGGGGTAAACCGGCTACTGGCTACCGGGCCTGTTGCTCAATTGCCGCCCAGCCCACTGCGAACCTGAACGGCT
>CAZSBS010000048.1:0-22592 GCA_964605095.1 uncultured Planctomycetaceae bacterium | reverse complement strand
GCGGTGCGGAGGGGGGCGAGGTAGATAATCCCCTCCTCGTCGGCGACGATGAACACCTCGCGGCGGCGGGCGGCGGGGAGCTTGGCGTTGGTCAGGAAGTCGCTGACGGTCTGGCGCCCGGGGGCGCCGAGCGGCACGAACGCATCGCCGGGCCGGCGCGGGCGGAGCGTCAGCGGCCCGCGGACGTAGTCGGCGTCCAGCCATTGGGTGCCCGGCCGGGGATTGGCGCGGTGAGCGGCGAATGCGGCGGGGTCGAAAGTCAGTTCCTCGCAGTGGACAATCCGCCCATCGGGCAGCGTGACGGCCTCGCCGTGGCCGGCGGGCAGGCGGATATGCCAGCTTGGCGTCTCGGCCGGGCCGGCGGCAGGCTCCAGCAGCAGCTCATCGCCCTCTCGCCGAGCGAGGATGTTGCCCGGCAGCGTGATGGCGGCGGGCGACGGCTCGGCCGGCAGGGCTGCAAGGTCCGCCAGTTGACCGGCGGACAGGTCGCCCATCGGCGTGCCGAGGTACTCCAGCGCGGCCCGCAGGGCATAGCAGCGTTGGACGGTCGGCGCCTCGGCCAGCCTGGCCGCATCGAGCACGAGCCGGTCGGGGTCTTTGCTCGCCCGTCGCGCGTGGTCCAGCAGCGATTGGCCCGCCTCGGCCAGGTGATCCTCGGTCTCGCCGGCGGCGCCGGCCAGGCGGAGCAGCGCGTCATCCACCCTCGGGTTCATCCGGTCTCGCATCAGCGGCAGCAACTCGTGGCGGATGAAGTTTCGGCGGTGGATCGTGTCGGCATTGGTGGAGTCCGTCCGCCACGCCAGGCCGCGAAGAAGACAGAACTGCTCGATCTGCTCTCGTCTCACGGCCAGCAGCGGGCGGATGATCCGAACGCCCGGCGCCTGGGCCAGCGGGCGGGCGGCTGGGATTCCGCGCAGGCCTCGAAGGTGCGTGCCGCGGACGATCCGCTGGAGGATGGTCTCGACGTTGTCGTCGGCGTGGTGGCCCGTGGCCACGGCGGTTGCCCCAAGCCGCACGGCGGTGAGGGCGAGGAACTCGTAGCGCACGGCGCGTGCGGCGGTTTCGGTGCTCATGGCCCTGGCGACCGCGACAGCGGCAACGTCGACGGCCTCGACGACGCACGGCAGGCCGTGGCGTCGGGCAAGATCGCGGACGAAGTCGGCGTCGGCGCCGGCATCCAGGCGGAGGCGGTGGTTGAGGTGGGCAACGGACAGGTCCCACGCCCGCTCGGGCTCGGCCGCGAGCCGGCAGAGGATCTCCAGCAGTGCAACGCTATCGCAGCCGCCGCTGACGGCGACGAGAACCGCCTGCCCGGCCGACAGCAGGTTCCGCCGGTCGATGAACGCCGCCACGGCGCGGATGAGCTCGTCCGGCGTCTCAGGCTGATCGGGCGGCTGGGATGTGGGGGCTGGCTCGTTCATGCTTGCTCTTTGGCGGCTCATGGAGCGTCTGTCTCCTTGCTCGCGGCTCAAACGCCGGTATACTATCATGTTTCAGTTGGCGGGAAAACGCCCGGCATGAGACCTATACCACAAAACCGACACCTATTGGCGGTGATGATCCTGACCGCTGCGGCGGCCTTGGCGGGCTACCTCGCCCTCTACGACAACGAGTTGAGCAGCTCGCAGGTCAACATCGCCGCCGCGGCGGTAAAGCGGCACGACCCGGGCGCGTTCGCGCACGACCCGATCTACGGCGACAGCAAGCTGTGGCTCTTCCACACCCCGGCCTACCAGGGCATGCTGGAGTTGGTGCTTGTCCCCACCGACTGTCAGGACCTGCTGCTGCCATACCGCGTGGGGGTCGGTTTGCAGACGCTTCTGCTGTTGTGCGGCATGTACGCGCTGCTGTTCTGGCAGACGCGGAACTGGTCGGTTTCGGTTTTCACGGCCGTGCTCAGCATCAGACTGATCGACGCTCTCGGCGGGGCCGTCTGGGGCGCCGGCCCGCTGGCGTCGGTGACTCCGGCGGGGTTGTGCCTGGCGGTCTGGCCGCTGGTTGTGCTGGCCTTCGCCCGCTACAGCCGGCCCGAGCCGAACATGAGCCCGCTGGCACAGTGGCGGGTGATACTCGTGTTTATCGTTGTCGGGCTGCTGGGCAACATCCACCTCGTGACGGCGATGAACATGACGCTGGTGCTGTTGATAGCCTACGTTGTGCGGCACAGGCTGTCCTGGCGTTGTTTGCCGGTGGCGCTTGGTGCGGCGGCGGCGGCGTTGGTCGCGGCGCTGCCTTACGTGTTGTACTACTTCGGCCTGCGCGCCCAGATGATCGCCGGCCACGCCTGGCCGCCGGCTGGAATTTTGTTCGACGCCATCCGCGTCGGCGAACTGACGGCGTTCTACCCCGAGTTGCTCAAGAGCCTGCTGGACTGGCGCATCCTGGCAGGCGTGCTCGTGCTGGGCATTCCTGCCATTGCGGTGCTGGTGAAGATCGAGCGTTACATCACGCAGAACGTTCGGCTGTGGGTGGGGCTGGTCATCGGCAGCGCGGTGGTGTCGCTGGGGCTTCACGGCCTGAGCCAGTTCATCGGAAGCTCACTTGGCCGGGTGCCGCCCGTGATCAACTTCGTCCAGGCCTCGGCTCTTCTCATGCTGCCCCTCTACGTTCTGCTGGGCCAGGCCGCCACGAACCTCTTCCGCCTGCTGCGAACTCACCGGGCGCTTCTGCGATGGGCACTGGCGGCGCTGCTGGCGGCCTGGATGATCCCTTCGGACAACCTTCGAGTCGCCCGATGGCGCCTCTCCGAACTCAGCACATCCTTCCTCAGCGAGGAAGACAAGCCCAACTACGTTCTGCGGCACCGCGAGCAGGAGGACCGCCGCCGCGAGTTGGCGGCCATCGCGGACTTCGCGGCCGGCAAACCAGGCTCCATGTACGTCACCGATCGCGGCGAGTTCAGGATCCTGTCGCGCCGCCCCATCGTCGCCGCGCCCAACGACGTGCGATACCTGTACTATCTGGCCCCATGGCGGCTGGACGAATGGCTGGACCGTTACCGGCGGCAGGAGGAGCTGCTCAGCCCCCCGGCCGGGACGACCGACCCCAAGGCGGTGGTGGGCTTCGTGACGGACCTGATCGCCAGGGACCCAAGCCTGGCCGGGGTAAGTGAATGGTATGTGCTGGTCCGCGCGCAGGCGGCGCCGGCGCAGCCGGAACCTCTGCAACCCGTCGAGTCCGGCGCGTGGGGCAGACATTACAGGCTCTACAGGATACGTTGAAGAGCCCCGGCTGATCCGATAACATGATGTGCATCAGGAGAGTGCCGGCATGTTCGCCGAACACTCGCCGCAGCCAGTCGAAAGGATGGACCATGCGAACTACACCATTCGTCTGTTAGTGGTGCTTACCGCGGCACTATCATCCACTACGAAAGCGCCAGCACCATGGGCTTCATGCTGGGGCCGGTTGAAGAAGTCGTCTGCCGGACAGAACTGGTCGACAAAGGCACGGGCCAGGTGCTTGGCATCGCCAACTGCGTTGGTCGGACCAAGGCAAGGAGCAACACGGGCGTCAAAGAGAAGGCAGAGGGATTGGCCGAGGCCTTCGTCAAGTGGGTAGAGTCCAGCTTCCCGGAGAACCAGAAGACAAAGTAGCCGAGCGAATCTCTCAAGCGAAAAACGGGTATGCGACGATATATGACTCCGGTGGCGAACCCGATGTACGGGCCGCCGCGTCAGGAGACGATACCGTGTGCCCGATGCTTGATAAATCCAACGCCCGATGTGCGACCCATTTGACACTGGCGAACATTTCCAGCGCCTTCGCCCACTGCGCAGACCAGTACGAGCAGTGCCCCATCTACCAACAGACAGTCGCCAAAATGCTCGATCATGTCTGCCAGTACCAGGAAACAACTGCTGCCGCCGGCGTCCTCGTTGCCTATTGAGTCCCGACGGCACCTGCGGGCCTTCCTCGACTACCTACAGGTCGAGTGCGGGCTGGCACTGAACACCCGCCTTGCGTACAGACGGGACCTCTGCCGATTTATCAGTCACCTTGGCGAAAACGCCGGCGACCTGGCAAAACTCACCACCACCGACGTCGAACGCTTCCTCCGCCAATGCCACGGCGAAGGCCTCTCCGCCAGTTCCACCGGCCGGGCACTCGCGGCCGTGAGAACGTTCTGCCGATACCTCGTGGTCAACCGCGTCCTGGCACGCGACGTGTCCGCCGTGGTTGTCCCGCCCAAGAAGTGGCGCCGCCTCCCAGCCGTGCTTAATGACGAGCATGTGCGGCGCATCCTCGCGGCCCCAAGCGACGAGCAGGACGCCCACGTCCTCCGCGACCGGGCAATACTGACGCTTCTGTACGCCACCGGCATGCGCGCCAGTGAGTTGGCCGGGCTTTGCGTGCGCGACGTGAACTTCAACCTTGGGATCGTCCGCGTGATGGGCAAGGGAAGCAAGGAACGGATCGTGCCTGCCGCCGAGGCGGCGCTCGAGGCCGTGCGAGAGTACATCAAGGCCGACCGCGCCGCGGCCACCGCCGACACTACAGGCCGGCTGCTGCTCTCGCGAACCGGCAAGCCCCTTGCCCGCGAGGACGTGTATCGCACCGTCCGCAAGTACGTCCGTCGTGCGGCCATCCGCGGCAGGGTCACGCCGCACACCATGAGGCACGCCTTCGCCACGCACCTGCTGGCCCACGGCGCCAACCTGCGAAGCGTGCAGGAAATGCTAGGCCACGCCGACATATCCACCACACAAATCTACACCCACGTCGACGCCGAGCGGCTGAAGAGCGTACACCGGCAGTTCCATCCGAGGGGGTGAAGCCTTGCGGAATGTTCAATGTTCAATGTTCAATGAGCGTGTGAATAAATCGAATTCATCCGATTTCAGTGCTGAAAAAGGCCGGTCCAAATGTCGTCCGAGGTCGAAATCGTCGATCCTGGGGCATTTGTGGCCCGTGAACTTTTTGGAAAAACATACATTCCAATTTATTCACACGCTCAATGCTCAATGCGGGTTGGTCGCAAAGTCCCTAATGATCGGGTGCCGTGGTTTGCGGAGCCCTTTGGGGCGATTGCTAAGATTGATCCCGGATTTGGGACCAGATCACGGCGCCCTCGCAGGCGTGGTCGCGGATGTAGCCCACGACGTTTAGTTGGTGCTGTCGGTTGCGGATGGGCTCGAACTTCGCGCGTTTGGCCCACAGCGGGAAGCGGCACAGGGCGTGAAAATGCTGCCCGCCGACGGACATGTCGATGAGTTCCACGCCGTAGGCCAGGGGCGCTGCCGCCATTGTCCGGCAGACGACGGCCCGGTCATCGGGACGGAGCGTCACGGGGTCGAAACGCAAGGAATCCTCCGCGCAGTGATGCCTGGACTCGTAGATGCCGGTGGGCGGGGGATTGTGGTAGTCGCCCTCGACGTGCTCGCGATGGTGACGCGTGCGGAAACCACGGGGACCACCAGGCAACCACGACCCATACGTGCCGCCGATGCAGTGAAACCAGCGATTCCATGGTGCGGACATACACTCCCCTTTCATGTAAGAAGCCCACGAAACGACGATCGCACACCAACATGAAGCCCATGCAACATTTGCATGGGCTTCCGGTGTGATAAACAACCTCGATCAGGACCAACTACTTGTACCCCAAAATGTGGTATGCCTCAAGAGCATTCGGGTGACGATTGCAGTTGCGATTACCCACACGGAGCATTGAACATTGAGCACTGAACATTTAAAGTCCCATCATGTCCCAACTTCGTTACGCGATGATCGGCACGGGCGGGCTGGGCGGCTTCTACGGAGGCCGGCTGGCGCGGGCGGGCTGCGATGTACACTTCCTGCTGCACGGCGACTACGAGTGCGTCCGCGATCACGGCCTGCGTGTCGACAGCGTCGATGGCGACTTTGTCCTGCCGCGTGTGAACGCCTATGGCCGGGCGGCGGACATGCCGCGGTGCGACGTTGTGGCCGTGGCGCTCAAGACCACCGTCAACGACCTGCTGCCGGAGCTTATCAGGCCCGTTATCGCCGATGACGGCGTGGTGCTGGTGCTCCAGAACGGTCTGGGCGTCGAGGATCAGGTCGCGGGAATCGTCGGGCCGGACCGCGTCATGGGCGGGCTGTGCTTCCTGTGTTCGAGCAAGGTCGGCCCGGGTCACATACGCCACCTCGACTACGGATATATCACCCTGGCTGAATACGACAGCCAGCACCGGCCCAAGGGCATAACCGCTCGAATGCGGGCGATCGGCGGGGATTTCCAGGCCGCCGGCATACGAGTCAACTACGCCGACGACCTCGTCCTGGCACGCTGGCGAAAGCTAGTCTGGAACGTCCCTTTCAACGGCCTGTCGGCCGTGCTGGACGCCACGACCGATCTCATCATGGCCAACGTGTACTCGCGGGTCCTCGCCGAGGGCCTGATGCGCGAGGTGGCCGGCGCCGCCCTGGCTGCGGCCGGGAGGGAAATCCCCGAAGCATTCATCCAAAGCCAGCTCGACGACACCGCCAAAATGGCCTCCTACAGCCCGAGTATGCTCCTGGACTGCCGCGCGGGCAGGCCGATGGAAATCGAAGCCATCTTCGGCGCCACCCTTCGCGCCGCGGCCGGCGCGGGCTGCCCCACGCCGCAAATCGAAACAATGTACCGACTGCTGAAGTTCATGGACGAAAGAAACCAACGTGGAACCACGCTTTGATCGAGAGACAGCCGACCTGGTTCGGTCATGGGGCAAACACGACCGCGAGGTTCTGCGGGATTACCTCGTGCGCGACGTCGAGGACCCGCGGATCAACCTTCAGAGCGTGTTGACGCGGCACTTCCTCATGGAGCGGCTCTGGCCGGGACTCTTCGGGCAACTCAAGGAGCACGAGATTCGCTTCGCCGTCGCGGCCAACTGGCTGCTTGGCATCCGCAAGGACGCCGCCCTGGCGGCCCGGCACGACGACATCCTCTGCACACTGCTGACCGGTCTGGACGAGACGCCCGAGGGCGTCGAGATTCCCGGCTGGATTCGCGAGGTCTTCGCGTCCCTGCCGGCCGAGGCCGATGGACTGGAGGTGCCGGACTATATCACCGACGTGCTGGTGCTTCCACCGCCAAGGCAACAGGACGAGCCGCCGCTGCCCGACCACGTCGCGTCAACCTTCCTGGGCCTCTTTCGCCAGGCGCTGGCCGGGGCGCCCGCACCAGCCGACCGCCCCACCGTCATCGAGCCTGCCTGCGGCTCAGCCAACGACTACCGCTACCTCGACAACTTCGGCATCGCGGGGCACATCGACTACACCGGCTTCGACCTGTGCGAGAAGAACATCGCCAACGCCCTCGATATGTTCCACGCCGTCGACTTCCGGGCCGGCAACGTCCTGGCCATCGAGGCCGGCGAGCGGGCATTCGAGATATGCTTCGTTCACGACCTCTTCGAGCACCTGTCCATCGACGCCATGGCCCAGGCCGTCGCCGAGGTAGGCCGAGTCACAGGCCGCAGCGTTCTGGCCCACTTCTTCCAGATGCACGATGAGCCCGAGCACCTAGTCCGCACGCAAGACGATTACCACTGGAACCGCCTGTCGCTGGAGAAGGTCGTCGGGCTGTTCAACGCTGCCGGCTTCGAGCTGGTCCGGGCCGTGAGCGTGGCCGAGATAGTCGCCTCCCGTTTCCCGGGTGCGGCAACCCACAACGAGCACGCATGGACGCTGCATCTGGAGAGGCGGTAGGCGGGAAAAGCAAAACGGCGGAACCTGGAACAAGGAACTCGGAACCCGGAAAACAACGGCGGGACGCGGAAGCCGGAACCCGCAAAACCGGACTCAGATGCTCGGTGCGTTTGGTTCGGCTGGCACGTCATGTTGGGCTCCGGTCTATGTCGGCCACTTTCCAAACAATTCGACATTGTCGACCCACATGACGAAGTACGGCTGGGCCGAGCCTCGCTTCTTCATATATAGGAGGAAAGGCCGATCGAAGACGTAGTAGGTCGGTATGGGGCGAAAAAACGTCTTTGCCTCTGACTTGAGTTCGGCGCCTCCGCGGTTAAGACAAAACTGAATGTCCTGTTGGGCGACATCCATCCTTTGCCCCTTCAAGGCGGTATTGGTAAACTCGCGGCCCTCGAGCTCGTCGAACCGATGGGAAATGCGCCAGACTATGTCGGGGACAAGCAGCACGTCGTTGGGGCCCAGGTTGCCGGAGTCTGCCACAGGTTTGGCTGAGGCGACCTGTTCCTCGACGGCTGCGAGTGTCGCCGCGAGGCTGGCCCTTGGCTCCGTCAAGGCCAGGACGATCTGGTTGGGCTGAGAATTGCAATCCAGATCAAGGACACATTCGGCCGCCCTGGATATGTTGAGTTTATCTGCGGTCTTGAAGAGGACCTTCGGTTGTCCGCGAAGCTTGAAATAGGCGTAAGCATCCTCTTCGCCTACGCCAAAGGATGTGAGTTCGGTTTTCTTGCCCCCGCTGTCGGAGAAGACCATGGGCTTGCGGTTCTGGAAGTAGGGAATCGAGAACTTCAGGCTCACCTCAAGATACGCGTAGGCAACAAACGAATCCGGCCGTATGCCGGGAAAGGTAGGCCGGGCCTTGGCTGGGAACCTTCGCTTGAGGTCGTCGCTGATCTGGGCGATTATACCCTTCTGATTCCATCCGGCCGCAACATATAGGCTCTCCGGCGGGATTTGGGCTCGCGGGTCGGTGGCTGCGTTCAGCGAAGCGGCAAGCTGCGGGGAACCTTGCAGGGAGATCGGTCCCTTTGCCAGATCCGTCTCCAGGGTCTTCCAGGCGGACAAGAATGACGCACACCAGACCGCATTCTTACCAGCCCGGATCGGCGTATCCAATGTGGCAAACACATCGGTTGCCTTCAGCAAGTGAGAATCGCCATCGAACGCCGGGACGGCGCTCGGCAATGGCCCTTGCCAGCCCCAATGGAACCAGAAGCCCGCCCCTGCCAGAACAACAACCACAATCAGGCCCACGAATAAGACGGTACGTTTTCTCGCCGCATCGCGCATTGTTCAACCCCAAAAGGCCGTGCCACAAGGGCTGACCCCGAGATAACCGAGGCCCGTGATTCACCCTTGCCATATTATACCGGGACAACAGACCCCGGGTTCCAGGTTCCGCCGTCTTCTGACGGGTTCCGTTTTCTTTCCCGGCTACCGGCTACTGCCTCATCAGCGGGCGAATTCCACGCAGCGGACCTCGCGTACGACGGTGACGCGGACCTCGCCGGGGTATTCCATCTCGTCCTCGATTCGCCGGGCAATGTCGCGGGCAATCTTGGCCGAGACCTTGTCGTCGATGTTTTCAGCGTCGACGATCACCCGCACCTCGCGCCCGGCCTGGATGGCGTAGGCCTGCTTGACGCCCTCGAAGTCGGATGCGATCTCCTCGAGCTTCTGGAGCCGCTGGACATAACGTTCCAGCGACTCGCGGCGTGCGCCGGGGCGGCTTGCGCTTATCGCATCGGCGGCGGTGACTATGGGGGTGTAGATGCTCCTGACCTCGCCGTCACCGTGATGGCCGCCGACAGCCTCGATGATCTCGGGCTTCTCGCCATATCGCTTGCACAGGTCGGCGCCGATGGCCGGGTGGCCGCCCTCGACCTCGTGGTCGACAGCCTTGCCGATGTCGTGTAAGAGCCCCGCCCGGCGAGCTATCGTGCCGTTAAGGCCGAGCTCGTCGGCTATAACCTGCGACAAATACGCCACTTCCATCGAGTGCTGCAACACATTCTGGCCGTAGCTCGTGCGGAACTGGAGCCGGCCTAAGAGTTCGACCAGCTTGTTGTGCAGGCCGCGGATGTTGGCATCCACCGTCGCCTGCTTGCCCTTTTCCATGATCTGCTTGGCCACTTCCTTCTCCATGGCCGCGACGACCTCCTCGATCCGCGTCGGATGAATCCGCCCGTCCTGAATGAGCTTTTCCAGAGACCGGCGGGCCGTTTCGCGACGGACGGGATCGAAGGCGGAGACCACGACCACGCCGGGGGTGTCGTCGACGATAACGTCAACGCCCGTAGCCTTTTCGAACGCGCGGATGTTCCTGCCCTCGCGCCCGATAACCCGGCCCTTCATGTCGTCGGAGGGGATATCAACCGTCGAAACCGTCGATTCGCAGGTGTGTTCCGACGCGTAACGCTGGATGGCTGTGACAATTATCTCCCGGCCCTGGGCCTCCGCGGTTTCCTTGGCCTGGTCGAGCTTGGAGGAGATGAGTTCGGCGGTCTCTTTCTCCATGTCGTGCTCGACCTGCTGCATGAGTTGCGAGCGAGCTTCTTCCATGCTCAGGCCGGCTACCTTCAGAAGCTGGCTCTTCTGGCGCGCTATGACGTCGTTGAGTTGTTTGTCCTTTCCGGCCAGGGCGTGCTCTTTCTCGATTATGCCCTTCTGGGCGGCTTCGAGCGTTCTTTCCTTGGCGTTGAGCGTCTCAAGCTTCTGATCGATAAGGTCTTCGCGTTTCGCGACGCGCTTTTCCTCGGCCTTGAGCTCCTGTCTCGCAGTCTTGGTTTCGGTGTCGAATACCTCTCGATGCTTGATGAACTCGCTCTTTGCCTCAGCCTGGGCCTGGGCGAGGATCTTGGCCGCCTCGGCCTTGGCCTGATTCTTCATGCCTTCCAGTTCGCGCGCGTAGTCATCCTTCTTTCGCCGCTGGATCAGCATCATGACCACACCGGTCAGAATGACCCCTATTCCCGCCCCGCCGAATGCAAGAGCAGCCTTCTGTGCGAAGGTGAATTCCGTAAAAGCCAACAGGTCCATGTCACGCTCCCTTCTATGGTGTAAGCGCGCGGCACGGGATCGCTTAATGAACAAGCAGGCCCGTGGAGCCATCCTGCTTCGGCTCCGAGAGGCACTTAAGGCCCGTCACATGAGCCCCCGAGCTATCTCTACGACTGCACCGCCCGCACCTGCAATGCCAATACACACACCGGCAAGGACTTACTAAACTCGCGCCGGTTGTGGGCCTATTCCTGACTGCATGTTTCTACGGCTCTTGGGATTGGCTTGCCATGGGTTCTGATCAGTCTATCGACGCTCTGAAATACTTACTTCGTAGGCTCATGTAACTATATGGCCCGAAGGCCTCGACCGCCCAAATCGAGCGGTGCGAATCATCGATGTTCCACGCTTTGACGCCCTTTTTCATTCGGTTTTCCCAGCCATCGGCCGGGCGACGCCACCGCACATGCCAAGCTCTCTCCGCAAAAAACAAACGCCTGGCACTGAACATCGCTTGTCGGACGGCCTGCTTGTCTACGATCCTGGCCGTCGCTGTCCTAAAAACATGTAGCGCGCCTCGACTCGGCCCACAAAGGCCGCCGCCGACTGCTGCCACACGGTACTTCCAACAAGCCCTATTGTAACCTAAGGCAAACCACGCCGTCAAGCGGATTAGATGAGAAAGAGGGAAAGAGGGGAAAGAAGGCTTCAGGCTACATTTTGCTATTCCCGGGTTCCCGGTTCCGCCGTTTTCTTGCCAATCCGCCTGACCCAACCGGGGCGAATGTCGTCAAAGGCGGGAAACTCGCGACGGTACTGCCGAAGGTCCGCCAGATCCAACTCTGCCTGGAGAACCATCTCGCCGTCGGCGGCCTCGGCCGCCACACGCCCACGGGGGTCAACAACCATGCTTTGGCCGGAATAACTCACGTTAGGGTCGTTGCCTGCTCGATTTACGCCCACGACCCAGGCCTGATTTTCTATCGCCCTGGCTGCCAGCAGCGTCCGCCAATGTTCGCAACGGCTCGCCGGCCAGTTGGCAATGACCACCAGGACCTCCGCCCCAGCCATCGCGGCCGAGCGGAAGACCTCCGGAAAACGCAGGTCGTAGCAAACGAAGCCAGAGAGCCTGGCTGGAGCCTGCTCTGTGAACTCGCGACAAGCCAGGTCCACCACGACGGGGGCATTGCCCGGCGCAAAGTATTGCTTCTCCCCGGCGTAGGAAAACGGGTGCATCTTGGCGTACCGCATGATCTCCTGCCCGGCGGGGTTCAACAGGAGGGCCTCGTTGCGACCAAGGCCGTCATCGGCGACGTTGACCACCCCGCCCAGCACGTGGCAACAGTAATGCCGGGCCAGTTCGGCCAGGAAATGTTCCGCAGGCCTGAGTTGACCAGCCGCGCCGCAGCCCACCCCAGCCTTGGGCGAAGAATGCTCCGCTGGTCTGAATTGACCTTCTGCCGTGGCCTGGAGGTCCATACTGAAGCCGGTGGAGAACATCTCCGGCAGGACGATCAGCCCGCCCGGCTCGCATCCGCCGGCCGCCGCCAGCAGCGAGCGGACCTTGGCAAAGTTGGCAGGCTTATCATGCCAGACGATGTCATATTGAACGCAGGCGACTCTCATGACGGCAATCTCCCAGGCCCTCGGCCCTGATGGCGCGGATTATACCACAGTCCAACGTGAGGAGAAGGTTATGGGTCGTAGGGAGTAGGAAGCCGTTCAGGGCCGTAGGCCCGCCAGAGCGGGGATTCCGAAGGATCAACATAATGACAAGCCCCGTCAGAGGCGGCAGAGTACTCCCGCGCCGCAACCTTTTTTCGCCCCTGGCGGGGCTACTGACCGCGAAAATCATTGCACATCAGTGAAGTGTTACGGCAGCGACCGAGTTATTCGCGGGGACAGCCAGCCTGACTGAGAATGACGTGCCAGCTTCAGGGCGCGATTGGACTTCGATTTGGCCAGCAGGCAGTGTCAACATCGAGCAGGTAGCCAGGGCAATGAAGGCTCAGGGCACTCTCGATCTGACTATCAACGCCTACAAGAGAGCAAGGGACCCCAAGGACTCGCAGGCTGAGACACATAGAGTTCTCTGGTTGACCACGAACGCCAGTGCCCTGCGCACCGGCCAGCGTGGTTACCCAGGCCCAGTTGGACTCGATGGGCTCCTCTCGCCCGTCGAGTTGCCGGCGGACCGTGCTTCGTTCCAGGCTTTGCACCACCCGGACAGGCCGGCTGACCTGAGGCCAGCTTGTAAATCCCTCCAGATCCCAGCAGTCCGCCAGCCAGCGGCCTCGCGGTATCTCTACCGGCGCCTCGCCGGCAAAGAGGCTCTGGGCATCGCCCCACAGGTCCCGTGTCTACTGTACCTTCGGGCCGTTACGCGTCTCGATGGTTCGCTACAGGCATCCGTCGCAACAGCGGAGATACGTCGCGTGCGACTCGTGGCCGTCCAGAACCGCGGCCATCAGGCCATGAGCCGGAGGGCAAATCGCCTTGCCCCTCTTGAGCCTGGCATATACCTGCCGGGCTATCAGGCGGACGCCGTCGGGATCGACATAGGCGCAGACCCGGCCGACCGTATCAGTGATTCCCAATCGAGGCGCTTCCGTGCGTATCGTAGAATGCGACGAAGGATAATCAGCCCTGCCGCTCGCGCACCTTCTGCCAATGGATGCGCGAGACTTCTTCCATGAGTTCCCGAGCCTTCTGATAGTCCTGGACCCATTGCCGCACCGTCTGTTCCCAGTCCTTGGGCACGTAGAGTTGACGGGGTTTGCCGCCTTCGGTTACGACCAGGTAAAGGCTGCGATGCTTCTGCCCGCGCATGCACTTGCAGTTGGGCTTGCCGCAGACCCGCTGGCGTTCGATGACGGTTCCGTGCAGCATGCCGCTGCTGTCGAGAATCTTCCTCAACTCCGACCGAAGCCGTCGCTCCTGGGCCGACTGGGATGTCCGCGTAATGGGGCGCTTTGTATCTGGCATACTAGAATAGTACCAGAACGCGTCAAAATGTCAACCGAAAAACGAATGCGAATCTGCTATTTTTCTGGCGAGTCGGCTAAACCGCCGGCTCATTCAGGTCTTAGGCACGCGGTTTTCACCCCGTTGCGGAATCGCTGAACCCGTTGATGCTGGCCCGCATTCGATGGACGGCAATACGAGCCTGCCTACTTCAGCCATGCGGAAATGGAATGGAAAATGGGTCGGGAACAAAAAAACGACGTAAAACCTGGATCGAAACGAAACCCGCGTTTAAAATGTCCATTTGAATTGCTGCCTGGCGGTGGAGATGCTTATGAAGACAGCGAAGAAACGACAGAACCAGACGCGGGACCAACTGCTTGAGGCCGCATGCCTGGTCTTCGCGGAGAAAGGCTACCGTGACGCAACTATCGCGGATATTTGCCGGCAAGCCGGGGCGAACATCGCGGCCGTCAACTACCATTTCCACGACAAGGAAACCATCTACGCCGAGGCCTGGCGGGTCGGCTTTCATCGGTCCCTCAAGGCCCACCCCGCCGACAGCGGCGTGCCGGCCGGAGCCCCGCCCGAGCAAAGGTTTCGCGGGCGAATCCTCGCGCTGATCCAGCGTTTCGCCGACCCGGCCAGCCACGAGTTGGAGATGATCCACAAGGAGATGGCCAACCCGACGGGCCTGCTGGCGGAGGTCGGGCGCGAGTGCATCCGCCCCATCCGGCAGGGGCTGGAGGCCATCGTACGGGAGTTGCTCGGCCCCGGGGCCGGCAACCAGCAGGTTCTGCTCTGCCTGGTGAGCATCCGCGCCCAGTGTTTCGACCGGATCGTCCGGCAGCGTCGCCGCGACACGTTCACCAAAGCCGGAACAAAAAACGGCGTCGAGGCCGCGAGAATCCCAATCGAGCAGATAGCCGACCACGTTACTCGATTCAGCCTGGCCGGAATCCGAGATGTCCGCCGCCAGATCGAAAGCGGCACAATCGACGAACCGGAGTAGCCCAGTGATTCGCGGATTACAGACACGCACGGACACGCCCAATCGACCCTTGCCAAAAGGTCTTCCCGCGGCGGCGGCGATGTTGCTGGCCTTGGCGTCATTGGCAGGCTGCACGCACCCGATGGCGAAGGTAGCCCCGCCGCTGGCGATGTCGGAAGCCTTCTCCGTCAGGGGCGACTCGCCGGCGCCGGATGAGTGGTGGACCGCCTTCCAGGACGAGCAGCTCGACGAGCTAATCGACCAGGCCATGCGTGAGAACTTCAGCCTGCGAATCGCCTGGGACCGCCTCGACCAGGCCCGCGCCCTGGCCGCCAAGAGCAAGGCGCCGCTGTGGCCCAGCCTCGATGGCTCAGCCGGCGCAGCGCGGACAACCGTCCGAACGCCGATGGCGAGGACATCGACATCGGACCTCTCCCTGGGCCTGCAGGCCGGCTACGAGGTGGACCTCTGGGGGCGCATCCGATCGACGCACGACGCGGACCTGCTGGACATCCAGGCTGGCCAGGACGACATTCACGCCGCCGCCATGACACTGGCCGCACAGGTCGCACAGACCTGGTACGCCCTGGCCGAGCAACGCGGACAACTGACGCTCCTGGACCAGCAGCTTAAGACCAATCAGGACTACCTGGAAATCATCACGCTCAAGTTCCGCCGCGGACAAGTCTCCGCCACCGACGTGCTCCAGCAGCGGCAGCTCGTCGAAACCACGCGCGGCGACCGTGCGTTGGTCGAGTCCGCCACTGCCGTCCTCGAACACCTCCTGGCCGTGCTTGTCGGCCGGACCCCGGAGAGCTTCTCGCCCCCCCGCCTTGCGAGGCTGCCGGAAGTGCCCGCCCTGCCGCGAACAGGCGTGCCCGCCGAGTGGCTCCGACGCCGCCCTGACGTCCGCTCGGCCGAGCGGAGCATCCAGGCGGCCGACCAGCGAGTGGCCGCGGCAATCGCGGACCAGTTCCCCCGGCTGGGCATATCGTTCGGGGCCGAGACGTCCGCCGAGGCCGTCAGGAACCTTTTCGACAACTGGCTGGCGAGCATCGCGGCCAACCTCGCAGCCCCACTTTTCGACGGTTGGCAGAGGCGGGCGGAGATCGAGCGGACCAGGGCCGTGGTCTCCGAACGTATCAACGCCTACGGGCAGGTGGTGCTCGCGTCGCTAGGCGAGGTCGAGGACGCCATCGCCCAGGAAACGCAGCAGGCTAAATACGTCAAGAGCCTACGCCTGCAGCTCGGCCTGGCCGACCAGGCCACCAAGCAGACGCTCGACAATTACACCAAGGGAACCATGGATTTCACCCGCTACCTGACGACGCTGCTGGCCTACCAGAGGCTTCAGCGGACACACCTCCAGGCCAAGAGGCAGCTCGTGCAGTTTCGCGTTGACCTGTACCGCAGCCTGGCTGGCGGCTGGACGCCACCGCGTCCGAGCCAGGCCGTGATTGAAACGGCGCCGGCCGCCGATGACACCGCAACCACCCAGCCCGCCCAGCCCGCGGGCGATGCGAGGCAATAACCATGACGGGCCAAGACGACCGCGACCCAGCCGCCCCCTATCCGAACGACCCAGCCGCACCAGAGGCATCATCCGGCCATGTGTGGGCGGGGCGGATCCTGCGTTTTCTGCTTGTGCTGGCGATACTGGGCACAGCCGGTGGGATATCCGCCTACTGGCTCATGAACCGCCCCAAGGCCAAGCGCCGACCTTCCAAACCCCAGGCGATTCTCGTCGACGTCCAACAAGTAACCGCGAGGGACGAGCAAGTCGTCATACGAGCGATGGGGGCCGTGGTGCCGGCCAGAAGCATCGAACTGGGTTCTCGGGTCAGAGGCGAGATCGTCCAGGTCAGCCCCAACTTCATCCCCGGCGGCCGGTTCAATGCCGGGGATCTTATGGTCAAGGTCGATCCGAACGATTTTGAACTCGCGGTTCGGCTACAGCAGGCCCAGGTAAAGAAGGCCTTGGCGGATGTCGAACAGGCTGTCAGCGCGATCACGCAGCAGGAAGCAAATCTCACCAAGGCCGAGTCCGCACTTGCGATCGAGATGGGTCAGCAGTCCGCGGCGCTGGGTGAATACAAACTGCTCGGCGAGACGGTAAAACCCGAGGACGAGGCCCTGGTGCTGCGCGAGCCTCAACTGAAAGAGGCCGAGGCCAATTGCGTCGCAGCCGAGGCGGCCAAGCAGGCAGTCGCCGCGGCTCGAGACGCGGCCAAGGCCTCCGAAGCGGCGAACAAGGTCACCTTGGAGCAGGTACAACTCGACCTGAAGCGGACGGAGATTCGCGCGCCTTTCAACGCGATGGTCCGATCCCGCAATGTCAATCTGGGCACCCAGGTCGCCGTCGGGGCGTCGCTGGCCTCTCTGGTTGGCACGGATGAGTACTGGGTCGAGGTGTCAATCCCCGTGGATGAACTCAAGCGAATACGGATTCCCGAGTTCAACAGTACAACCGGTTCGGCGGCCCGAGTGTACCACACGGGCGCTTGGGGCCTTGATGCAAACCGACCGGGCGTGGTCACACGATTGATGAGCGAGATTGAGCCCGAAGGCCGGATGGCCAGGCTGCTGGTGGCCGTGGAAGACCCGCTGGAACTGAAGGTCGCCCCGCAGGCCCGTCGGCCATTGATTCTAGGGGGCTACGTTCGCATCGAGATCGTCGGCCAAAAGCTATCCGACGTCGTGCGCGTCCAGCGAACCGCTCTGCGGGACGGCAACCATGTATGGGTAATGGGGCCGGACGACAAGCTTGAGATACGTGAAGTCAAGATCGCCTGGTCCGGCAATGACCACGTGTGCGTCTCCGAGGGTCTCACAACCGGCGACCGGCTGATCGTCAGTGATCTTGGCGCCGCGGTCAATAGCATGCTGTTGCGAACGGCTGAATCGGTCAAGGACAAGCCCCGACAGCCCACTGAGACTGGGCAAGAGGCCGGCCGGCAGGAGACACAACCATGACCGATCTCGAAGATCAGAAAGACAAGCGCGGCCCCATCGCGTGGATGGCGGGGCACTCCGTCGCGGCCAACCTCATCATGCTGATGTGCCTGGTCGGCGGCTTCCTCACCCTGCGGAACATCAAGCAGGAGGTGTTTCCCGACATCGCGATGGACATAGTTACCGTTTCGGTCTCCTATCCAGGCGCCAGCCCGGAGGAAGTGGAGCGAGGCGTCATCCTGTCCGTGGAGGAAGCCGTTCAGGGCCTGGACGGTGTGGACGAGGTGACGTCGGTCGCCAGCGAGGGCCAGGGAACGGTCAACATCGAGGCGCTACTTGGCGCCGACATCCAGAAACTGGCCGACGACGTCAAGAGCGAGGTCGACCGCATTCGAACATTCCCCGACGACGCCGAGAAGCCCGAGGTCCGAATCGCCTCGCATTCCCACCCGGTGCTCGATTTGGTCTTGTACGGCGACGTCAAGGACACGGTCCTGCACGAACTGGCTGAACGAACGCGGGACCAGCTTCTCCAGAACCCCAATATCACGCAGGTCGAAGTGTCGGGTATTGCTCCTCTCGAGATCGGCATCGAGATATCTCAGGACTCTCTGCGGCGCTACGGGCTGACGCTGGAAGACGTCGCGGCTCGCCTGCGCAAGGCGTCGTTGGAACGGCCCGGCGGAGGCCTCAAGACCGACAGCGGCGAGATTCTCGTCCGCGTCACTGAACGCCGCGACTACGGCCGGGAGTTCGCCCAACTGCCGATCATCACGACCGCCACGGGTAGCCAGGTCCTGCTGGGCGACATCGCCACCATCGACGACAGCTTCGCCGACACGGACCGATCCATGCGATTAAACGGCAAGCGGGCCATCGCCATCGAGGTGTTCCGCGTGGGAGACCAAACGCCCGTTCAAGTCGCCGATGCCGTGCGCGGCGAGTTGGAGGCCATCAAGGCTGACCTGCCCCCGGGCGTTGAGCCCGCGATCCACCACGACATGTCGGAAGTATATCGAGACCGCGTAAGCCTGCTGCTTGAGAATGGAATGATGGGGCTGGCCCTGGTGTTCATTCTTCTGGCGCTGTTCCTCGAGGCACGACTGGCTTTTTGGGTGATGATGGGCATTCCCATTTCCTTCCTCGGCTCCTTCCTGCTGCTGCCGACGACGGACGTGACAATCAACATGATGTCTCTTTTCGCCTACATCATCGCCCTGGGAATTGTGGTCGATGACGCCATCGTTGTCGGCGAGAACGTGTATCACGGCCGGCAGGAAGGGCTGTCCTCTATCCAGGCCGCCGTCCGGGGCGCTCGTGAGGTCGCTATGCCGGTCACTTTCAGCGTCTTGACCAACTGTGTCGCGTTTTTGCCCATCTACTTCATCCCGGGCACGATGGGCAAGATATTCCAAATGATCCCCATCGTGGTCTGCATCGTGTTTCTCATTTCTCTGGGCGAGAGCCTCTTCATCTTGCCGGCCCATCTGGCCCACGGCCGGAACCGACGCCGCAAAGGCATTGCCGCATGGCTGCACGCAAGGCAGCAGAGTTTCAGTCATGGCTTTCGCAACTGGATCGAGAAACGTTACGGCCCGTTCTTGGAATGGACGCTACATCACCGCATCCTTACCGTCTCTGCGGCGATGGCCGTGCTGGTCGTCACGCTTTCGTATGCGTTCAGCGGACGAATGGGGTTCGGCCTTTTCCCCACCGTCGAGTCCGATCGGTCCGAAGCCGAAGTAGTCCTGCCCTACGGCTCGCCTGTCGAAAAGACTGAAAAGATTCTCCAAAGGCTTCTCCAAGGCGCCCAAAAGGTAATCGAAGAGAGCGGGCACCCCGAACTGGTCGAGCAGATCATCGCCGATATTGGGCAGTCCGGCGGGCACACCGGCAGGATGCGGATCGAACTGGCCGACCCGGAGATCCGCAACAAGATCATGGGCACCGAGGAGTTTACCGATCGCTGGCGAGAGGCCGTCGGAGAGGTCTCGGGAGTCGAGTATCTCAAGTTCGCCGCCGACGCGGGCGGGCCCGGCAGTCGAGGCAGAGCAGTGGACGTTCAGTTGAGCCATCGCGACATGGGGGTGCTGGAACGCGCCAGCAAGGACCTTGCAATGGTCATGGCGACATATCCGAGAGTCAAGGACGTCGATGACGGCTTCCAGCCCGGAAAGCCCCAACTCGACTTTACCGTCACCGACGACGGCAAGAGCCTGGGCATCACAGCCGAAGACATCGCCCGGCAGGTCCGCAACTCGTTCTACGGGGCAGAGGCCGTCCGCCAACAGCGCGGCCGCAATGAGATCAAGATAATGGTCCGCCTGCCGGAAACAGACCGGTCAACGGAACAGACGGTCAACGATTTGATGATCCGAACGCCCGCCGGCACGTTCGTGCCACTTCGGGAAGTCGCGGTCTACAAGCGTGGACGAGCATACACCACGATCGACCGCCGCAACGGTCGCCGCGTCGTTCAGGTTTCCGCCGACATCACACCGCGCAGCAAGGCCGGGGAGGTGCTCGGCGACATTGAGACAAGCGTCTTGCCTGGCCTCATGGAGAAGTATTCCGGCCTCAGCTACAGCTTCGAGGGCAACCAGGCGGATATGAGCGAGAGCATGAGCAGCCTGTACGTTACCTCGGCGATAGCAATGCTCGCAATCTACGCCATGTTGGCCATTCCATTCCGCAGCTACGCCCAGCCGCTGATCGTCATGACGAGCATCCCATTCGGCATCGTGGGGGCCTTCATAGGACACCTGATCATGGGATACGACCTGTGCATCATCAGCATGTTCGGCATCGTCGCCCTTTCCGGGGTGGTCATCAACGACTCCCTCGTGCTCGTGGACTTCGCCAATCGCTGCAGGCGCGAGGAAGGCATGTCCTACCACGATTCGATCGTCGCAGCCGGCGTCCAGCGATTCCGCCCGGTAATCCTGACCACGCTGACGACCTTCGGCGGGCTGGCGCCGATAATCTTCGAGACGTCGCGCCAGGCCAGGTTCCTCATCCCCATGGCGCTATCGCTGGGCTTCGGCATAGTCTTCGCCACGCTGATAACCCTGGTAATCGTGCCGTCGCTCTACATGGTCATCGACGACGCCGAACGCGCCCTGCTCAACCCGGCCCCCGTCCCCATCCCAAAGCCCAGGGATAGCAATCCCTGGGTGGGAACCCCTGCGTGAAATCCCTGGTGGAAAACCACCGGGTGAAATAGGGTCTGACCATTTAGAGCAGTTCGCCGATCGCCAGCCCGCGCGGGCACAGCCCGGCGCCGCCAGCCAGCGGCGGCTCGCTCTGATACCGCCACGGACCCGTTCTCTTCCATTCTGCCAGGTTTTCATCATACTGCAAGCCTTCTGCACAATGCGAAAGCCTCCGGGCCGCCAAGCCGTGACAGCAACAATGCCCTTGAACGGCAACCTGTCGTGAGTGCTCGTGTCTTCCGCGTAAATGTCTTCCGCTGTCGCGAAATGCCGGTTATTTCTTGGGCCAGAGTCTTGCTTGCTGACTTCGGGCGGGCGTGATAGCATCGTTCGCGAAGCCCACGACGGTCGTGGGCGCCAGTTCATCCGGATGATTCCGGTGGAAGGGCTCGTGGCGGTCATGTGCGCAAGCCTGTCCGTGGCGCAGAGAGCGCCGCAAATGCGAATTTGGGCCGGCCAAAGGCTCAAGAAAAGGCGGATGCCATGTTGAGAAGAATGACTCTACCGTGTTTGCTGGTGGCTTTGCTCGCCGGCGGCGTCGCGATGGCCGCGGATACCAAGAAGGCCATGCCCAAGGAGGACGTGGTCGATGTCCCCGCCATCGGCGAAGGGCTGTGCGTCAGCAACGCCTTTCAGACGAACATGGTGCTTCAGCGGGACAAAGCCCTGAACGTATGGGGCTGGGCCGCTGTCGGGGAGGAGGTCACCGTCTCGTTCGCCGGGCAGCAAGCCCAGGCCAAAGCCGCGGCCGACCGGTCGTGGCAGGTCACCCTCAAGGCAATGCCCGCAAACCCCGCGCCGCAGACCATGACGATCAAGGCGGCGAGCAAGACGTTGACGCTCGATAATATCCTGGTCGGCGACATCTGGCTGCTCGGCGGCCAGAGCAACATGGAATGGCCGATCACTAACGTTGACGACGGCATGCTGGAGGTAGTTTCGGCGAACTTTTCTCAGATCCGGCTCTTGACCATGCCGCGGGGAAAAGGATTCGACTCGGTCCGGAGCTTTGAGCGCCTGTACGAGTGGAGTTCGTGGTCCAGCAGGCATTTCCGCAAGGGCGACTGGGATGTCTGTTCTCCCGAAACCGTCAAAGATTTCTCCGCGATCGGTTACGTGTTCGGGCGGCGGCTGTTCATGGCCAGCCGCGTCCCGATCGGGCTGATCGACACGGCGCCCGGCGGGTCCACGCTCGAGGCGTGGACGCCGGAAGCAGTGCTGCGGAAGATCGACGGCAAGGAAACGCGGGACATGCTCAAGGAATGGGATGACAAGATCGCCGCCTACGATCCGCAGGCCGACCTGAAGAAGCGGATTGACAGCTACAACGCCAACAAGGAGAAGGGGAAGGAGAAGGGCAAGGCCGCGCCCGCACCGACGGACCTGAGGCCCGGCCCGGCCGCCGACAATAACCGTCCTGGCCGTTACTACGCCGGCATGATCAAGCCCCTCGGCGGCTTGGCGATTAAAGGGGCGGCTTTTCACCAGGGCTTCAACAACTGTTTTAGCGGTTCCGCCGGGGCGCGAATGTACTACCAGATGTTCGGCAAGATGATCGCCGCCTGGCGCGGGACGTTCGGCGACCCGCAGATGCCGTTCTGCATCATCTCGCTCTGCACTGCCGGCGAGCCGCAGACCCTGGAAAATTACCTCAAGCCGATGTACGATGTGGGGCCCTACATCCGCGAGGCCCAGTACAAGACGTTCCGCGATCTCTACGATGCCGGCGACAAGAAGATCGGTTTCGTCAGCAGTTTCGACCAGCGCAAGAGCTTCTATCACCCTCAGATCAA
>CAZSBS010000047.1:0-23239 GCA_964605095.1 uncultured Planctomycetaceae bacterium | reverse complement strand
GCACAAGCACACAGTATCCAGGAAGCCTTGGACATGGTCTCTCTCCGGAAGAATGTTGAGTTCATAACAGTTTTCTCACGACGCTCGCAGCGCCAGCGCCACCGGCGCCAATGGATCTCATTGCCCGGGCACACCCGAGCCGCCGCTTGCGAGCGGACATGCTATTAAACGCGAAAACGCCGCGAGGAATCGCAATGATTTTTGGCCGGGCAGCCAAAACTGCCCCGGCATCTCTAAAACCAACTCATGGCCCGTGATCCGAATGGCATTGCAGGATGCGCGGCGATTTGTCCGCCTTCGCTGGAGTTTGGACTGGCTGCGCAAGGCAAGCCCGGCCAGAGGCTGTCGGTTTTATCCGCGCAGACAAACACGCCGAGCGCGCGCCCGGCGTATTTGCATTAGCTTGGGGTATAAGGCAGCTTCCCGCGTGCCGCGGGGGCTTACCAGCGGCGTCCGCCGCCGCCGCCGCCACCGCCGCCGCCGCCCCGGCTGCCGCCGCGGCCACCGCCACCGCCACTGCCGCCACGGCCACCGCCATAGCCGCCGCCCCCACCGCCGCCGCCATCGCCGCCGCCACCGCCACCGCCCGTCTTGGGGCGAGCTTCGTTGACGTTCAGCACCCGGCCATCCAACTCCTGGCCGTTGACCGCGGCGATTGCCGCCTGGGCCTCGTTCTGGTTCGGCATGGTCACAAAAGCGAACCCACGAGGCCGCCCGCTGTCGCGGTCAGTGGGGACGTGTACTTCTTCCACTTCACCGTGCTCCGCGAAAAGGTTGCGGAGGGCGTCCTCCATCGTGTTGTAGCTGAGGTTTCCGACGTAGATCTTCATCAGTCAAGCAGTCCTAAAATGCGTGATCCCACATGGCGTCCTCTGGACGTGCGGGCCACGCTCCAATATGACAGGCCAGCTCCGGTCGCCAGCCAACGCAGGAATGATACTCTACGCGGGCATAAAAGAAACAGAATTATTTGCCGAGAGAAGAGATATTTGTTGTGATGGCCTGTGAGCGGCAACCTTGGTGCCGTAGCAAAGGACGGCGTAAATGCCTGAAAAGCCTAAGGACGCCCCGGCCCACGTTCGGCCGACCTGGGATGATTATTTCATGGAGGTCGCCGACGCGATCGCCAAGCGAGCGACGTGCAGCCGCGGGCGAAGCGGATGCGTGATCGCCCGCTACCGGCAGATTCTGGTCACCGGCTACGTCGGCTCGCCGCCGGGGTTCCCGCACTGCGACGACGTCGGCCATGAGATGAAGAAGGTCCTCCACGAGGACGGAACGGTCAGCCAGCATTGCGTGCGGACGATCCACGCCGAACAGAACGCCATCTGCCAGGCCGCCAAGCTGGGCATACCGCTGGCCGGGGCGACGCTCTATTGCCGCATGACGCCGTGCAGATCGTGCGCGATGCTGATAATCGCCGCGGGGATAGTCCGCATCGTCTGCCAGCGGAAGTATCACGCCGGCAGCGACAGCGAGGTGCTGTTCGCCAAGGCCGGCATCGAGGTGCTCTTCAAGCACGACGAGGTCCTGCCCTACGGCCAGCAGTAGAGGCTGGGCTTGGCGACAATCGCCAACGGGCGCGGTTCTTTGGGGCTTGGCGGGTGTTGAAGAATCCGGGCCGGCACGTTCCGGGTCCCGTGTGGCGAGTAACGCTGTTATTAAGACGGCCTCTTATCCGGAGATGGCGAGATGAACGGCAAGACTTGGCGGTTGATCGGGATCGGCGTGACGGCGTGCCTGGCGTGTTCGTGGTCGATGGCAGCGGGCGAGGCGGCGGGCCAAGCGGACGCCGATGGGTTCGTAAGCATCTTTAACGGCAAGGACCTGACCGGCTGGGACGGCGATCCGGCCCTGTGGTCGGCGGTTGACGGGGTGCTTCGCGGGCAGACCACCAAGGAGCACGCCGC
Organism: uncultured Planctomycetaceae bacterium; assembly: GCA_964605095.1. Taxonomy (GTDB): domain Bacteria; phylum Planctomycetota; class Phycisphaerae; order SM23-33; family SM23-33; genus JAUWQU01. The sequence goes on along the minus strand of CAZSBS010000047.1, from coordinate 21,329 downwards.
CCAGGGCAACACGTTCTGTGTCTGGCAGGGCGGAAAGCCAGCAAACTTCGTGCTCAAGATCAAGTTTCGCTATACCAACGGCAACAGCGGGGTGCAGTACCGCAGCGTACTGCTGCCCGCCAAGCCCGGCGCCAAGAACAAGTGGGTCATGAGCGGCTACCAGGCGGAGGTGCGGGAACTTGGCGGCAAGGCCTACGGTTTGTACAAGATCGGCGGCACGTACATGGAGAGGAGCCAAGGCGGCTATCTTACCGCCTTCAGCCAGTTCGTGGTCATCGAGGGTGACAACGGCAAGACGACGAGGAACGTGATCGGCCAGGTCTGCGACAGCGATCTGCTGGACAAGGGCGGGCTGTACCATGAGAAGGACTGGAACGAGTACGTGCTGGTCTGCATGGGTGGCTATGTCGAGGAGTACGTCAACGGCCAGCTTGCCAGCGTGTACATCGACAGCCGCAAGCAAGGGCGGGTTCTGTCGGGCCTGATCGGCCTTCAGATCCACGCCGGCGGGCCGATGATCGTGGAGTTCAAGGACATCAAGCTCAAGACCCTGCCCGAGAACTACGGCGATGCGGTGCTGCTGTTTAACGGCAAGGACCTGACCGGCTGGAAGGCATCCAGCGACGAGTTGAAGGGCACCTTCTCCGTCGCCGACGGCGCGATCGCATGCACGGGCAAGCCGGCGGGATACCTCCGCACCGAGGCCCAGTACACAAACTACATCCTGCGGTGCCAGTTGCGTCACCACGTCAAGTGCAACGCCGGCGTGCTTGTGCGAGTTCACGGCGAGGACAAGGTCTGGCCGGACTCCATCGAGTGCCAGGGCCAGAAGGACTCCATGGGCGATATATGGAATATTGGCCAGTTCCCCATGAAGGTCGATCCGGCCCGGACAAATGGCAGGCACACCGTCAAGCTCCACCCGACCAACGAGAAGCCCATTGGCCAGTGGAACGATTACGAGATCTATCTCAACAAGGGCGACTTGGTGATAAAGGTCAACGGCCTGGTCCAGAACACAGCTACCGACTGCAAGGAGATCCCCGGCCACATCGCCCTTCAGTCCGAAGGCGGCGCGCTGGATTACCGAAACATCGTCCTTACCCCGATCCTCGGCGAAAAAGCGGCCGAGACAGGGAAATAACGATTACTCATTGGCCGCGGGCTTCTTGGGGGCCTTCGGGGCCTCGGGCTTCGTGGTTGCGCCCTTTGCCGCTGGCGGGGGTGGAGTAATGGTCAGTTTGACGTTGGCGCACTTTCCGCCGCCGATGGTGAAGGCGCCGGTGAAGATCGTTCCGTCCGGCCAGGTCAGCACGAGCTTTGGCACGCGGGCGGCGTTGTCGATGCTCCAGCCACGATCCCACCCGCGGATGCTGACCAGAGCACGGTCCAGCAGCGAGGCGGGCAGTTTCTGGGCCGGGTTGCACTTGAACTGCTCGGCCTTGGCGGCCTGGAAGAACTGTTTGGCGTCTGTGAAGCTCTGGCCCTGGCTGGCGGCGCGGGCCAGGAAGCTCGTCAGCGTCGCGGCGTCCGCCTTTATGTAGACGTCCCTGGTCGGGTTGTCCGGCAGGGCCAGCCACCATTGACGGTACTTCTGCTCGAACGCCTTGACGTTGCCGCCGAACCGCGTTCGAAACGACGCCTTCCAGTCCATTCCGCTAGATATGTCGGCTATGAATCCGGAGAAGCTCGCGCGGTACTTGCCGTTCTCGGCGTGGACCATGAAATGGACCATGGACCACGCCTGGTCGTAGTTTATCCGCACGCGGTCGCCGTCGGACTTGCCGTCCTGGCCCTTGGGGCCGCCCTTGGACTTGTCCTTCTCCGCCTGCTTTCGCGAGAAGGCGCCTCGCCAGTCGTCGCCGGTCATCAACAGGAAGTCCGCCAGCGGCGTGATCCTGTCTTGCTTGATGTACCCGCGGATGGCCACGAGCCGGCCCTGGGGGATCGTCCCGGTGACGAACCCGTCGCCCGTCCAGATTCCCAGCCCGAAGTACTCAGCCAGGCCCTCATCGAGCCATACCGGCAGTTGCCCGCCGATGACCATGTGGGCGAACTGGTGCCAGCCCTCATGCTGGACGGTGTGCCACAGGCTCAGGCTTGGTTTGCTGCCAGCCAGCGCCATCAGCACGCCCTGCCCGCCGCTGCGGAACTGCCCGGCGCTGCCCGGCAGGCCGCCCGCGGCGAGGTAGTCCTCGCTCCGGCTGTAAAGATAGAACGGCAACCGGTTACGGATAACCCCGCCGAAGCCCTTTGTGCGGGTGTAGTATTCCTCCGCCATGGCGGTCATGCGAGCGGATGCCTCGGTCACAACATCTTCCCCCAAATCGGTGTGGATGACGTAGTAGCGCGACGGGTACGCCTTTAGCTTCCCGGGAGTCGGCGCGGCAGCCCGGGCGTCCTTGGCATCCTTGCCATTGCCGGCACCCTCCTGGCTGGCCGCCCCGGACGCCATCATGCACACGAAGGCGGTTGCCACTAAAATCGTCCGCTGGTTACGACAGAGCATCGTTACATTCTCGCTCAGCCCGCTATAGAGGGTTTTCCGCCCAGCCGGGGGTTGCGCCAAGTGGCGATTATACACCATTTTCCCGGTGCCATCCAGTCAAACGCAAGCGTTCCCCGGCGGTTGTGTATTTGCGGTGAAGTTTTTCACAAAAAGTTACCGATATGGCAGTTGTCCGTCGGCGTGGGCAAATGCCAAGACGGACTCGCGATTGCGTACGAAGCCAAGAGGAGACGAACGGATGAAGCAAAGCACACTGACCCTGGCGGCGGTTGCCGTGGTTTGTTGTCTGTTGGTGGTGGCGGCCAGGGCTGAGGATGCGAATATGCCCCAGCGCGTGGCAACGCTGGAGCAGCAAGTCGGTCAGTTGGCGGAGCTTGTGAAGGCGCAGGCACAGGCGCTCCAGGCGGCCCAGCAGAGCAACAGCGAACTGAAGGCCAAGCTCAACGACGTTGACTGGACGGCCGCGAAAGCCGCAGTCATGAAGGACGCCGAAAAGAAGAGCGACACGCGGCATAACCTCTGGTCTAACCTTGACGTGCAACTCTACGGGAAGATCAAGGCGGATGCCGCGTTTGACACGTCGCGGACAAGCACCGGCGATTACGCCCGCTGGGTCGAGCACGAGAGCACCAACCGCGACGACCATCAGACGAACATCACCGCCAACGAGACCCGCCTGGGCCTCAAGTTCAACGGGCCGAACGTCGGCGAGGCCAAGACGAGCGGCGTGCTCGAGATGGACTTCTACGGCGGCGGGCTGGAGAACAAGTCCACCCCCATGATGCGCCATGCCTACATGCAGATCGATTGGGTCAAGTGCGGCCTGAGCCTGCTGGCCGGGCAAACGTGGGACGTGATCTCGCCGCTCAACCCGACCACGCTGAACTACTCGGTCCAGTGGTGGGCGGGCAACATCGGCTATCGGCGCCCGCAAATCCGCCTGACGAAGGTATGCGACCTTGGCGGCGGGACGACGCTGAAGTTGGAGACGGCCCTGGCGAGGAACATCGGACATACCGGCACCCCTGACTTCGGCCCGGGCGACAGCGGCGAGGACTCGGGCCTGCCGAGTTTTCAGGGACGCGCCAGCCTGAGCTTCCCGTTCCTGGCGGACAAGAAGGCCACCTTCGGCGCCTCGGGCCACTACGCGCAAGAAGAGTATGACACCGACGCGACCGGGCGGAACCTCAAAGCCGACAGTTGGTCAGCCAACCTGGACATGGACCTGCCGATTCTCTCTTGGCTGGCAGTCAAGGGCGAGATGTTCACCGGGCAGAACCTGGACGCTTATCTGGGCGGCATCGGCCAGGGCGTGGTCGTCGCCAACGGCCATCTGACGGAGATTCAAGGCACGGGCGGGTGGATAGCGACCTCGCTGGGGCCATGGGGCCCGTGGTCGTTCAACGTCGGATGCAGCGGCGAGTTCATCGACGACGGCGACGTTACCAGCGCCACCGCCCGGACGTGCAACTCGACGATCTTCGGAAACGCCATCTACAAGATCAATGCCAACACCACGGTTGGCCTCGAGGTCTCTCGCTGGCTGACGAAATACAAGGGCGAGGACCCCGGCGACAGCCTGCGCGTCCAGACCTCGTTCATCTACAGCTTCTGACCGCCGCCATCACCGGCACCGACGATCCTGATGGCGTTCTTGCCGGATGACTTGGCCTGGCGAAGGGCCGCGTCTGCGTGGGCGAGCAACTCCCGCACGCACGTGCCGCCCCAGGGGTAGCTCGCCAGGCCGCCGGAAATCGTCAGCGTGCCGCGAGCCTCCGGCCCAAGGCTGCGGAAGGCGTGCTTATGCACCGCCTTTCTGAACCTGTCGGCCAGGGCCAGCGCCGTCTCCGGCGGGCGGCTGTTGGGGCTGCGGGGCTTGTCGGCATCCCAGAACAGCACCGCGAACTCGTCGCCTCCGATCCGCGCCACAATGTCCTGCGCGCGAGTGATCTGCTTCATCATCGCGGCCGTGTCGCGCAGAATCTCGTCGCCGGCGGCGTGCCCGTAAGTGTCGTTGTACCGCTTGAAGTCGTCGATGTCGTACAGCAGGCACGTTACGCGAAAGTTCTCCTTCTTCGCCCGCACGAGGATCCGCTCGGTGGCCTCGTAGAAGTACCGGCGGTTGAACGAGCCTGTCAGGTGGTCGGTTATCGAAAGCAAGTGCAGGCCCTGCGTCCGCCGCGCCACCGTCAGCAGCGACGGCAGGCACTCCTGGGCGAAGCTGAGATACGCCTCGGCGGTTGGGCTGCGGCGCGGCACGCCCAGCGGGACAAGCACTCGCGGCGTCTTGCCAGCCGCCAGCAGCAGCGGCTGGACCCCGGCCGGTACGCGGTCCGGCGGCACCCACGCCACCGGGCAGCCCACAAGCGCAGCCACCACGCGGACGAGGTGGCTGTCCACCTCTTCCAGGCCCTGCGCGGCCTCAATGAGCTCGGCAAGCTGCCGCACCGGAGCGGCGCCGCCGGTGCCCTGGCCCCCGGCGGGCGCGCCGGCCGCGCGACGCAGCTCGGCAAGGTCACCGGCCTCCAGCGGCCAGATGAAGTAATCGTCCAGCGGCGCCCCCAGCAGCGGGCGGATCTGTGGCTCGCCCGCCGGCGGGCAGACGGCGTACAGGCCGGCCTCGGCCAAGAGGCGCCGCGCCGCGCGGCAGAGGGCGTCGAACTGGGGGCGAGGCCCGGCGAGCACCACTGCGGGCCAGCTTCGCCTGCCCATCTCCGACAGGGCCTCGTACGGGTCGCTCACGGCCGTGTGGGGCGTGTCGCCAAGGCTGCGGCACAGGTGCTCGCGCACGGGCTCGTCGGCCAGGATAAGCATATTGTCACCCGCGCCGGTGCCTGCCCCCATGTCAGCGCGCGGACACGCTTCTCCTGGGCCGGCGGAACCTCAGTCGGAGCGTGTCCGCGCGCTGACATGGGGGCAGGCACCGGCGCGGGTGATTGTTCGGCTCCCGGAGCCGGCACAGTCTCGGGGGCGGGTTCGGGCGTGGCCGGGGCATGCGTGGCCACGGGCAAAGCATCGCCGCTGGTCGGCTCGTCGAAACTTTCGACGCGGCCGGCCAGCGAGCTTCTTACCGAGGCAAGGGTCGCGGGAATGTCCCCGACCTCGATGCGCCGCAATCCTTGCAGGTCGTCGCCCGTCATGTCCGGCGGGGTTTCGCCGGCGATGGCGGCCAGCCGCACTTCCATCCGCCGTGCCAGCGCCAGCAGGCCGCGATGCAGCCCGCCAAGTGAGCGGAGGTCTATCAGCAGCACCGCCACGGGCGCCGAGAGGATCTCAGCCACGGCCTCGTAGCCGCTGTCCACCCTTACCGCCCGCCAGCCGTCGGCGCATAGCCGCAGCGCCCGCGCGCCCAGGACCGGATCGTGGGACAAGACCACCGCCCGAAGCGGCGGCGAAGTTGTGTCGCTGCCTGCCATGAAAGACAAGTACCTCCAACAACCATATTAACCGAAATAGCCCATTTGGTCAATCCAGCCAGGGGAAGAAGAAGAAACAGCGGCTCAACGCAGAGCACGCAGAGCACGCAGAGGATGAGGACGATAGAAGAAGCTCTTGTTGTTCCTGTTCTCTTTTGCTTTTACCTCTGCGCGTCTCTGCGACCTCCGCGTTAAACCGCTTCTTCTTCTCCTTCTTCTTTTTCCCCGCGAAGGGACAGCGAGGTCGCTTCGGCGATGCGGACACGGACGTACTGCCCGGCGAGGCTTTGCGGGCCAAAGAAATGCACGATGTGGTCGCCCCTGGTCCGCCCGACGAGTTGCGTGCGCTCGGCCGAAGGCTCGAAGCCCTGCTTGCCGGCGCGGACGCTCGGCCCCTCAACCAGCACCTCCGCCGTCGTGCCGATATACGCGCGGTGGTGGGCCAAGCCTACTTCCTGCTGCACAGCCAGCAGTTCGTTGTTGCGGCGGCGCTTGACATCCTCGGGCACGTCGTCGGGCATGTTTTTAGCGGCGGCCGTGCCGGGCCGTGGCGAGTACTTGAAGACGAAACTGTTCTTGAACCCGCTTCGGCGGATGAGGTCGGCCGAGGCCTCGTGGTCGGCCTCGGTCTCGCCCGGGAAGCCCACGATGAAGTCGCCCGCCAGAACCACTGGGGGCACGATTTGCCTGGCGCGGTCGATCAGCTCGTCGTACTGGCTTCGCGTGTACTTGCGGTTCATGCGGCCAAGGATCGCGTCCGATCCGCTCTGGGGTGGCAGGTGGAGGTACTCGCAGATGTTGGCCCGCTCGGCCATGACGTGCAGGATGTCGTCGGTGAAGTCCAGCGGATGGCTGGTGACAAACCGCAGTCGCCGCAGGTTCGGCACGTCGGCGACGTCGGCAAGCAGGTCGCTGAACCGCACGGTTTTCGAGCCGTCGGACCAGCGGTAGCGGTTGACGGTCTGGCCGAGAAGCGTGATCTCCGTTACGCCGGCGTCGACGAGGCGGCGGACCTCCCGGACGATCCGCTCGGGTCGGCGGCTCCGCTCGGGTCCGCGGACCAGCGGCACGATGCAGTACGTGCAGAAGTTGTCGCAGCCTTTCATCACGCGAACGTACGCCTGGGCGCCGCCGGCAACATTGCGGCTATCGCGGGCGAGGTCCAGCGCGTCGAAGTTGGCCTCGTCCGTGTCGGCTGAGGCCTTGTCGCGCCGGCGAGCCTCGATGGGGTCCGGATCGAGGGCCACCGCCCGGCTGCCGGCCGCCGCGGCCGCGATCAGTTCCGGCAGGCGGGCAAGCTGACCGGGCGCGCAGACGATGTCAACCCGTCGAAATCGCCTGGTGAGCTCCTCGCCCTCACGCTGGGCCATGCAACCAAGCACGCCGAGGATGAGCCGAGGGCGGCGGTTGGGCTTTCGCGGGCGCTCGCCGCCGATCCGGCTGTAGACCTTCTCCTCCGCGTGTTGGCGAACCGAGCAGGTGTTGTACAGCACCACCTCGGCCTCGCCGAGATTTTCGACCATTTCATGCCCGGCCGAGCGCAGCGACGCCACCACCAGCTCGCTGTCGAGCCGGTTCATCTGGCAGCCCATCGTCTCGAGGTATATCTTCATAAACGTTATCGTTTTCCGCGTGTGCGGCAAAGCGTTCATCATAACGTGGCGCGGCGGGCATGGGGGTGCGGAATTCGCTGTCGGTGAAGCCTTTGCAGGTGCGCGAGTTGTGGATACCGTCGCGGCGCGACTAGAATGAGTCTCAGTGGGCGGCACGCGCGGGTGACGGCTTGTCGCCGGGAAAGACGCGGAACTTTCATTCGAGGCAGCCATGAACGTGATGATTCGAGTTGCCGGCGAGGCCGGTCAGGGCGTTGCCACCACCGGCTCGCTGCTGGTCGAGGCGTTTGCAAGTCTCGGCCTGCATGTCGCGGCCACGCAGAGCTACATGTCGCGGATCCGAGGCGGGCTCAACTGGTACGACATCCGAATCGGTGATTCGCCGATGTACGCCGGGTGCGACCAGGCCGACCTGCTGGTCGCCTTCACGCCGGCGGCCAGGGAGATCCTCGGCGGCGAGGTCCGCCCCGGCGGGCAGGTGCTCTTTAACGGCGAAGCATCCGACGGCGTGATTTCCGTCGACCTCGACGCAGCCGCCCAGCAGGCCGGCGGCAATAAGCTGTACTCCAACACCGTCGCGGCCGGGGCGGTGATGGAACTGCTCGGTTACGACCTGGCCGCGCTGGCGGCCCTGCTGGGCGACAAGTTCAAGAAGAAAGGCCCCGAGACAATCGCCGCCAACCAGGCCTGCGCCCACAAGGGCGCCGAGCTTGCCCGCCCGCACGGCGGGGAGATAAAGGCCCCAAAGCCCGACGGCGGCGCCAGGCGGGCTGTCTATAACGGCGCCGGGGCGATCGGCCTGGCTGCCGCGGTTGGCGGCGTGAAGTTCGCCGCCTCATACCCGATGACGCCGGGGACCGCCACGTTCACCTTCCTTGCCGCCTCGGCCGACAGGTACGGGATCGTCGTCGAGCAGGCCGAGGATGAGATCGCCGCGGTGAACATGCTCTGCGGGGCAGTCTACGCCGGCGTGCCCGCGATGGCGACCACCAGCGGCGGCGGGTTTGCCCTGATGGCCGAGGGGCTGAGCCTGGCCGGCATAATGGAACTGCCGATCTGCATGCTGATCGCCCAGCGTCCCGGCCCGGCCACCGGGCTGCCCACACGGACAGGCCAACAGGACCTGCTCTTTGCCCTGCATGCCGGGCACGGCGAGTTCCCGCGGGCGATCTTCGCCCCAGGCACGGTGCAACAGTGCTACGACGTGACCCGCCGGGCCCTCGAGACCGCGCACAAGTTCCAGACGCCCGTGATTATCCTCACCGACCAGTTCCTCCAGGACTTCGAGCAGACGCTCGAACCGCTCAGCGAGGACTATTCGCCCATCGACCGCTGCCTGGCCGAGAACCCCGCCGCCGATTATGCCCGCTACGCCGTGACGGAGTCGGGCATATCCCCGCGGGCCGTGCCAGGCGGGGCCGCGCTGGTGGTCGCCGACAGCGACGAGCACACGCCACAGGGCCATCTCAGCGAGGACCTCGACAGCCACCTGGCCCAGCAGGACAAGCGAATGCGTAAGCTCGCCGGCATGTCAGCCGAGGCAATGGCACCGGAACTGTACGGCCCCGCCGGCGCCGAGACGCTGCTGATCTGCTGGGGCTCGACCTACGGCCCGGCCCGCGAGGCCGTAGACCTGCTGAACGGTCGCGGACAGTCCACGGCGATGCTGCACTTCGCCCAGGTCTGGCCGATTGGGCGCGACGCCGCCGCGGCCGCCATCGGCCGGCGAAAGCGCGTCATCTGTGTGGAAGGCAACCAGACGGGCCAGTTCGCGCAGGTGCTGCGGGCTGAGGGCCTGATTGGTGAAGTTGAGCGGTTGGGTAAGTACGACGGCCTGCCGTTTACCGGCACGTGGATCGCCGAAAGGATCGCCAAATGACGACAGCAACAGTGTTGAAGGACCTCGCCAAGGCCGACAAGCAGCCCGCCTGGTGCCCCGGCTGCGGGAATTACGCTCTGCTCAAGACGCTCGAAAAGGCCCTCGACGCGGCGGGCGTGGACCGCACGCGGTTGGTGCTGGTCAGCGGCATCGGCCAGGCCGCCAAACTGCCGCACTACACGCGGGCGAACGTCTTTAACGGCCTGCACGGGCGGGCCCTGCCGGCCGCGACGGCGATAAAGCTCGTCAACCACGACCTCGAGGTCATCATCACCAGCGGCGATGGCGACATGTACGGCGAGGGCGGCAACCACTTCATCCACGCCGTACGGCGGAACATCGGCGTGAAGTGCTTCGTCCACAACAACCAGGTGTACGGCCTGACCAAGGGCCAGGCCTCGCCGACCAGCGAGCCGGGCATGATAACCAAGGTCCAGACCCACGGCGTGATGAGCCTGCCGTTTAACCCGCTGGCGCTGGCGATAGTCGAGGGCGCATCATTCGTGGCACGCTCGTTCACCGGAGCGCCCGAGCACCTCCAGGCCATGATGACCGCCGCCATCGAGCACAAGGGCGGCTTTGCCCTGCTGGACATCCTCCAGCCATGCCCGTCGTTCAACCACATCAATACGTTCAAGTGGTACAAGGAGCGCGTGAGGCCCATCGCCGACACGCACGACCCCGCCAACCGCGCCGCCGCCCTGGAACTGGCCTTCACCTGGGGCGACGAGATCCCCATCGGCATCTACTACAAATCCGGCCGGGCCAGCTTCGAATCGCAACTCGAAGTCCTAAAGGCCGGCCCGCTGGTGGGACAGTACGAGAAGAAGTAGCCGGTAGCCAGTAGTGGGTAGCCGGTGAAGGTAGCGGGTGTGGCAAACGCCACAAGAAAGCGGAGCCCTTGGAGATGCGGCGACGAGTCCCGAAGGGACGACCTCGCCGCTTTCGCTCGCTTGTGACCGCGCCATACGAAGTCGCGGCCGCGCGTGACAACCGTAAGGCAAGAATCTACACCAGGTCGTTCGGGGGCCAGTTGATCCCGCGTATCGCCGTTGTCTTATACACGTCGGCGGGATAGCATGGGCTTCACATTCGAAAGGGGCTGAAAATGCCAATGACCGAAAATGATCTGGCCGACCTGGATAAGTTGTTTCGGCGCATGGAGAAAAACGCCAAAGCGTGGACCGTCGGTAGATGGATCGAGGTTGTCTTTGGGCTGTTGTTTCTGGGGGGCGGGGCATGGCTTCTTGTGGAACAGCCCGTTTTCTTGCCCGCATTGTTGCCGAGAGATTTCAGCAAGCCTGTGGATACTCTCAGTCTTATGCTGGCACAGGGATCAGCCATTTCCTACTGTCTCGTCTGGGTGGCCTGCATGATCCAACTGTATTTTGGCAGCACTCTGTTGATCAGTTCCCTCGCCCGCTGGAACAAGGGGCGAAATGACCGCCTGTTAGTCAAGATGGGACGGGCCTGGCTGGAATCGCAACAGCCCGTCCCCCCTTCCGCGCCGTAGGCCCCGGCCCGCTACTTCTCCGCCAGCACCGTTGTCCTGATGAAATCCGACAGGCCGCGGAAACCCTTGCTGCTGGCCTTGGATTCCAGCACGGCTTTTTCCTCAGGCGTAAGGCGCACGTTGACCTGGGCGGAGCGGATGCCCTCCCGAGCGGGTGCCGGCGGGGTTTGCCCATCCTCCAACATTGTGGCAACGGCGACCGTCAGAGCCTGACGAGTCGCACGAACGCACGCGGCCTCGGTCTTCCCGTCGCCCATCGCCTCCGGGTATTCCAAAGCATGGCCGTACCACTCGCCGTCCTCGAAGCGCAGGACAATGTCATACGAATTGGCGATTCGCCTTGCGGCGTCCATGATCTTCGGCTCGAAGGGGACTGCTAGTGCTTTTTGATGCCTTGGCAAGACCTCAGTATAGCGTGAGTTATACACTGCACAAGCGGGAAAGAAGGCTCGTGGCCCGTGGTGTGTGTCGCCATTTCCGAATCGAGGGGATTCAAAGGATAAGAAGACGATCGCAGTGGCCGGTTTGGCCCCGACGGGGCCGAGGAATGTAGACACGGGTGAAGTGCCGCCGCCGAAGGCGGGCGAACGAAACCCGTGGAACGGAGAACTCCCCCCTATCATTTCGCCCCGACGGGGGCGAAGGAGTGCCGCTTCCTCCGCCCCTGCCGGGGCGGCGGCAAAGTCTCTGCGTCGGACCATTTTGAATTATCGGACAACTTCGGCGACTATCCACCGGCTACTGACTTTTTACGGGTCGCGCCGCGGTCCAATCGCGGTAAGATGGTGCATGGAGGACGCCCCTCGGCCGGTGTGGCCGCGGGGCGTTTGTGTGGCTTGGACGAAATGCTGAAATGCTGGCGGCAGCGAGATGGCGGATTATCGACCGACAATCGGCGTGACCATGGGCGACCCGGCCGGGATCGGGCCGGAGATCATCGTAAAGATGCTCTCCGACGAATCGCTGCGCCGGCGGGCGAAGTTCGTCATCTTCGGCCTGGCCGAGCTGATGAGCTACACGGCCGACATGCTGGAGGTCGATCTGACGTTTTACCGCGAGCACCACGAGGACATCCGCAAATACCCGTACGATCTGGTGATGCTGGACTACGACGAGATCACCCTGCCCACCCGCATGAAGCGCGGGCCCGACAAGATCGGCGGGCGGGCGTCCATGGCGTTCTGCGTCGATGCCATCGAGGCCGCCAGGTCCGGGCTCATCGACGCGATCGTCACCGCCCCCATTTCCAAGGCCGCGTGGGAACTGGCCGGGTACCACAAGTACGCCGGTCACACCGAACTGCTCAAGGACAAGTGCCACGCCCGCAACGTGGCCATGATGTTCGTCGCACCGCAACTCAAGGTCGTCCTGGCCACCATCCACACGCCGATCATCGCCCTCCGCGACCAATTCACCATCGGCTGCGTCTTTAACCCCATCGACCTGGCCGACCGGGCCCTTCGCGAGTGGTTCGGCCTGGAAAAGCCCCGCCTGGCCGTCGCGGGCCTGAACCCCCACGCCGGCGAGGATGGTAAGTTTGGCGACGAGGAGACCCGCATCATCGCCCCAGCCATCCTCATGGCCAAGGAGGCCGGGATAACCGTGGACGGACCCTTCCCCGGCGACACGATCTTCCTCAAGGCCCTTGCCGGCAAGTGCGACTGCGTTGTGGCCATGTACCACGACCAGGGCCTGATCCCGATCAAGCTGCTGGCCTGGCGAGACGCGGTGAACGTGACGCTGGGTCTGCCGATCATCCGCACCAGCCCGGATCACGGCACGGCCTTCGACATCGCGGGCAAGAACAAGGCCGACGCGACCAGTATCACCGCCGCAGCCAACCTCGCCATCGACCTGGCGATAAAGAAACACGCCGCCGACGAGGCCCAGCGGCAGCAGAACCAGGCCGAGCAGTAGTCGGTAGTCGGTAGCCCGTAGTTGGTATTGCCACGGCGTAGCCAAAGGCGAAGCCGGGTTCGCTTCAGCGAGCAGGGCTTTGGTTCCCGCCGCGCGGGCGGTACAATGGGCAGCCGATGAAGGTCATCAGCCTCCAATCAGGCAGCAACGGCAACTGCATCTACGTTGAGGCCGGGCAGTGCCGGCTGCTTATCGACGCGGGCATAAGCGCCAAGCAGGCGGAGCTTCGCCTGGCTGAGCACGGGCGGAGCATCCGCGACGTTGACGCCGTGCTGATCTCGCACGACCACACCGACCACGCCAGGGGCATAGGCGCGTTTCAGCGGAAGTTCGGCCTGTGTGTATACGCCACGCCCGCGACGCTGCGGGCGGCCCAGTCGCGTCTGGCTTTGGGCCAGCTTGGCGAGGTCCGGGCATTCAGGGCCGGCGACACGCTGAAGCTGCCCGGCCTGAGCGTGCAGACCATTCCCACGCCGCACGACGGGGCCGACGGCTCGGCATTTGTGTTGGACGATGGCCGGCGGCGGCTGGGAATCATGACGGACCTCGGCCATCCGTTCGCGGGCCTCGGCGAGACAATCGCCACGCTGGACGCCCTGGTTCTGGAGAGCAACTACGACCCCGACATGCTCGAATGCGGCCCGTATCCGGAGTTTCTGAAGCGGCGGATTTCCGGCCTCCGCGGGCACCTTTCCAACGACGAGTCGGCCGGGCTTGTGAAGGCCTGGGCGTCGCCGCGTTTGCAGTGGGCATGCCTGGCCCACCTGTCCGAGCAGAACAACGACCCGGACCTGGCCCTCACGGCCTACCGTCGGGCAGTCGGAGAGGCGCTGGCGCTAATAGTCGCCAGCCGGTATCGGGCGGGGGATGTGCTTGAGGTGTAGCCGCAGACTTGCCTGCCAGCCCCATGGGACGTAAACTCCGCTGGTTGCCGTGACCCAGCCGCCCTCGGCTGTCGCCCGGCTGGAGAAAGCCTGATGCTCGGCACCGTTCTTCTCATCGTTGGCATGGCACTCATGGCCGTGGGCTTAATCTTCCTGGGAGGCTGGGTCAACGGGCGGGGCGAGCGCGTGGGCCGGCCAGGCGCGGCCCTGTCCGACAGCTCGAAGACCGAACGCCAGCTCATGGACCTCTACTTCATCGCCACTGTCGTGGCGCCCCTGCTGGCGGGGGCCATGCTCATCGCCTTCGGACTCCAGCAACTTCTGTAGCTTGGCGAACGGGCTTGGCCCGCGGCGCCGGCGTGGATACAATGTCCGGTTCGTTGAGTGGCCGGACTACTTCGCGGTTCTTACAGGACGCGGGACGAGGCACAACCAGATGGGAAACGTAATTCACGGCAGGGTGTTCGTCGTTGGGGACAACATCGACACCGACCAGATAATCCCGGCTGAGTATCTCAGCTACAACCCCTCGTTGCCCGAGGAGCGGAAGTATTTCGGCAAGTACGCCATGAGCGGCGTGCCGATCGCCCAGAGTGGGCTGCCGGGCGGGCACGTGCCGTTCATCGAGAGCGGCGCGTTCACCAGCAAGTTCGGCCTGATCGTCGGTGGGCGGAACTTCGGCTGCGGCTCGAGCCGGGAGCATGCGCCGCTGGCGATTGCCGAGGCGGGCGTGCGAGTGGTGGTGGCGGAGAGCTACGCGCGGATCTTTTACCGCAACAGCATCAACGGCGCGTACCTGGTTCCGCTGGAGACGCCGAAGCGGCTGGTCGAGTCGTTCGTCACGGGCGACATGTTCAGCCTGGACATGAATCGGCTGGTGCTGACGAACCTCACCCACAACCAGAAACACACGCTTAGCGGCCTGGGCGACGCCGGCGAGATTGTCGCGGCCGGGGGGATATTCGAATACGCCAAGAAGGCCGGGCTGTTGAAGTAGCGCCATGAAAGATGTCGAGAACCTCAGCTTGCGGGCCGTCGCCGATGGCTGCGTGCTGCCGGTGAAGGTGGTCCCCGGCGCCAGCCGGGACAAGGTCGCCGGCGTGTTGGGCGATGCGCTTAAGGTTGCCACCAGCGCCGCTCCTGAAAAGGGCAAAGCCAACGCCGCCGTCGGGCGGATCATTGCCAAAGCCCTTGGCCTGGACGCGCGGTCGGTAACGCTGGTCGCCGGCACGACAAGCCCGCACAAGGAGTTCCTCATCCCCGGCCTGTCGCCCGACGCCGTGCGGCAGCGTCTGGTGGAGGAATAAGCCTTGGACCGTGACGAGCTGATCGGTTTTCTTCGCCGCTGCGGTGTGGCGGAGGCCAGGCTGGCGGACTTCTCAGCCATGGAGCGATTGCGCGCGGACCTCGTCGAGGCCAACCACTCGACGAACCTCACCCGCATCACAGGCGACGATGACTTCTGGCTGCTTCACCTGGCCGACAGCCTGGCTGTGGGGCTGGCGGCGCCCGAGCTTATGACCGAGTCGCTGGTGGTGGCCGACGTCGGCTGCGGGGCGGGGTTTCCCATGCTGCCGCTGGCGTGGGCGAATCCCCTGCTGGCTGTCACGGGCATCGACGGGCGCGGGCGGAAGATCGAGTTCGTCCAACGCCAGATCGAGTCAATGGGCCTCTCGCAGTGCCGTGCCATTGCCGGCAACGCCCGTGAGTTGGCCCGGCTGGGCGAGCACGCTGGGTCCTACGACGCCGTGCTGCTCCGCGCCGTCGCCGCGCCGGGCAAGCTGCTGCGGGAGTGCCGCAACCTGCCGCGACCCGGCGGAAAGATAATCTTCTACACCACGCCCGCCGCCGCGGATGCCCAGCGAGAACTCTCGCGCCGCGAGGCCGGCAAGTTGGGCCTGGACATGGCCGAGACGCCCGCCATCGCCCTTCCCGGCGGGGCGGGGCAGAGGCGGTTCGTCATATTTACTCGGCGGGCGTGACGAGCCGCCCGGCTGTGCTTGTAAGATGCCCGTCCCCTACGCCCTCACACCAGCGGCCAGGCGGGTATCGCATGGTCTACTTCTTCCATCAGGGGCAAGGTCTGCCGCACGGCTTCGGTCATATTCCGGTAGTGCTCGATGTCGTCATAGCTAAGGGCGCGGCCTTTGCGGTCTTTCAGCCACTTCTCGCAGACTTGATATCCGCCGACGTGGAAGGCCCAGACTTCCGGCGGCACGTTGTCGAAATACTGTGAATCGTTAATGAATACGCGGCCGGGCGCCTCGGAAGTCGGCGATTTGTACGCGCTCTTTCCCGTCCGCGCAACGCGGTTGTCGCCGACCTGTGGGTAGGTCGCTTGCGGGGCTGGCACGTTCTCCAACAGGTGCAGGCCGACAAGCTCCCGCCCAAGCTTCACCAGCCGGGCAAAGAGCGCCTTGTCGCCCGTCAGCGGCAGGCGCGGGAAGTCGATCTTCAGGAATCCAGCGTAGCGGCTGCGATAGGCAGGGCAATGGAAGACCGCGTAGGCGTAATGGAACACGTCTTCCGGGCCGAAGGTCTTCTTCAAGTCCCCCTGCCCGTCGGGGATAAACTTCAAGCCCAGTTTGGCGGCGAACGCTTCCACAAACTCCGGCGCGAGATTCGGCCGGCGGCCATCCTTGCCGGCAGGCCAGGGGGAGAAGTGGATCAACTCCCCGTTGGGATAGATGTACAAGGGGAACAGAGTGTTGATATCGTACGCGGAACAAGTCTTGTGCCCGCAGATTGTCCGCGTCACATGGACATCCCACTTATCGCGAGTCTGGCGTGTGCAGATGATACCGAGATTCTCGCCCGCCAGCATGTGGCGCATGACGTCCGGGCGGGTACGTGTGACAAGGGAAGAGTCGTATACGATAACACGGTAGTCAAACGGTCGATAAAGGATCGGGCAAAGGGCATCCTTGCCAATCCCTGCTTCGCGAGCCAAGTTTTCGGCGTCTGTTTTCTCGAGGCCTATCGCCCTTTCATCCTGTCCCGTCACGACACCAACGGAGTTCACCGGCATGGCGTCGGGCATTCGCCAAGCCTTTTCGTATTCTTTGGCAAGAGCTTCCGCAAACGGAACAAACAGGTGAAGCGGCGTCACAGGCTTGAGTCTATCCCAACGAACCGACTTGATGTCATGTTTATTGAGCCAGTCGTACTTGTCCTGTCGCAAGCCGTGCATGTCCGCATGAAACACGCGGGCCTGCCCTGTCCTCCCGCCAGGTTTGCGGATGAACAGGACTATTGCCACGCCCTGCTGAATATCGAAAACATTCTCGTCTTTCGAGCCGTCGGGGGCAGTTTCCTTCTTGTTGGCGTTTCCATGCAGGTCCAGGATGCGGATTTCATTGAAGGTCCGCATCAGGCTCTGGCGCATTCCCCGGAAGGTAGGGTTGTCCAGGTAGCCGTGGTTCGTGATGAAGCCCAGTACACCGTGGCCGGTCAACTCGATTCGATACTGGGCGAAGCGGATGAACTTGACGTAATCGTCATTGAGCCACTTCGGATTTCGTTCTCCCAGTGGCTTGCCGTCGCATTCGAAATAACCAGGCGCGCCGCCCGGCAGCGGCAGCTTCTTCCTGAGAAGGTCAGCTATCCACTTGCCCTTGTTCGCGGAATGCCCGGAATACGGCGGATTGCCCATGACGACCATGATCGGGCATTCCGTCTTGACCTTGCCGGCGGCGTTGGCTTCGCGGGCGATCTGGTTTGCCAGAGCCAGCAGCGGCCCGGCGACGATCTCCGCTTCTTCCAGCGTGTTCGTCAGATAGACGCGCAGCCGCTCGCTGGCGGCAAAGTCATAGCCGGTCTCTTTTAGAAGCCAGCCAAGTTTCAGGTGGGCGACGGCGTAGGGGGCCATCATCAACTCAAAGCCATGCAGCCGCGGCAAGAGGTGTTGGGCGACGTAGCCCTGCTCGCCCGCCCAGCCGCCCCGATTGGCGGACAGGGAATCCCATACATGCCGGATGGTCTCGTAAAGGAAAGTCCCCGTGCCGGTGGCTGGGTCAAGGATTTGAACGCGGTGGACTTCCTTCTTTGTCTTTCCGCTCTTCTTGGTGGGGTCGGGAAAGTCCCACATTACCTTGCTGTTGTCAGCCAGGCCGGCAGGGCAGGCGAAATCGCGCTTCAGGATCGCGTCAATGCTTCGGACGATGAAGCTCACGACGGGCTCGGGCGTGTAGTAAACGCCGCGCGACTCTCGCAACGTGGGGTCGTAGGCGGCCAAGAAGGTTTCGTAGAAGTGAACAACAGGGTCTTCCTGTCGTGTCGCGCTGCCAAAGTCTTTGAGGATTGCCCGCATATCGCAGCGGCGAAGGACCTCCGCCAGATTGTCCACGATCCAGACGATGCTGGCGTCCAGTTTTGTCCCCGCGATGTATTCAAATACTTCCCGCAGGAAGGGGTTGGTTTTGGGCAGATCGTAGGCGGCGTGCTCGCGGGTGAATGTGTCTCCCTTGTCGTCGGGCAGGTTCACGCGGGCGGAAAACATTCCGTAGCAGACGGTTTGAGCGTACATGTCGGCAAACTGGGTAGGGGTCATGTCGCCCAGGATTGTGGCGCGGAAGGATTCGTATTCTCCGTGAAGTGTGCCAGTCTCGCCTTCCTGGGCAAATGCTTTCTCGATGGCGTCACGAATAATATCGGCGACCTTGGCCATTCGCGCGGCCAGTTCCTTTGGCGTGCTGATCGTCGGGGGCTTGGCTACAACGAAGCAGTCGAACAGCGTGACAAGCTGCTCGTCGGTCCCCTGCATCATCCTGAATTTGCCCTTGGCGTCGATGCATGCAAGCTGGACGTGCATCTTCTGTTCGCCGCGGATGTAGTAGCGAAACTCCAGATAGTCCGTAAGGATGAGGTTTTCCAGGCCCGCGAAATACCTCTTTAGCTGGTCGG
The DNA here is from genome assembly GCA_964605095.1 of uncultured Planctomycetaceae bacterium. GTDB lineage: Bacteria > Planctomycetota > Phycisphaerae > SM23-33 > SM23-33 > JAUWQU01. The sequence continues at coordinate 2,696 of CAZSBS010000047.1, read as the reverse complement.
TCTTCTCTATCTCATCAAGCCGGACACCGATGTCTTTGCACTCGATAAAGCCGATCTGGGTTCCAGATCGTTCCACGATGAAGTCGGGCGCGCCGCAGGCCACGCGCTTGGGCTCGTTTGTGGCGCGGGTATTCTTCCCGAAGGACTCGACAAGTGCCTTGAATGCCGGGCGATAAGTATGCTCCGTCGCCTTTCCGCCGGCGTAATCGCTTTCGATTTCCCGCAAATACTGCTGTATGGGGCTGATGGGCATGGCAAGAGATTACTCCGTTTCAGAGCGGCCGTCAACTTTGCGGCGTGTTTCCCGATGGCAGGGAAACGGCACCAGAGCATATTCTTCTTTGTTTCTTGTCGTCACTTCTTGAGCCGCTTAATCGCGTGGTTGATGACGTCTTTGGGGTAGCGGCCGTCGGCGCCGTTGGATTTTTCCAGGGCGGGCAGGATGGGCTTGGCCTTGTCGCCCAGCCGCCAGATCGCCCAGCCGGCGTAGCATGCGCCCATGCCTGTCTTGCCGGTGGCGACTTCGAGCAGGACAGCCAGGCCGTCATCGCACTTGCCGAAGTCGCACAGTGCCTCGCCCACGGCGGCTCGGACAGATGCGGCAGGGTCGTTCTTCAGGGCCGTCACGGCGGGGATTGCGCGTGTGGCGATGGCGGGGTCGGCCTTGCCGGCCTGGTCGAGCCCCATGACCGCCCAGTAGCGCACGGGCGCGTCCTTGTCGGCCAGGGCCTTCGTGAAGGCCTCGACTCCGTCAGCCCATCGGCCATCGTAGGCCTTGAGGTCGCGGCAGCGGTCGAGCATGCCGGATGCGTCGATCCGCTCTCGCCAGAATGTCTTGGGGTCGCCGGCGTTGCCCGGCGCGACTGCCTTTGCGCCGAACGTGTAGGTTGCCGCCTCGCTGGGCGCGTAGCCCAGCCGCCAGGCGCGTGCGGCGATGGCCTGGCCGGGCTTTAGCTCGACAGGCCGGCAGTAGAGCAGCCAGCCTTCGCCGTCACCCGTGCCGGCCTTGGCGCCTTTGCGGGCCTTTGCGCCCTTGCCCGCCTTGGCAGCCTTTGCGGGCTTTTTTTCAACCGCCTCGGTCGTCTCCGCCGCCCCTACCGGCTCGACGCGATAGGTTATCGACGAGCCCAGCGTCGGGCAGGTTATGGTTACATGCATGATCTTGCCGGCGACGATTTCCGTCGGCACGAGGCCAGGCGTGGCCGCCTTGCCGGAGCCCTTGATCGCGTCGAAGTCGCTCTCGGGCACAAAGCCGATGTCGCCGATGAGCTTCAGCCAATCATCCAGCGCCTGCTGCATGCGTTTGATGACCTCGGCGTATTTCGGGTCGTCGGCGATGTTGTTGACGTTGTGCGGGTCGGCCAGGACGTCGTAGAGTTCGCGCACGGGCTTGTTCGGTCGGAAGAACTGCATCTGCGGCCCGTCCGGCAGCTTGCCGGCGGCGTGGAGGCGGCGCATCTCCTTGAGGATCGGCGTCTGGTCCATGTAGTTGATCGGCTGGGACAGCGGCAGGTAGGGCGTGTAGTTGCGGATGTAGCGGAACTTCTTGTCGCGGACGGTCCTGCTGAAGTCGTAAGTCTCATCCATCCGGTCGCGCCCCCCGAAGACGTACTCGCGCGGGCGGGACGGCTTCTGCGGGCCCAGGAACGCTCTGCCATGCATGTGGCCGGGAACCTTCGCCCCGGCCAGGCTCAGCATGGTCGGCGCGAAGTCGATGAACGACACCATATCGCCCTCGACGCGCCCCGGCGCGACGGTGGCGGCGTTGCCCGCGCCGGCCCACTTGCGTAACGATTGCGGCACGCGGACCATCAGCGGCACCCGCAGGCCGGACTCGTAGAGGAACCGCTTGCCGCGAGTAAGCCCCCAGCCGTGATCGCCCCAGAACCAGACGATGGTGTTCTCAGCCAGGCCGTCGGCCTCGAGGTCGTCGAGGATCTTCTGGGCCAGCTTGTCGAGCTGGCTCATGCGGTCGTAGTAGCAGGCGATGTTCTCGCGGACGAGTTGCGTGTCCGGGTAGTACGGCGGCAGGGGGGCCTTGGCGGGGTCGTGCTCGAAACTCTGTCCGGGCTTGAAGTTCCGCGTCTGCGACTCGTGCGTGACGGTGATGTTGAACACCGCGAAGAAGGGCTGGCGCTTATCCGGGCGGTTTCGCCAGTGGGCCTTGCCCGAGCAGTCATCCCAGGCCGAGCCGGGCGGGCTGAACTGGTAGTCGGTCTTGGAGTTGTTGGTGCAGTAATACCCGGCCGCACGGAGATACTCCGTGAAACAGCGTGCCTCAACCGGCGGGACGCCCGCGCATCGCATCCAGGTGGTGCCGATGCTCGTTGGGTACATGCCGGTGATGATCCCGCTGCGGGCCGGGGCGCAGACCGGCGCGTGGGCGAAGGCCAGGTTGTACCGCACGCCCTGGGCGGCGAACTTGTCGAGGTTGGGCGTCGTGGCGTACGCGTCGCCGTAGCAGCCGAGGGTTGGGCTGATGTCCTCCGTGCTGATCCAGAGGACGTTGGGCATCGGCGAGTCGTCGGCCACGTCCGGCGGCCAGGGCTCCGTTCTGTCCGCCTGGGCATGGCTGAGCCATGTCGGCATCGCCAGCGCCGCCAAACCCATTCCCGTCACCTTCAGAAAGTCCCGTCGATTCGTTCCGGCCTTGTGCATGACTCGTCCTCGCAAGAAACATCTCTTACCCGCGTACG
>CAZSBS010000046.1:14869-23273 GCA_964605095.1 uncultured Planctomycetaceae bacterium | reverse complement strand
CGAGGTAGGCAAGGTCAACTACCCGGACGATTCGGTAGTCCTGAGGTTCTACCGCTTCCCGGCCGACGTCGGCGCCAAGAAGATCGACCGCACGATGACCGTACCGGGGGCCTGGGCCGCGATTCGCATGATTCACGCGCTGAAGGCAAAGCCCGCTGACGAGAAGGGGCTCAAGTGGAACGCCCAGGTGGTCATCCAAGACACCGAGTCCAAACCAAGGTCCTTGTGGCTGGAGCTTGAGTTCGCCAAGCCGCTGCCGAAGCTTGACCAGTGGCCGTGACGCCGCCGGCTTGCCGTCGGCGGAAATTCGAAATCCGAAGCACGAAACGGGAAGTGTCAGATGGATATATCAATGATCCACCTAACTGACGGTTTGAGGCATTTGTATTTTGAGATTTGAAATTATTTAGGATTTCGAGTTTCGAGATTCGAATTTGAATCATCCTAACTGGATTAAGAGGCGCCCAATTTGAGTCTACCACGGGGCAATAGAGATGATCGCGCGGCCGGCCAGGTCTTCCTGGCGGCCTTCGGCAAGCACCCCGGCTGGAACGACCATATCGAGGACATCGGCATCGAGACCGAGCACTTGGCGTCGCTCAAGCAGTTGCTTTACGTGCAGGGCATCGGCGGGACCATCGACGGCGGCGCGTGGGATAACCTCAGCGGCGCCCAACGTGTGGACGGTTTCGACCACGTCCTTCTCTGCCGGACCGCCGGCGACATCGTCGTAGGCCGGCTGTGGTCCAGCACCGACGGCAAGGGCCGCAGCCGGTATCCCATGGTTGTCTGTGCGCAGTGCAGCAACATGCCGCTGCCGTGGGTCCTGCGCGAGGTTCTGCCGCGGCTGGCCGAGGTCGAGTCCCGTTGCAAGGCCGTAGCCACCGCCGACGAGGTGGTCGCGATCACCGACCAGGCGCGGCGCGAGCTGCGCGACCTGGCCGAGTCCTCCGGCGCGGGCGACGGGGCATTCGTCGTATCCCCTGCCGCCGTGGCGGAGCTCGCCGACTGCCCCGAAATGCTCGACGGCCACGAGGGGCTCCTGCGGATCCTCTACCAGATGGAGCGAGAGACCAGCGACTACGCCCGCGGGAACTACGCCGCCGCCGCGAGAAACGGCACGCTCCGGCCCATGCAGATGCGAGTTCCAGCCTGCGGCGACAGTCCGGAAGAGATTATCCCGCGCTGGCTGAGCTTTCTGTTCACCAGCCTGGACCCGGCCACGGAGGTCTGGGCGATGTACCGTGCCGGCCAAAGTTGGCTGGACATCATCGTCGGCGAACCGGCGCCGAACCAGTTCTTCTGCTTCCAGGCCTCGAAGGAAGCCCTGCCGCTTGCCAGCGAGATTCCCTACACCCTCGACGACGCCTTCCGCGCCCGCGCCAATCAACTCATCGACGATGCCAAGGCGGGCAAGCTCGAGCAGGTCGTCCTGAGACCAGCCGCCGCGGCGCCAAGGAGGCTCCGCAAGGACGGAGGCGAGGTCCCTGACAGGATCGCGTCCATCGGTCGAAGCAAGACCCTCCGCACCGCCCTGATAGTCGTGGCAATCCTTGCTCTTCTGGCTGGACTGGTGGTGGCATTGGCAAAGTTCTGGCCTTCGCCCGCGCCGACGACGGGAACCCACAGGCCGGACGGCAACGGCCCGGATGGCTCGACGATGAAACCCGCCGACGCCAAGGCGTGGCGCGACCTGTGCATGGAGTCATTCAACTGGTTCACGCCTTTCCTGGCCGACGCCAACGAGCAACGCGTGGAGCGGTGGGCAAAAGACCCCCACCTGGCTGCTACGGTCGTGCCGGTGCTGCGGAAGGTGTTCGATCACGAACTGGTGCTCGATCCCAAGCAGATCGCGTCCGTCACGGGCAGGCACCTGAAGAACCTGGCCGACGCCCCGCCGGCCGGCGCTAGGACGCCCGAGGGCATCGAGAAAACCGCCAAGGCCATAAAGGCGCTCGGCGAAATCCGCGAAAGCCTCTTGCCCGCGTCCTGGCCCGCGCTGACGAACCTGCAGGGCCTGGCCGGGACGTACCGCAAACGCAACTGGCTGCTCCAGGCGGACTATCTCGCCACGGTGGTCGCGCGGGTCGAGCACATCACCTCACCCGAGCCCAGTGATCAGGCGCCGGACCTGCCCGGACGAATAGACGAGGTGCTCGACGCTGCCGGCAAGGCTGCCGAACTCGAGGGCGTCTTGAAGGAAGTCCAGCAGCAGGCCGACGTGCTGCGGCAGTCCGGCAACGCGGTGCTGGCGCGATTCGGCGACTATGTCGCCACGTTCGCCAAGTCGCCGCCCGGCTCCGGCACCGAGAGGGACCTGGCCACAATGAGTGGGCGGCTCAAGGATGCCCGTTCGCTCGGCTCGCCGCTCGTCGCGTTCGTCCAGGACAACTGGCGAGACAAGCTCGACATGCCGGCTGTCGAGAAGGACCCGCTGCTCAGCGGGCCCCCAGAGCCCCAGGATTTGGCGACCGGCGAGATTTTCCCACGCTGGCTTGCATCCATCCGCAGCGAGCAGTTCGCCCGGCTGGACCCCGCCGCCGACCCGCGAACCAAGGACAACTGGGCCCAGCGCCGCCGGCAGGAGCTCACGGCCCTCGCCGGAAAGATCGACGACCTCAAGAAGAAGTACTCCTCGCCTGACGCTCCAGCCATGGAAGCCCAGTTCGCGGCACTCCAGGCCGAGCAAAAAGACCTGCTCGCCCTGCGATGGGACCGCGAGCACAAGAGCCGCATCGCCGAGGCCTCGGCCGCCTTCCCAGCCAAAGTGACACAGCTTGCCAGGCAGGTAGGCCCCGCGCTGGCGCGGGCCGCGGGCGGACGCGACGCGTACATAGCGAACATACCCACAACCATCTCGGCCCGGTCCGAGCAAATCAACGCTTACTGGTCCAAGCGATGCGGCGAGTTCATGAAGCTCCAAGACATGGCCAGGCTGACGACCAAGGTCGAGAAGCTCGAGAAGGACCTGGTCGAGCTGGACAAGCAGTTGCCGCCCGAGCTTGGCGTCCAGCCGCGAGATAAGGACTGGAACCGCCAGGTGGTCGGCGACGTGACGATGCGCCAGCGCGAGGCTGTGATGGAAAAAGCCCTTTCGCACCTCGGCTGGAAGGACGACGAGATCGTACGCGACGAGGCGTTCGAGGCCGAGTTCAAGAAACTCGCCGACGGATTCGAGGCGTGGAAAAAGCGGGCCGCCGACGTGTTGGCCGCGTTCAACGCGATCGACGATGCGCTGAGGCTCGGGGCCGGGCTGGATGAAAAGCCCGCCGGACAGGACAAGACCATCGCGCAGCTTTACTCAGAGTGGCGGTCCCAACCGATATGGCGGGACCAGGCTCTCGTCGAGGCCCTCGCCCCGGTGACTCGGCGGGTCGATCGCCTGGAGGAAATCGCCAAACTCAGCGACCCCGTCAAGCTCGCGTCCGAGGCCGCGGCAATGGCGACCGACCGTTTCGAGGCCGGCCGCACGGCCTGGAAGCGGCTGGGCCAGTTGCCCGGCTGGCCCGCCGACAGGGAATCGTTCAACATCGAACGAACCCTCCACCGCGACCTGAGCAACGTTTACGCCCGGATCGCCGAGAAGGACCCCACTCGCGGAAAGCAGCTTGCCGACGAGCTTGTCAGCCAGGTCCGCCTGCGATGGAAGACTCACTTCCTCGCGCTGAGCGACCCGGGCCAGATCGACGTCGCCGTCGCCCGCGCCGACCAGTTCTTCCTCGACGCCAACCAGGCGGCCTCGCTCTCCCCGGCGTGCAACTTCCGCATGGAGTTTCGCGAGCTGCGGCACGATCTACTCGACATCACCGCCTCACCACCGGACGACCAGGCCGTGCGCCAGCGGGTGCGAAACTTTGTGACCACCGCGCGGAAGACGCCCGGCCTGGCCGACAAGGAACCCGTCGCCGGCCTGCTGGCGGAGCTCTCCGCCATTGCCGCGTCGCGAGACGATGGCGCCGACCTCACCAAGGCCGGACCCGCGCTGGCTGGGTGGAAGCCCCAGGCCTCGCGGGACTCCAGGAGCGTGCGGTTTGACTGGCCCGCCGACCACGACAACCGCTACAGTATGGAGTTCATCCGCGTCGAGCCGAAGGGCAAGCCCGCAAGCTACCTCTGCACAACCGAGGCGCCCGTCGGGCTTTTTATCCAGACCATCCAGGCCGTCGCGGCGGGCAAGCACTGGCCGGCAATCAAGAAACTGCTGCGGACCTTCGACTCGCCCGATGCCGATTCTCGCCTCGGGCCGCGAACGTGGGACCTGAATCCCGGCGGCGAAGTCATTGAGGCGACGGCGTGGGTGAGGCTGCCGCTGGGCTTCAGCGCCGCGGACTTCTACTACGCCGGCGCAAAGGCCGGCTCGCCGGGTCCCGCCGTGCCCATGCAGCACATCTCGGCCGCGGGGGCGGTTTACTTCGCCCACCTGCTCGGTTGCCGGCTGCCGGCCAGCGACGAATGGGCCGCCGCCAGGGCGACGCTGAAGGGCGACCCCGCCGCCGGCGCCAACCTCCGCGACCAGACCTGGCAGAAGCAAAAAGACCACATCCAGAAGCTTGAGGAAGCCGGCCGGCTGTCCGCGCCGGAGGACCACTACCCCGACGCCGGGGCGTTCTGGCCCAAAGGCGCCACGCAGCGGCTAACCGGGCGCGACGCAAAGAGCAGGCCGGGCGACGACGGCGTGCTGTGGCTCACCCCCGTCGGTAGCGCCAAGCCTGGCGAGTTCCGGAACCTCGTCGGCAACGTCGCCGAGTTCACCTACGATGACCCCGCCGCGCTGGCAAAGTGGCAGGGCGACGCCGACCAGCTAAAGCAGTTGCTGGCCGCGTCGGCTGACAAGGTCCGCGTGATAGGCGGCTCGGCCCTGTCGGCCCCGCGGATCCCCATCGACGTCGCCCAAGCAGTCGATTACGCCGAAGCCTCCGCCGGCTACGCCGACGTGGGCCTGCGACTGGCCTTCACCGCCCCGGCCGAGACCGTCCAGGTCCGCCTCCGCCGACTCCTTACCGTCACGGGATACCCCATGGTGGCCGATAGCCGGTAGCCGGGAAAAGAAGAAACGTGTTCACGCAGAGGGCGCACTGTTAACCGTACATTTCTTCTCCAGCGACGAAGAATTCTTCATGCCACGTGAATCAGTTTTGATGTATCCGCTTCCCTTGCCATGAGTAACGCCGTAATGGATTGTCGGCCTCGGGTGCTGACCTGGTTGGTATTGGACAGTCCGGCCCCCCAGGGTAAGCTGCACTGTGGAAATGGACACCCAAACGGACATTGATGGCACGGCTTTGCGGTTAGCGCTGGCGGCGTCGGTCGATACGCTGCTTTCGCACCGCACGGCCGAGGGGCATTGGGAAGGCTGGCTGTCCAGCAGCGCACTGTCCACGGCGGTGGCCGCATTCGCCCTTGGCCGCGCCGGCGGGCAGCAGTGCGCGGAGATCGTCGGACGGGCGCTAGACTGGCTGACGGCCCACCAATGCAGTGACGGCGGATGGGGCGACACCACGGCAAGCCGCTCCAACCTTTCGACAACCGTGCTGTGCTGGTGCGCGCTTTCGGCCGGGGAGCCTGCCGGCAGCGACGCCCGCCGCATAGCGGTCGAACGGGCCGGGGCATACGTAGAGCGGCAGTGCGGCTCGCTGGCGCCGGAGGACATCGCGGCGGCAGTTCGGGTCCGCTACGGAAACGACCGGACGTTTTCCGCGCCGATCCTTACGATGGCCGCCCTTGCGGGCAAGCTCGGACCCGAGCCGGCCTGCTGGAAGCACGTCGCGCAGTTGCCATTCGAGCTTGGCGCGCTTAGCCATAGGGCGCTGCGGTGCCTGCGCCTGCCGGTGGTCAGCTACGCCCTGCCGGCGCTGATAGCCATCGGCCAGGTCCGCCACGCGCACCGCCCGACGCGGAACCCGCTGGCAAGGCTGCTGCGAAACCTCGCCCGCGACAGTACGCTCGCCAAACTGCGCGACATCCAGCCGGCAAGCGGCGGATACCTCGAGGCGGCCCCGCTGACGAGTTTCGTGCTGATGAGCCTCTCGGCCCTGCACGCCCTCGGCACCCCTTACGTGGGCGCCGCCACGCCGTCGAAGCCCGCCGAGGAGGCAATCGCCCGCGCCGCGGAGTTCCTCCGCGAGACTGCCCGCCCGGACGGCGCCTGGCCAATCGACACCAATCTCGCGACATGGGTCACCACGCTGTCGGTCAACGCCCTGCCGGACGATGCGCTCGACGGACCCCAGCGGGCTCACCTGCGGGACTGGCTGCTGGACTGCCAGTACCGCCGCGAGCACCCCTACACCCAGGCCGCACCGGGCGGATGGGCGTGGACGAACCTGACCGGCGGCGTGCCCGACGCCGACGACACGCCCGGCGCGCTTCGCGCCCTTGCCCGCCTGGCGCCCTACGACTCACGAAGCATCGCCGCCGCGGCCGAGGGGTGCCGCTGGCTGCTGGACCTCCAGAACCGCGACGGCGGCATGCCGACCTTCTGCCGCGGCTGGGGCTCGCTGCCCTTCGACCGCTCCTGCCACGACCTGACCGCACACGCCCTGCTGGCCTGGACCAACTGGCTGGCCGACCTGCCGGCCGAGCTGCGCCCGAAAGTCCGGGGTGGCATTGAACGGGCCGTGCGCTTCCTCATCCGCTCCCAGGGACCGGCCGGGCAGTGGACGCCGCTTTGGTTCGGCAACCAGGATGCGCCCGGCGAATCAAACCCCGTCTACGGCACCGCCCGCGTGCTGCTGGCGCTTGTCCGCATGTGGCAAGGACCCGCCGGGCGCGGCGACCTTGCCGAGTGCATCCGCCGAGGCGCGGAGTTCCTGCTCGACTGCCAGGGGCCTGACGGCGGCTTCGGCGGCGCCGCCAAAATCGCACCGTCCATTGAGGAAACCGCCCTGGCCCTCGACGCCCTGGCCAGCCTGATGTCAGCCATCGACGCACCGTCCGCGGCGTTAACCCCTGCCATCGCGCCAGAACGACTACGGGCCGCCGTCACCGCGGCGGCAAACTGGCTTATCACCCGCACGCGAGGCGGGCGGGACTTCCCCGCCGCTCCCATCGGCCTGTACTTTGCCAAGCTGTGGTACTTCGAACGCCTCTACCCGCTGATCTTCACCGTCTCGGCCCTGGCCATCGCACGCAAGGCGCTGGGGGTTTGATCTGGTTATGCTACAATTCCATGTCGCCCTACTTCCGTGCGATTGCGATACTCTGCGCGAGGCTATTGAGAGATGAAACAGGCGGTTCTTGCAGGTCTGGTGCTGGCGGCGGCGGGCGCCGCGGCAGTGGTGGTGGTCATGAACGCCTCGCCGGATGGTAGCGGACTGCTCGCCGATGGTCAGCGAGGCCTGGCTGCCCCGGCCGGGGCGCTGCCGACGGGCGACTGGCCGACGTATCGAGGCGGCGCCGGCATGATGGGCGTCGCAGGCGGCGAGCTTCCCGACGCGATGCGAGTGCGGTGGCGCTTCAAGACCGCCCAAGCCATCTCGAGTTCAGCCGTCATCGCCGACGGGCGGGTGTACTTCGGCTCCGACGACGCGAACGTCTACTGCCTCAGCGCCGTTACCGGTGGGAAAGTCTGGGCCTTCACCGCCGGCGACCAGATCCAGGCCCCGCCGATGTACCTCGACGGGCAAATCTATGTCGGCTCGGACGACATGTTCTTCTACTGCCTCGACGCCGCCACGGGTCGGAAGCTCTGGCAGTTCGAGGCTCAGGACCGCTTCGTCGGCTCAGCCAACGCCCTTCTCGATGCCAACGGGGGCGGCCCGGCCCGCGTGGTCGTCGGCAGCCACGACTACAACGTCTACTGCCTCGACGCCGCCAAGGGTTCGCTGGCCTGGAAATACCCGGCCAACAACTACATCAACGGCGGCCTGGCGGTCGCCGGCGGGCTGATCGTCTTCGGAAGCTGCGACAGTTCGCTGCATGCGGTAACCGCCGGCGGCAAGGACGCCGGCGCAGTGGCGACCAGCGCGTACGTGGCCGTAACGCCCGCATTCGACGGCAAGCTTGCCTTCGTGGGCAACTACGACGGCGAACTGGCCTGCATAGACGTCGCCGCCCGCAAGATCGTCTGGCGGATCAAGGTTGACAGCCCGTTCAATTCCTCCCCCGCCGTCGGGATCGACCGCGTCCTTGCCGGCTGCCAGGACGGAAGGCTCTTGTGCTTCGATAGAGCCACCGGCAAGAAGCTGTGGACCTTCGCCGCGCGCGACGAGATCAACAGCTCGCCGGTGATCTGCGGCCAGCGGGCCGTGGTGGGCTCCAACGACGGCAGACTCTGTGTGGTGAGCCTGGCCGATGGAAGGCTCGTGTGGTCGTACGACCTCGGCCAGGCGGTGACTTCAAGTGCCGCCGTCGGCGCCGGACTGGTGATCGTCGGCTGCGACGACGGGTATCTGTACGCCTTCGA
>CAZSBS010000046.1:0-14769 GCA_964605095.1 uncultured Planctomycetaceae bacterium | reverse complement strand
CTGGATTATAAGATCACATGGATAGAAGCAGATATAAACTTCTTCTTAATCCATGTAATCTTATAATCCGGTAATCCCCCTCAAAAGCCTCTTTTGTTTCTTTTTCCTCTCTGCGTTCTCTGCGACCTCTGCGTGAGACTCTTCTTTTGCCGTTGGAGAGAAGCCAATGAAGTTCGTACACCTTAGTCCGGGAGCGGGCGACAATTTCTACTGCGAGAACTGCCTGCGCGACACGGAGTTGGTTCTGTCGCTTAGGCTGATCGGCCACGACGCTTCCAGCGTGCCGCTCTACCTGCCGATGATGACCGACGCGGCCGTCGATGAGCGGCTGAGGGGAAAAGTTTTTTTCGGCGGCATCAACGTCTACCTCCAGCAGAAGAGCCGCTTCTTCCGCTGGACGCCACGCTGGCTGGACCGCATCTTCGACTCGCCCCGGCTGCTTGGCTGGGCCGGCAGGAAGGCCGGTATGACAAATGCCCCCGACGTGGCCCAGACCATGCTGTCCATGCTCCGCGGCGAGCTTGGCCGGCAGGTCAAGGAACTCGACCGACTCGTGACGTTCCTGGCTGAGCAGGACCGCCCGGACGTCGTCTCGCTGTCCAACGTGCTTCTGGCCGGGCTGGTCCGGCGGATCAAACAGGTGCTCGCCGTGCCGGTCGTCTGCTCGCTCCAGGACGAGGAGGGCTACATCGACAGCCTCGACGAGCCGTACCGCGGCCAAGCGTGGGAAATCCTACGCGCCCGCGCCGCGGAGATCGACGCCTTCATCGCACCGAGCGATTTCTACAGTCGGCGGATGCAGCAGCGACTGGCCCTGCCCGGCGAGCGATTCCGCGTGATCCACAATGCCATCGACCCGGCCGGGCTTGCCCCGGCCTCTGCCCCGCCTGCCGCCCGGACGGTGGGGTTCATGTCGCAGATGACCGCCGGCAAGGGCTTGGATACCCTCGCCGAGGCATTCGTGCTGCTGAGGCGCCGCGGCGGGTTCGACGACGTCCGCCTGCGAATCTTCGGCGGCGCCACCGAGGCCGACGAACCCTTCGTTCGCCGGGTCCGCCGCCGGCTCGACCAGGCGGGGCTTTCGGCCGCGACCGAGTTCGCCGAGGATTTCCACCCCGACCACAAGCTCGAGTTCCTCCAGTCGTGCAGCGTGCTTTCCGTGCCGACCAGGCAAGGCGAGGCCTTCGGATTCTTCGTGCTGGAAAGCCTCGCCTGCGCCGTGCCGGTGGTGCTGCCGGCACACGGGGCATTCCCCGAGCTCATTGCCGCCACCGCCGGCGGACTGCTGCACGAGCCCAACGCCCCAGCCGACCTGGCTGACAAGCTCGCCGAACTGCTCGGCGACTCGGCCCGTGCCGCAAAGATCGGCCAGGCCGGGCGAAAAGCCGTGATCGAGAACTTCTCCCCCGAAGCCATGGCCCGCAAAGTCGAAGGCCTCTGCCACGAGCTCGGCGTGGCTTAAACTGACAATGAGGTATCTATGACCGAAAACGGATTGCTGCTGGAGCTTGTTGGGGTTGGCAAGGCTTATCCCGGCGTGGCGGGCGCCGCCGGGCCAAGCGTGCTTGACGGGCTGGACCTGCGCGTCGCGGCGGGGCAGTCGCTGGCGATCATCGGACCCAGCGGGTGCGGCAAGAGCACGCTGCTGAACATCATCGCCACGTTGGACAGGCCGACGTCCGGCAAGGTTCTCCTGGCCGGGCGGGACCTCTCGACGATGACCGACAGGCAACTCGCCGCCATTCGCGCCCGGCAGATCGGCCTGGTATTCCAGCTCCACCACCTGCTGCCGCAATGCACGATCCTCGAAAACGTTCTGCTGCCGACCCTGGCCGCCGGCGGGGGGCAAACCGCCGCCCAGGGCGAGGCCGAGGCGATAAGGCTGCTCACGCGCGTCGGGCTTTCGCATCGTCTGCACCACCGGCCGGGACAGCTTTCCGGCGGCGAGTGCCAGCGAGCAGCCGTGGTGCGGGCGCTGATAAACTCGCCCCGGCTGGTGCTGGCTGACGAGCCGACCGGCTCGCTGGACCGCGCCAGCGCCACCGATCTAGGCCGGCTGCTGGTCGAGCTCAACCGCGACGAGTCCGTCACGCTCATCGTCGTTACCCACTCGCTCGACCTGGCCGCTCTCATGGGGCGCCGGCTCGAGCTGCGGGCGGGCAAACTCACGGAATTGCAGGCAATCGCATGAACGCCGTCAAGCTCATTGTCCGCAGCGCCGCGTACTACTGGCGCACGCACCTCGGCGTGGTGGCCGGCGCCGCCGTGGCGACGGCTGTGCTGGTCGGAGCGCTGGTCGTCGGCGATTCCGTGCGATACACGCTGGGCACGTTGGCGCTGCGAAGGCTTGGCCAGACAACGCTCGCCATGTCGTCGGCGGATAGGTTCTTCCGCGCCAAGGCCGTTCGTAGTGACGCCGTAAGGCGTTATCCTGCCGAAGATGCCCTTACGGGCACGCTACGGACAGACCTGGCTGCGTCCATGCAGGCGGATGTGCCCGTGCCGCTGGCGCCCATGCTGCTGCTGGATGGCTCGGCCAAGACTCCCGACTCCGCCGGACTGGCCAACAACGTGCAGGTCGTCGGCGCCGATGAGCGATTCTGGGCCATCGGCGGCGTGGCCGACCCGCTCGCCGGGGCCGCGCCAGACGAGGCCGTGATAAACGACCACCTTGCCCGCCAACTCGGCGTGGGCGTCGGCGACGTTATCCTGCTCCGTGTGCCGGTCCCCTCCGGCCTGCCGCGAGAGGCCCCGCTCTCGACCGACCGCGACGCCGTCGCCGCAATTCGCGTAACCATCCGCGCGATCGTCGACGATTCGCACTTCGGCCGGTTCAGCCTGCGAGCCAATCAACTCGCCCCGCAAACGGCATTCGTGCCGCTCGCAACGCTCCAGCAGGCCGTCAAGCTGGCGGGCAAGGCCAACGTGCTGCTGGTAGCGGGGGCGGGAGACCCTCGCGCCCCGACCGTCAGTCAGGCAAACGCCGCCCTGCGAAAACATCTCCGCCTGGCCGATGCGGGGCTCCAACTTCGCGACCTCGGCTCCGGCGTGCGAGAGCTTCGCACCGCCCGGGTGTTCCTCGACAGCGACGTTGGCCGGGCCGCCATGGGCGTGGACCACGCCCTCGGCGTGCTTGCGTACTTCGTCGATGAGGTCCGCCTCGGCGACCGCGCCGCGCCATACTGCATCCTGGCCGGAATGGACGCCAATCGCCCAGGCTCGCCCCCCAGCCTCCTGCCGCCGGAAATGACCGACGATGAGATCATCCTGAACTCATGGCTCGCCGAAGACCTCGCCGCAAAGCCCGGCGATAAGGTCACACTTACCTACCGCACGCTCGGGCCGCTGCGGACGCTCGATACCGGCTCCGCCACGTTCCGCGTACGCGGAGTCGTCCCCATCGCCGGGGCTGCCGACGACCTCAACCTCATGCCCGACTTCCCCGGCCTGGCCGATGTGAACAACTGCCTCGACTGGCGGCCCGGCGTCGAAGTAGACACCCACAAGCTCCGCCCAAAAGACGTGGACTACTGGAACACCCATCGCGGCACGCCAAAAGCCTTCCTCACCCTGGCGGCCGCGCAAAAAATGTGGGCCAACCGCTTCGGCGAACTCACGGCCGTGCGATATGCGGACGACGTCGCCGGCGAGGCCCCCGCGGCCACGCAAAAAATGTGGGGCAACCGCTTCGGCGAACTCACGGCCGTGCGATACGTGAACGACGTCGCCGGCGAGGCCCTCGCGGCCGAGATAATCCAGCGAATCGATCCCAGGCAAATAGGCATGTACTTCACGCCGGTCCGTGAGCAGGCCCTTGCGGCCGCGGAGCCGACGAGCGACTTCGGCGGGCTGTTCCTGGGCCTGAGCTTCTTCCTGATCATCGCCGCGGTGCTGCTGACGGGCCTGCTGTTCGTCTTCGGCATCGAGCAGCGAAGCAGGCAGGTCGGCCTGCTGCTGGCGGTGGGCTTTCGCCCGTGGCGCGTGCGGCGGTGGATGCTCGCCGAGGGCGGCGTGCTCGCGGTCGTCGGGGCGGTCGTCGGGGCCACGGCAGGGCTCGGCTACACCCGCGTCGTGCTGGCGGGCCTGGGCGGCGTCTGGCGCGGCGCGGCCGCGTCGTCGAGAATCCTCTACCACGCCGAGCCCGCCACCGTTGCGATGGGCGCCGCCATCGGCGTGGCGGTCGCGGTTGCGGCAATGCTCATAACACTATGGCTCCAGGGCCGCGCCACGCCGCGCGAGCTTCTCTCGGCCGGGGCACAGGGCCGGGTGTCCGGCCCGGCCGGGCGGGGCAAGCGACGCGCGGGCCTGATCATCGGTGGGCTGTGCATCGGCGGGGCGATCGTGATCGTGAAGTCCGCCGGGTCTGCCACCGGCATGGCGGCCGCGGGTGAGTTCTTTGGTGCCGGCGGGCTTGTGCTGCTGGGCGGTCTGTCGTGGTGCTACTGGCTGCTCGCGAAGCTGGGAGTTTCCCGCCGCGCAGGGCCGGTGTCCCTCGCGGCACTGGGCGTCCGCTCGGCCGGCCTGCGGAGGTGGCGGAGCCTTACCACGGTTGGGCTGCTCGCGTGCGGAATATTCCTGGTCGCCGCGGTCGAGGTCTTCCGCCTCGACCCCCACGCCGAGGCCCTGAGCCGCTCCAGCGGCACCGGCGGATTCGCCCTGTACGGCGAGTCAGCCACGCCGATCCTCCACGACCTAAACGCCTTCGCTCGCGGCCAGCGGACCGCCGGCGGGCCTCAACTGCCCGCTATCGACCCCAACGAGGTTCGCGGTGTAAGCTTCGTTGAGTTGCGGCTGCATGAAGGCGACGACGCGAGTTGCCTCAACCTCAACCGCGCACAGAGCCCGCGCGTGCTCGGCGTGAAGGCCGCCAGGCTGGATGGGCGGTTCTCGTTCGTCGAGAAATGGCCCGGTGCCGGCGCCAATGCCGCGGCTGGCGCCACCGATACTAAGAATCCCTGGCTGCTGCTGGACGCCAACCTGCCCGACGGGGCCGTGCCGGCAATCGGCGACGACCCGACTCTCCAGTGGGCCTTGCACAAGAACCTCGGCCAGGATGTAACGGTCCTCGACGAGCGCGGCCGGGCCGTAAAACTGCGGCTTGTCGCCAAGATCGACAGCTCAATCCTCCAGGGCAGCCTGCTGATTTCCGACGCCAACTTCCGCCGGCTGTTCCCGTCGGCCAGCGGATACCGCGCGATGCTGGTGGACGCCCCGCCGGCCGAGGCCGAGAAAGTCCGCCGCGACCTGATGGCCGCCCTGGCCAATAACGGCCTGGCGCTTACCGGCGCAGCCGAAAGGCTTGCGATGTTCGCCGAGGTGCAGAACACGTACCTGTCGATCTTCGCCGCGCTGGGCGGGCTGGGCCTCGTGCTGGGCTGCGTCGCCATCGGCGTGGTCGTGCTGCGAAACGTCCTCGAACGCCGCGGTGAACTGGCCCTGCTGCGGGCCGTCGGATTCACCAGGACCCGCCTGACGTGGATGATCCTCTGCGAACACTGGACCCTGCTCGCTCTGGGCATGATCTGCGGCATCGCCGCCGCCGTCATCGCCGTAACGCCCGCCCTGCGCTCGCCGACCGCGGCCGCGCCGCTGGCAAGCTGGCTGACAACCCTCGCCGCCGTCGCCGCCAGCGGAATCCTCTGGACCTACCTGGCCGCCGCCGCCGCCCTGCGCGGAAACCTCCTCGACGCGCTGAGAAACGAGTGAGCGGGAAACTCCCCCGCCCGGAACGCCAGAGGCACGAGCCAGGAGCACGCGGAGCGTTTGTAGTGACGCCGTGAGGCGTTATTTTTCTTCTTTCTTTACGGGCACACTGGCGACAAAGAAGAAGAATATGCCCTTACGGGCACACTACAAACGCCAGAGGCACGATCCAATCGCGGCGCTTTCGAAGCGCGACGCGAGCCTGGCACACGCGGAGCGGCGGATTCAATCATCCCACCCTCGTCCGTAGTCCTTCACGGGATATCGTGCCCACCACTCGGTCAGAACGGTTCGTCCGACTTCATCCAGGTATTTGCTCAAGCTGCTCCATAGCCACAGGTCCGCCTTTTCAACCCAGCCGTGCTTGACAGGGTTGGCATGAATGTAGTTCAGAGAGGAAAAGTAATGGGCTTCCGATCGTATCCCACGATCAGAAAAGCGATGCCACACCTTCCGCCCGTGCGTCCCGTCCTGCCGGTTCCACTCAGTCGCCTTGCCGTTGTGCAGCCTGCCTATCCACCCGCGGAAGGTGGGAAGGTCAGTCTCGATCAGGAGATGATAGTGATTGTGGCCAACTACCCAAGCCCGGATGTCGGCATTGACTTCGATCTGAAGCCCCTCCAGCAGAGCCTCCATGAACTCCGTTCTCCGCTGGGCCGTCGCCATGATTGGCCGGTGCTCGAAGCACGCGGCCGAGATCATATACACCCTCGACCCTTTGCCTAAATGGGGCGGTGCATGCCAGGACCGACGCTGGGTCTTTCGCTCGTCCAGGACTCGCTGCCTCTGCTCAGGCGTCATCTTGCGGTAGTTGTACATGGCGACATTTCTACAGCGTTTACGGGGTCAAAAACAACAAAGAAGAAACAGCCTATGCCCTCACGGGCACACTACAAACGCCAGAGGCGCCAGCCTGGCGTGTGCGGAGCGTTTGTAGTGACGCCGTCCCCTTGGGGGCAGGAAGGCGTTATTCTTCTTCTGTTCTCCTACTCCCTATCTATTGACTACCACTGCCTTCTCTTGTCCTCTGCGACTCCCTCCTTCGCTGAAGCTGCGGGGGGCAGGCTGCGTCTGGGCGGTAGTCCGTTCGCACTTCGGGGCCGCGGGGACAAGCAGGTTGCGGGCGTGGGCGATGGTGGCGTCGGTGGCGCGCGTGCCGGCCATCATCTCGGCCAGCTCTTGTACGCGCTCTTCGCCGGTGAGCACCCGGACCCTGGCGAGGGTCTGGCGGGTGCCGCCGGATTCGACCACTTCCTTGCGGATCTGGAGGTGGTGGTCGGCACAGGCGGCTATCTGGGACAGGTGAGTAATGCAGATGATCTGGCAGGCGCAGGCCTGCGGGTCGGTGTCGGAGGGCGTCGCGCCGCCGGCCGGCGATACGCCCTTGGCTTGCGGCGCGGCCTGACCCTGCGGCATTGTTTTGCTTTGCCGCGTTGGGTCTGGGCGCTGGCCGTGGGCTAGGGCTCGCATCTTTCGGCCAATGGTCGCGCCGAGACGGTCGCCGATGTTCGCGTCGATCTCGTCGAAGACCAGGACGCTCACCTGGTCCTTGTCGGCGAGGATCGTCTTGAGGGCCAGCATGATCCGCGAGATCTCGCCGCCGCTGGCGATCTTGCGGAGCGGGAGCGTTTCCTGGCCGGGGTTCGTGCGGACGAGGAACTCCATCTCGTCCAGGCCCGTCGAGTCGATGGCCGGGTCGGCGGCGGCGCGGGCGGTGAGGCTGACCTCGAACATCGCCTCGTGCATCTCCAACTCGCGGAACTGCGCCTCGACGAGCGGCCTGAGCCGCGCTGCCGCCTTGCGGCGAAGGGCGCTTAGCCGCTGCCCCGTCACGGCCAGGGCTTTGCTTAACTGGGCAATCCGGCGGTCGAGTTCGCCAAGGGCCTGTGCGGCGGCATCGAGCCGCTCGACCTTCAGGCCAACCTCCTGGCGGTACTCCAGCACGGCGGCCACGGGGTCGCCGCCCGGCTCGGCCGCGCTGGCGTACTTGTGGATCATTTTGTTGAGCACGTCCAGCCGCTCCTCGACGGCGGCCAACTCGGATGGGTCCACTTCCAGCGCGTCCTGGTATCGGTCGAGCACGCGGGCCGCATCGCCAAGCAGCTCGCCGGCCTGCTCAAGCTGCGTCGAGAGGTTGGTCAGGCCCGCGTCCATCCGCACCAGTTCCTGGCCGCAGCGCTGAACGACTCCGAGGCGTTCGAGCACCGTGTCCTCGCCGTCGCGGAGCCCGCCGAGCAGTTGGGTTGACAGGTCCTGAAGGTGGGTGGCGTTGCGCAGCACGTTGTAGCGGTCGCGGACCTGTTCGTACTCGCCGGGGTGAAGGCCAGATGAGTCGATCTCCTCGATCTGGAAGCGGTAGAGCTCCAGCGCCTCCAGTCGCTTGTCCTCGGACTGGCGCAGCTCGGCCAGGCGGCGCTGGCAGTCGCGAAGTTCGCCAAGCGTTTGGGCAAATTGGCGCCGCGTGTCGGTCGCGTCGGCGAAAGAGTCGAGGATGGCCATCTGATTTGCGGGCTTGAGCAGGAACTGCTGATCGTGCTGGCCGTGGATGTCCACGAGCAGTTGGCCCGCCTGTCGGAGCATGCCGGCCGTCGCGGGCAGGCCGTTGACCGAGACGCTCGACCGCCCGGCCGAGGAGACCCGGCGGGTGATGAGTATCCCCTCACCGGCGACGATGGGCTGATCGAGGATCTGCCCAAGCCGCTGGGCCAGGTCGCCGCCGGCGACCTCGAATACTCCGCTGACGCGGGCCTCGCTGCAGCCCGGACGGACGAACGTGGCGGCGTCCTGGCCGCCGTCGCGCAGGCCCAGCAGGAGCTCCAGCGCGCCTAGGATCAGGCTCTTGCCAGCGCCGGTCTGCCCCGTGAAGACGTTCAGCCCGCCCGCCAGTTCAATGTCGATGTTCTCAATGATCGCCAGGTTCGATATGTGCAGTTCTCGAAGCATGCCAATGTCTCCTTCGCCTCGACGGCCTGTCGAAGCAACGCCTGTTCCGGCAGGCTGCGTTGGCACAACTCCCGGCAGAGCGTCGGAAGAACCGCTCGGGCCGCGGGCGACGTGGTGTCACGCCTGCATGCTATGACGCGTATGTTTTCGTTCCGGCCGGGCAGGCGACTTTCCGCCGCCCGCAGGGCAGTCCAAACCCTGCCCGTACATATGTTCGTCATTTGTACGGGGAAGTCAACAGGAAAAATTCTGCCAGCCCGGGAAGTCGCGGGAAAGATGGGACTGCTTATTCCCCCCCCCTTCTTCTATCGACCCTCAACTGATCTGGCCGAGATGGCGGCAGCAACCAAGGCAATCGAACCTGCCAATAGCGTATTTGGTGGCAGGGTGTGACCGTCGATGGCGGCAGCGCCGCAAATGAACAGAGTAACCCCTGCCACGATGGCTGCCACGATGAAGCAGATGCCTGACAGGACAGGTGTACTCGTATTCTCGTTTCCCATTTGTGTGCCCCTTATCAAGAACACGCTTCAGACGCCCATGAGCGAAGAGTCTACCCGGCACGAGCAGATCTGCAAGGGCGGGTTCTCTTCGATGCCCGCAAAACTCGAACGCATGGACGAGGCTATTTGCGGCCAAGCGATCGGCTCAGTCGCGGTCGTCGAGGGCATCCTTGGCGCGGTCGCGCTGGTCTTCCAGGTTGTCGCGCTGCTTCTCGAGGGCGTCCTTCTCGTTCTCCTGGCGGTCGATTTGCGACTCCCAGGCCCGGTTATCCCGCTCCAACTGGGCGAGGTTCTGGCGGAGTTGGGCGTTCTCGCGCTGGAGGACGGCGATGCTTCGCGGGTCGCTGGCCGGGTCGGGCGGCGGGGTTTCGCGAACTTCCTGCCGGCCTCCCAAACCTCTGGCGTCCGCATTGATGTTGATGCAGCCGGTCAGCAGCAGGGCGACGCCCAGCAGACAAAGCAATGTGACATTCCTGCACATGGACAGTCTCCTTTGGCTCTACCGGCGGGCGCGAATGTACCGGTCGCGCTCGGCGGCGATTTTCGCCATCTCGGCCTGGATCTCTCGCTTGTCGGCCTCGATCTCGCCGGACTTCTTGGCCAGTTTGCGGTTCTGCTCGTCCAGCCAGGCCACTCGCTGGCGGAGCTGCTGGTTCTCGCGGAGCAGGTCGGCCTTACTGGACGGGTCGGCCGAGGGAATCGACGCCTGTGGCTGCGGCGAGCCCCACCCTATGTTCTCGGGCGCCTTGGCATCAACCTTGACGCACCCAGCCAGGCTGCCCATTGTCGCCAGCAACAGGCTTACAAGAAGAATCGCTCTTTTCATGATCGTGCTCCCTGAACTGCTGACCGAAGGCCCATCCGCGGCCTCTGAATAATAATATCATCGCGACGGCCCGGCGTCTTGCTTCGCTTGCCGGATTGCTTCCTGTGCGGTTCGCAGCTTTGGCGGGTTCTTGTCGTTCTCGATCGTCTTTATAGCGTCGTCGAAGGCGGCGAGGTTGGTGGTCTTGGACTCGTCTTCGCCACGCTGGGCGGCGATTTGCTGGCGCAGCTCGCGGAGCTTGGGCAGCAGTGGCTGGGCGTTTGAGCCGTACTTCTTGAGGGCGACAAGGCATGGCAGCACGCGCGAACCCCATCGGTCCAGGTCGATCTGGTCGACGCAGAACTGCATGCCCTCGCTGATCCGCATCTTGGCCAACAGGTGCAGGCAGGCCGTGCGGATCTGGTCGGCGAACATCTCGTCGCTGGGGGCCAGGGTCCGCGCGGCATCGAGGACCGCGGGCAGGCAGGCCGCAAGCTGGTCGCCGTCCTTTATGCTCTCGACGGCGCTGGACAGCACGCCCCTGGTCCGGGCGTCCTCGTTTTTCAGGATGGCGCCGAAGGCCGCGACCAGCAGTTTCTCGTCGCCGTCATAATCCATCGAATCGGCGAAGATGCCCTTTGGCCCACCTGGGAACTGGCCGAAGAGGGCGGTCGCCAGGGCCCGCTGGACATGGCGGCGCGGATCGGTGCTGATATTGCGGGTCGCCAGCGCCAGCAGTTCCGGTGTGACAGCCTTGCGGGTGGCGTCGTCCTGCTTGGCAAGGGCCTCGACTGCCAGCATGATCAGCCACGGATCGTCGCCCTTGAGGATCTCCCGCAGTTTCGCCACCGCGGCGCCGGCCCGCGGGCCAAGCTGGCCAAGAGCCGCGCAGGCGCCGTGGACCTCGTAAACGTTCTTGCTGTCGAGCATCTTGACCAGCTTGTCCGTGTAGTCGCCCTTGTGATGGGCCAGGCTCCGCGCGGCGCGGATGCGGACGATCGGCGACCAGCTCGATAGGCGCTTGAATAGATCCGCGTCGCTCATGTCGTCGTAGCTGTCTTCCCCGTCCCATCGGGTGAAGTGCTTGCCGTCTTCAATCACGGATGCCGCGCCGGCCGCCGTAAGCGCGGGTGCCTTGCTGGGGGCCTTGCCGGTGATATAGAGGCTCCGCAGGCCCAGGCTGTAGCCCAGCAGGTACGAGCCGCTGGCGTCCCACCCGCCGTAGGAGTCGCCGTTTTCGCTGGGTATCCCCTGGTGGGCGAACGTGCCGTCCCAGCGGCGGGCCAGGTCGTAGTACCAGGCCGTCTCCTTGAGGTACGCGCCCGTCGCGTTGGGCCCGGATCGTGAGACGCCCATCATCGCCCATGCGACGTTGAAGTAGTTGCCCGTGTGGCCTCTCTCGCGCTCGGTGTAGCCGGCGGTGGCCATCTTCGAGAAATACTCCGCCGCCTCGGCGTCGCCCAGCAGGTCGTACAGCACGGCCCCCATCGAGTTCTTGCCGTTGTCCTCGTGCTCCATCCACGGGTCGTGGTCGCCGTAGGGCAGCGAACCTTTGCCGACGTACCATCTCATGAACGCGGCCGACTTGGCGATGGCGCGGTCGATCTGCGGCTCGGCCAGCCCTGCCTTGCGGGCGACCACCAGCGGAATGGTCACGCACAGGCCGGTCTGGTTCATCGAGCCGTACCCGGCCAGGTTGACGCCGTTGATAAGCCTGTGCTCGTGGCCCCAGGTGCCGACACCGCTCTGGAAGGCGGCGATCTCCAGCACGGTCTCCCGCAGGGCCGGCAGGATGGCCTTGTCCCGCGTGGCGGCGTAGTATTCGGTCAGGAACAGGTCGCCGTACCCGTAATGCCACCACCACTCGGGCGGGCGAAGTGCCAGGGCGACCTTCTTGGCGTACTCAGCCAGGATGGGCCGGTATTCTTCCTTGCCGGAGGCCAGCAGGGCCAGCGCGGCGAAGTCGTTAGGAATGGACACTTCTCGCAGGCCCGCCTTGGCCAGGGCGGCGCAGCCCTGCTCGAAGATGGCCTTGGACTTCGGGCAGTCGTACGGCGCGGTGGCGCTGTAGGCGCCAAGGACCTTGAGCTTGAGCTCGACGTTCTCCGTCTTTCCGTCGCGCCAGCGGATGAGCTTGAGCAGGCCCTTGCCGGCCTCCGTCTCAGCCGCGGTCAGAGCGTGGCCGAAGGCTATTCGCGCATCACTGTCGAAGGGCTTGGAGTCGATGCCGAGGATCACGTCGCCCTTGAGCATCACCCCGTCGGCGGGCGAGCCGGCCGCGACCTCGGTCACGAGGATCTGCCGCGAATCCGTCGTGCGCTGGCGCCACGACCACATCCAGCCTCGCATGCCGGTGGCGCCCAGGTTGACGTCGCGGCTCTGCATCGGCTTGTCGCCCTTGGTGAAATCCAACTGGGCGGGCTTGCCCTTGGGCGAGGGCCTCGCGGCCGAAAGCGTCGCCGCGTTTGCCAACACCAACAACCCCGCCGCCAGCATCAATCGCCCGATTCTTCCGAGAGCCATATCGTCGTTCCTTATGAAGTGCCGCACAATAGTCACCCGTGCCCGACAGGTTTCCGCCCGCGACCGCCGCGGGTGCGCATGATTCTATCACTGCCATCCAGCCAGGCCAAGCAAGTAAGCATGAGATAATGGGCGGGGATCAGCGCGGATCGACTTCCTCCGCGATGAATCCGCGTTTTGCCCTGGCGGCTATTTTGCGGGTGCGCTGTGCGTCAGCCGCCAACGGCGGCGGGGGCCGCTTGCGCCGCAACGGTTGCCGGCTCGGACGACTTGCCCGGCTCCACCCATTGCGCCATTTTCGCGGATGAATCGCCGGGCTGCTGGTAGTTGCGCTCGTAGAACGTCGGCGGTTCCCAGGTCCACCCGGCCTTGAGGCGACGGTCCTCGCGTTTGAGCAGCATGTGAATGATGCGCCCATACACCGGCCCGGCGAGGCGGGCCTTCAGGCCGAACTCGCGATAGATTCCCTTGAGCGTCTCGGACAGTCGCTGCGCGACCTGGTCGTTGCCGATCTTTCGGAACCACTTGCGCCCAGCCCAGAGGGCGCCGGCGAAAGTAGTCGCCAGCCCATCGGCCTCCCACTCAAAGCGCCGCCGAATCCTCGCGTCGGGATGGTTGCGGTACCGCTTCCAGCCTTCAAGCGTGGTCCGCGCGACGCGAAGCACGCTGGGTCCGTTGACCTCGAAGTCGCGTTTGAACGCCCGCTGGAGCATCTCGGTCTCGGCGCCCGGCTCGATCGACCCGTGCCGCCAGTTGAAGCGGTACTGCCCGTGGACGTCGGCGGGGTCGATCTCTTCGTCGCTGAGGATCACGCCGCGCCGCTTGAGGTCGGCGTGCAGCGGCGAGCCGGGCGACGGCGAGTAGAGCATGAACTGGTGGAACTCCGTGTCGTGGCTGACGGCGTAGTCGATTGCCTCGTCGATGTTGTCGGCGTTGTGCTCCTCCAGGCCGATGATCGTCGAGCCGAGCACGCGTATGCCGTGCGACTGGAGCTCGCGGACGAGCTGCCGCGTGTCTGTGTTATTCAGCTTGGAATACTCGCTGTCCTTGCCCTCCAGGCCCATCCACACCCACGAGATGCCCAAGGCGACAAGCTCCTCCATCTTGTAAAGCTTGATCGCGTTGGCCGAACTGAAGACGTACAGCGCCCAGGCCTTGTCGTGTTCCTTCATCAGCTCGAGCAGACGAAGCGCACGCGGGCGGTGAAGCAGGAAGTTCTCGTCCATGACAAAGAACGACCTCATGTGCATGGCCTCCTCCAGCTTGACCATGATCTCGAACAGTTCATCGCCCGTGTGGTAGAAGTCCACGAACTTGCCCTTGCCGCCGAACATCGCCGAGGTCGAGCAGAAGTTGCACCCAAGCGGGCAGCCCACCGACGGGATAAGCGTCGCGGCCAAATTGTCCGGGCTGAAGGGGATGTTCACGCCGAGGCTTCGCCTGCGCGGGGCCGACCATATATGCGGGTGGCGGATGGGCTGTTCGGTATCCTCGCCCAGGAACGCGCGGAACCACCGCACGCCCTCGCCTCGGGCGACGTAGTCGGCGTCGATGCGGTCGGACAGGCCGTCGAGGTTGGAGATGTGCCCGCCGACGACAACGGTCGCCTCCGGCTGATACTTACGGATCAGACTGCACATCTCGACCACCTTGCCGATGTTGGGGGCGATGGCGCTTATGCCGATAATGTCATACTGATTATCCTGCAATTCCTGGATGAACCGGTCGAGCTTGGGAAAATCCAGGCAGGTGCATTTGGCGGCGATGTTGGCCTGGATGAGCATCAGCCCCCAGCTCCGGTGGAACATCCGCAGCGAGAAGGCCCCCTGCTCGCGGGTAACCTGGTTGTGGTAAAGCTCCATGGGGTTGATCCGCCGGCTGCCGTACTCGTCATCCTGGGCGTACGGACCGAAAACGCTTGTCAGCAAAACCTTTGCGCGAGAGCCGAGGGGGTGTGTGGGATGGTCCGGATGGGCTTGGCCTGTTACGGGGGCAATGGTGCTGCATGTAGTCATGGGGTGTCCTTGGTTCGTGCGCATTTGGCGGCGAACGGCCCGGCCGCGCTTAGCTTGTCGTACGAAGGCTGGCTGGAGGTCGAGGTTGGCGCCGCCGCGGAAATCCGTCCACGAGAACGCTGCCTTCGGGGCGGGCCGCTTGGTCGATCTCGCAAGTTAAGGGCAAGAGTATACCCGGCCGAGGCGGTCAAGCCAAGACAATTCGCGGGCAGGCGGGTCGTTGGTGTGCGAGGACAAATCCTGGCACCTCTTCTTGAGCCCCCAGGGCGATTGGTTA
>CAZSBS010000045.1:0-23338 GCA_964605095.1 uncultured Planctomycetaceae bacterium | reverse complement strand
CGATGAAGCTCACCGCGAAGATCAACATCCTACGCAAGAAAGGCTGGAAGACGATCCCCGTGCTGCCGCTGACAGTCGCGATGGGCCAAGCCACGCTGCCCAAGGGCGTGTTCCTCAATGCCACCGGCTCGGTCTACACCCTGCTGACGGAGGAGTCCGGCGAGATCGAGGTGGTAATCCCGTTCTCGGTGGCTGTGCAGACCAGCGGCGGGACCAACACCGTGTCCTTCGTCCGCGTACTGCCGAGCTCCGGCGTGGTGGACCTGACGGTCGACCAGGAAAACGTCGACGTCAAGGTCGCCGGCGCACAGTCGCTGGTCTCCAAGGCCGACGGCGCCAAAACCGTAGTCGCCGCCGCCCTGCCAATGCAGGCGCCCATGAACATATCCTGGGTGCGGGCACTGCCGAAGGTCCCCGCCGCCCCGCCGAAACTCTACGCCGAGTCCGGAACCCTGGTGGCTGTGGCGGAGGGAATGCTGCTCTGCCAGGAGGTCGTAAACTACAACATCCTTCACTCGGCCGTGCGCGAGCTTAGCCTCCAGGTCCCCAAGGGCGTCAGCGTGCTGGCGGCGTTCGGCCAGAACGTGCAGGACTGGCGCGTCGATGCGGACGGCAAGATGACGGTCGTGCTGCGGCAGGAGGTGCTTGGCAGCTACAGCCTGCGGATCAGCTACGAGCAGACCTCGCAGGCCCAGGCAAGCCTGCCCGTCATCCAGGCAAAGGGCGTGGAGCGCGAGCGCGGCTTCGTGGGCGTCGTCGCGGTTTCCAACGCGGAGATCGCGGCCGGGAAGGTCGAGGGCGCTTCGACGATCGACGTTCGGCAACTGCCCGCCGATATCGTGTCGATGACAAACCAGCCGCTGCTGCTGGGCTTCCGCTACCTTGGCGGCACGTTCACGATACCGCTGACGATCAAGCGTCACGAGGAAGTCGCCGTCCTGGCGACGATAGTGGACTCCGCGGCCTTCACGGCGATGCAACTGCCCGACGGCCGGCGGATGACGAAGGTAACCTACGCGGTGCGCAACAACCGCAACCAGTTCCTGCGGATGCAGATGCCGGCCGGGTCGGAAACCTGGTCGCTCTCGGTGGCGGGCAACACCGCCTCGCCCGCCAAGGACGATAAGGGCAACGTGCTGATCCCGCTGATCCGCAGCAGCCGGACATCGGCGGAGCTTGAGGCGTTCCCGGTGGAGGTCGTCTACGTCGAGGCCCCGGCGGCGGCCGCGGCTGAACACGGCACGCTGCACGTCGAGCTTCCAAGCTGCAACGTGCCGAGCCTGCACGTTATGTTCAGCCTCTACGCGCCGACCGAGGGCAGCTACACCATCGGCTGGGGGGCCTCTGGCTTCAGCGGGCCGATGAACGTGGTGGAGAGCTATACCGCGATGGCGGCCGCGACGGGCCGGCAGGTGGTGACAATCAACGCCGAGAAGGATTCCCAGCAGATGCAGCAGGCCATGAACACGCGAGTGGATGCCCAAGCCCGCGCCGCCGGGGCCGCGCCCATCCGCGTAACACTGCCCGTAAACGGCAAACTCTTCCGCCTGGAAAAAATCCTCGTCCTGCCCGGCGACAAGCTGTTCTTCGACCTGAAATACAGCGGCTGGAAGGTGGCGAAGTAGAAGAAGGGAAGAAGGAAGTAGTAGTTGGTAGGTAGGAAGTAGGGAAGAGAAGAAGATAGAATAAGAGGACATGGCGTCGGATTTGCTGTCCGCGTCGGGTATCATAGAGCCATGATTACCAAAGAGGCCATTCAGGGCAAACGCGAGGCGATCCTGGAAATCGCCCGCCGATACGGGGCCCACGATGTCCGCATCTTCGGCTCCGTTGCCCGCGGCGACGCCACGGAAAACTCCGACCTGGATATCATCGTCCGCTTCGACCCCGGCCGGTCCCTGTTAGATCACGGCGGGTTGCTGATGGACCTGCGGGAGTTGCTGGGCGTCAAGGTCGACGTCATCGACGAAGACGGCATGCGGGAACGGTTCCGCCGCCACGCCATGAAGGAGGCGATTCCCCTGTGAGAGCCGACCACTTGCTTCTGCAAGACATTCTCGAAGCCATTGACGAAGTGATCGACACAACCCCGGCGACACGGGACGTCTACGACGCCGATAAATTCCTCCGCTCCCACATGCTCCGCCACATCCAGATTATCGGCGAAGCGGCTTGGCGATTGTCCGCCACGCTGAAGGAGCGGAATCCCCACGTTCCATGGAAGCTCATCGCCGGCATGCGCCACGTTCTCGTCCATGATTACTTCGAGGTCAACTGGGCACGTGTCTACGAAACCGCACGCGATCATGTGCCGCCCTTGAAGCCCATGGTCCAGTCCATCCTTGCGTCCCTGCCACCGGGTGCGGAATGAACTACCTCCCATATTGTTTCGCACTAAGCCGCCCTGGCAGGAGTTGCCAACTTGGTCGGTATCGATAAGTGCTTAACCAGAGCCTTGCCGGAGATGAGAAAGTACCGATTGGTTCTCGTGCTGCTACTATTTGATCTTGTCGCGAAAGTATTGGCCTATTCGTTGCTTCCTCTCGGAAAGCGAATTCCGACGATACTGGGTGACGTGGCCTTCATCCTTACCTTGAACGCAAATGGGATCGGCACTCAAGCCAGAGGGATTATCAAGGGGAATGATGCTTTAACCATCGCATTGGGATGCGCGTGGTGGGTTGAGGCGATCATCATTGTCGTAATCGCCAAATCAAGATACCGGAAAGCAGCTAAAATAGGGCTCGGTATCCTCGCGGCCGGAACATTAGGCATAGGATGTGCTGCCGTGTCCGCAGCGGTCCATTGGGACAGCGGGCAACCTTATCTGCTATGCGTGTTATTGCGTACAGGCAACGTGGCACTTGTCATTGTGTTGTTTCGCTTGTTTGAGTCCGCGTATTTCAGGGTGTGCTTTGGACTTCTTGCCGCCGCGGCCGCAGGAAACACATTGTCGCTGTTTAACCCTCCTTTTCGAATCATCGATTTCATCTATTCGGACTTGATCCATTCGGTTCTCCGACTGAGCATTTTCAATCTCGCGGATCTGTACTATTATCCGTTTTACGTTATGTTGGCATTGGCACCGATCATCCTCCTTGTCCGAAAGCTCAGAGCTCCGAGTGGGTCTGCGGCACCCACCCATTGAAGGCCCGTCAGGGCCGGTGGCCAGAGCGGCTCTTACTGCGCCAATCGGGAGATTGGCGTTCCCAGGTAATCCGTGAGGCCCTGCCTCCGACGCCGCGGCGATTCAGGCTGTCCGGCGGGCTCTTGCTTTGGCATGCGCGGGAGGGTATCGTCCTGGGGCGTACACGACGCGTTGTTGGATTGGCCGGAAGGTTAAAAAGCTCGGCCGGAAACTCACTGTCGAAATGCCAAGGCCCGGTAGAATCGTGTAGATCGCTGACGGTGGTCGTCAGCGAGAAGTCATCTGGTAGATGCCGGATCAATACTCTCAATTACAACCAGCCATGGAGTCGAACGTGCCAAGACTGACTCGTCGTAACCTGTTGAAGAAAAGTCTCCTGGCCGGTGGCGTGATCGCCGGTTTTCCGCTCGTGCTTCGTGCGGCTGAAGGACAGGCCAACCGCGTCAATGTTGCCTTCATCGGTGTCGGCGGGCGCGGAGGCGCCGACCTGGCCGAATGCGTCAAGGTCGGCTGCAACGTCGTCGGCCTGTGCGACACCGACGCCGGCCGGCTTGCCGGCGCCGCCAGGAAGCACCCCGGCGCAAAGACTTACAGCGACTACCGCCAGATGCTCGATAAGCAGAAGGATATCGAAGCGGTCGTCGTCGCCACGCCCGACCATCATCACTTCCATGCCTCCATGATGGCCGTGAAGCTCGGCAAACACGTCTATTGCGAGAAGCCGCTCACGCATTCCGTGTGGGAAGCCCGCCAGCTCACCCAGGCCGCCCGCCAGGCCAAGGTCGCCACTCAACTCGGCACGCAGGGCCACTCCAACGAACCCATCCGCCTGCTGGCCGAGTGGCTTGCGGCCGGCGTCATCGGCGCGGTACGCGAAGTTCACATCTGGACGGACCGCCCGGCCGGCTGGTGGCCGCAGGGCCTCGACCGCCCGGCCGGCGAGGATCCCATCCCAGCCAGCCTGAACTGGGACGTCTGGATCGGCCCGGCGCCCATGCGCCCCTTCAAGTCCGGCGTCTACCACGACTTCAAATGGCGCGGCTGGTGGGATTTCGGCACGTGCGCCCTCGGCGACATCGGCTGTCACGCCCTGGACCTGCCGTGGTTCGCCCTCAAGCTCACCGCCCCGACGCATATCGAGGCGACCAGTTTCGGCGGCAAGCCCGAGTGCGGGCCGCTCTGGTCCGATATCGCCTATCAATTCCCAGCCAACGGCGCACGGCCCGCGCTCAAGCTGTGCTGGTACGATGGCCGCAACCGCAACACGCCCAACGATTCCCCGGCGTGGAAGTCCATGCTGCCCCTTCGCGATCGTCTCGGCCTGGCCGCCGATGCCCGCTTGCCCGAGAACGGCCAGCTTTACGTCGGCGAGAAGGGCAACATCCACGTTGGTGAAGGCGGCCCGCGACTGGTCCCCGAGATCAAGATGAAGGATTTTGTCCGCCCCGAAAAGACGCTGCCGCGATCCATAGGCCACCACGCGGAATGGCTCGCCGCCTGCCGCGGCGGCCCCGCTCCCGGCTCCAACTGGGACTTTTCCGGCCCCCTGTCCGAAGCCGTGCTCGCCGGCAACCTCGCCATCCGCCTGGCCAAGCCCATCGACTGGGACGGCCCCAACATCAAAGCCACCAACGCCCCGGAGGCCGCGCCGCTTATCCGGCGCGAGTACCGGCAGGGCTGGGCGCTGTGACAACGCGGCGCTTCCGGCGGGTAGGCAAGGGCTCTTGCCTTGACATGCGCCGGCGGGTATCGTCTTGGATATCTGTGGACACCATACATAATCGGCCGGTTCACTTGCGGTCGGCTGGTGGGAAGAACCCCAGATAACTAAGGGGCCGAGCATGAGGGCACACAATTTGCGTCGGAGCCGCATTGTTGCCGAAGGACCCTCGGACCACTACCCGGTGGTCAGCAAGCTGGAACTGCTGCTTCGAGAAAAAGGGACGCTTCCTATTTCCGGTATCAGTGGTCAGGAGCAAAGAAGGTAATGGGTAGTAGGGAACGGCGGAAGAAAGAGAAGAAGATAGAATAGAAGGACATGGCGTCGGAATTGCTGGCCGCGTCGGGTATGAACCTCCGGCGATCTGCACGCCCAATGAGTTGATGGGTGTGGGCAACCGAGAGGAATGACGATGGCTATGAACCGGGATTCTATTGTAGAAGAGGTCAGGAAGCACCGGGAGACGCGGGCCGCGAAGTTCGGCTTCAACATCCGCGCGATGGTGGAAGATGCCCGGAAGCGACAGGCCAAGAGTGGCCATCCGATTGTGGACTTGACGCAGCAAGACAAGGCCGGAAAGCCGCGAAAGACTCCAGGCAAGTGCTGAGGGTGGTCAAGTGAAGATGGCGGTATCCATCGCACCCACGCTCATCTTTGCGCCGTGCCGATTGCGCCTTGACGGGTCCGCGGCAGCACGAGGCCGCGGCCTGTCGAGTTGAGAGGGCAAGGAGTGGCTCAACAAGAAGCGGACCATCGTTTCATCAGGCTTGCCTTGGCCATCTCGCCTCAAGGCCGGTTGCACGTGGCGGAGACGGTGGAGGCCGATCCGGCCGCGCCGGGGCTGCCGGAATCGACGGCCAGGCGCGTGCTCCAGGCGTTTTCGGACGCCACTGCGCGGGGACTGCTGCATCTGGCGACAGTTGAACTCCAAACGCCGCTGCCGGCCAGCCTGGGATACGCGCGCGACGTGGCGAAGGACTACCTGACGGCGCTGTGCCACGCCGCCGGGATCGATGGGTCAACGGAATTGGCGCCCGTGGCCCCGCCGCCAAGCGAAGAACTCGCATTTCGTGCGCTCCAGGGGCCGCCGATGAAGGGCCTGGAGTACCTTTCCGCCGAAGTCCTGCAAAGCTGGTGGCGGGAGTTGGATGAATTCATCCGCGGGGAAATTCGCGCCTTTCCCGGCGGGGCGCAGGCATACCTTCGCGAGAAAAACCCGCTCTGGCGTCTGGTCGGCCGGGTGACGTTCCACTTGGCCGAGAACAAACGCGACGAAAAGTATCCGTTTGCCTTCATGGCCAGCTATTCCAACCGCCTGTCGGCCCAGGGGCGGCTCCAGCATCTGCCCATGGCCAAGGCCCTCCATGAACATGCCGGGGCCAAGAACCGCCAGGCATTGATCTCGCTGCTGTCGCCGATCCAGGCGGCCTGCGAGAAGAGTTCGCTGGTAAAGGAATTGGTCGATTCCGGCGACATTTACCGGCCGCTGGCCTGGACGCCGCGACAGGCGTACGGTTTTCTTCAAGATATTCCCGCGATGGAGGAATCCGGATTGATCGTCCGCGTGCCGGACTGGTGGAAGTCCAAGCGCCCGCCCCGTCCGGTGGTCAACGCGACTATCGGCAAACGCAAACAGTCGGTCCTAAGCGCCGATTCTCTGCTGGACTACTCCGTAGGCGTCTGCCTGGACGGCCAGCCGCTTACCGGCGAGGAAATCCAATCTCTCCTGTCGGCAGGCGACGGTCTGGTCCGGCTCAAGGGCCAGTGGGTCGAGGTTGACCGCGAGAAGCTCTCGGCCGCGTTGGAACACTGGAAGCAGGTCGAGGCCCAGGTGAAGGGCGGCGGGCTGACGTTCTTCGCGGGCATGAGGCTGCTGTCGGGGACGGACATGAGCGGTGATGCCCAAGACGCGGCCGCGGACTCGGTGCGGGAATGGAGCCAGGTGGCCGCCGGCGATTGGCTGGAAGAGATGTTGGCACAAATCCGCGACCCGCAGCGGCTCGATGGCGGCGTTCCGGCCGAGTTGCGTGCGACGTTGCGCCCGTACCAGCACGTGGGGATGCGGTGGCTGCGATTCCTGACGCAATTGAGGCTGGGGGCATGCCTGGCCGACGACATGGGGCTGGGCAAGACCATCCAGGTACTGGCGATGCTGCTGGACATGCGAGCCTTGCGGCAGGCAAACCGCGCCGACGACGGCGACGGCGACACAAAAGCCATGCCCAGCCTGCTGGTGGTTCCGGCGTCGCTGATCGCCAACTGGAAGGCGGAGATCGCCCGTTTTGCCCCGGTCCTGTCCGCGTGGGTCGCGCATCCATCCGAGCAGGATGAATGCGAGAGCGATCCCGGCCATGCCCTGAACACGCATGACTTGGTCATCACAACCTACGGCATGGCGGCCCGCCTGCCCTGGCTGCGGCAGCGGGACTGGAACGTGGTGATCCTCGATGAGGCCCAGGCGATCAAGAACTCCGGCACGCGCCAGACTCGCGCCGTGAAGGAATTGAAAGGGTGCGCTCGAATTGCCCTGACGGGCACGCCAGTGGAGAACCGCCTGAGCGACCTGTGGTCG
The DNA here is from genome assembly GCA_964605095.1 of uncultured Planctomycetaceae bacterium. GTDB lineage: Bacteria > Planctomycetota > Phycisphaerae > SM23-33 > SM23-33 > JAUWQU01. The sequence continues at coordinate 15,898 of CAZSBS010000045.1, read as the reverse complement.
CTGTTTGACTTCCTTAACCCAGGCCTTTTAGGATCAGCCAAGGCATTTGCCAGATACGCCAAGGCCTTGGAGAAGCGCGAGCACAATCCATACGGGCCCCTTCGTTCGCTGGTCCGGCCTTACATCCTTCGCCGGCTAAAGACCGACAAGAGCATCATCGCCGACTTGCCGGACAAGACCGAGATGAAGACATACTGCGGCCTGAGTCACCGGCAAGCGGCAATCTATGCGCAGTCGGTCGAGGAACTGGCCGGACTGCTGGGGAAAAGCGACGGCATCCAGAGGAAGGGGATCGTCCTGGCGTTCCTGATGCGGCTCAAACAGATATGCAACCATCCCTCGCAGTGGCTGGGCGACAACGGTTACGAGCCGGCCGACAGCGGCAAGTTCCAGCGCATCTCGGACATCTGCCAGGAATTGGCCCAGCGGCAGGAGAAGGCCCTGGTGTTCACGCAGTTCCGCGAGATCGCCGATCCGCTGGCGGGGCATCTCCAGGGCGTGTTTGGCCGGCCTGGGCTTGTCCTGCATGGCCAGACGCCCGTGGCCAAACGCCGCGAAATGGTTGCCGCCTTTCAGGAGGAGGACGGGCCGCCATTCTTTGTGCTTTCCCTGAAGGCCGGGGGTGTTGGCCTGAACTTGACGGCCGCCACGCACGTCATCCACTTTGACCGCTGGTGGAACCCGGCCGTGGAGAACCAGGCCACCGATCGCGCCTTCCGCATCGGCCAGAAGCGGAACGTTCTGGTCCACAAGTTCATCTGCCAGGGCACGGTTGAAGAGAAGATCGACCAACTCATCGAAGAGAAGGTGGGCCTGGCCAACGACTTGCTGGGCGACGGCGGCGGCGAAAAATTACTGACCGAGATGACCAATGACGAGTTGCTGAGGTTCGTCTCACTGGATATCACCAGGGCGGCGGAGTGATAAATGTTCAATGCTCAATGCACAATGCTCAATCAATAATCACGCGGAGAATGTTCAATGGGCGACGACAGGGCGAATGCTGAACAGGGCACAGCCGGCAACGATTGCATCGGACCCGGAAGCACCAAGTTACCCAGCCATGTCTTTGATTTGCATGAGAGGACAACGTTGTTTGGCGAGGCGATCATTGCGTTCGCCAAGTCATTGCCTGTCACGGTCGTCACGCGGGACATGATTACACAATTGGTCAACAGCGGAACCAGCGTCGGGGCGAACTACGCCGAGGCCAATGAAGGCGTCTCCAAGAAGGACTTTCGCAACAAGATCGGCATCCGCAAGAAAGAAGCCAGCGAAACAAAGTACTGGCTGAGGATGATGGCAAGTGCGGTACCCGACCTGAAAGACACTGCCATGCCCCTTTGGCAGGAAGCAAAGGAACTGAACCTGATCTTCGCCAAGATATTCCGCAGTTGCGACAGCAAATCTGGTTGAGCATTATTAAGTATTGATTGAGCATTGAACATTCTTCATTCTTCATTGAACATTGATTGGAAATTGATCATTGAGCATTGAACATTCTTCATAGAACATTCTTCAAGGAGCCTAGAATGAGTTGGTACGACTACGGATTTCGCCCCTACGTCCCCGTCGCCCAGCGCCGCGCCAAGGCCGCCCGTGAGATGGCCAAGCTTGCCAAGAAGGGCCAAACCATCACCCCCGTCCAGATCGAGGGCCGGCAGATCGCCAACACGTTCTGGGGCAAGGCCTGGTGCGAGAACCTGGAATCCTATAGCGATTTCGCCAACCGTCTGCCTCGCGGGCGGACCTACGTGCGGAATGGCTCGGTGGTGGACTTGCAGATCAAGCCAGGCAAGGTGACGGCCAGGGTCAGCGGTTCATCGCTTTACAACATTGAGATCAAGATCAAGCCGCTGAGCAAGCCCCACTGGCAGGCCATCAGTTCTCAGTGCGCCGGAAAGATCGCCTCCGTCCTGGAACTGCTCCAGGGCCGGCTGTCGCGGGGCGTCATGGAGATCATTACCCACCGCGAGCAGGGCTTGTTCCCCAAGCCGTCGGAAATCTCCCTGGACTGTTCCTGCCCCGACTGGGCGGACATGTGCAAACACGTGGCCGCGGCGCTCTACGGCGTGGGAGCCCGCCTGGACGAGAAGCCTGAACTATTGTTTGTGCTGCGCCAGGTGGATCACATGGAACTGATCGAGCGGGCCGCCGCTGGCCAAGTCCTTGCCCCGGCGACCTCATCCGGAAAGAAGACTATCGCCGAGAGCGATCTGGCCGAGGTGTTTGGCATCGAAATGGACACGGTAGTTCCCTCATCAGCAGCCCTATCTCCTGCCAAAGGCGCCGCCGCCAAGGCTGGCGCTAAGAAAACCGCCAAGACTCGATCTAGCCGATCTGCTGCCGGAGGGCGCGGCAAGAAGTCGGCGAAGCCTTTGGCCTCTGCCCGCCTCGGGGTCCGCGCCGGTGAATCAGCCGGGGGCAAGGCCAAGCGAGGTGTCCGCGCATCTCAAGCGGCAACTCGCCCGCCGCGAAAGCGGCCCAAGGCCAAGTGAGGTGCTTCGACGGCAGGCCCCCACCGAACTCCGTCCTCGTTGATTATAAAGGAGTTGCGGCTGTTGCCCGAAGCACGCCTTTGCAGTAGGATTCCGGCCTCATGACCAAACATGGAGGCATGGAGGTGGGCATCTTACGGATAGTCTTGGCATTTCTGGGAGCGTTCTTCGCCAGCCGAGCGGCCTGACTTTGTAGGAAGCCGGATTGGATCAACCACGGAAGTCGCCATCACCGCACCGGCAGAGCCAGTAACTCGGCGCTCGCGCTGCCGCCGAAGACAAACCAGAGACAGGCTGTGGAAACGGTAGCCGTTCGATCGTACAATGCGCGGCCGTGTCGAGTCATCTTGGACCCCGATTCACCGGAAAAGGAGAACATGAGATGAAGGCCAAGCTTCTGTTGGCAGTCGTTCTGACGGCCTTGGTGACGGCCGGGTGCTCCAAGTCGGCCCCATCCTCCACCAGCCAGCCTGCCGGCAAGGGTCGGCTCTTCGGCGTTACGTTCCAGACGATGAACAACCCCTTCTTCGTCGAGCTCAACGAGGGCATCAAGAAGGTCGTCGAGGCCCACGGCGACCGCCTGGTCACACTGGACGCCCAGTGGAACAGCCTCAAGCAGAAGAACGACATCTCGGACCTAATCCACCAGGACGCGGCCGCCATCTTCATCAACCCCGTCAACTGGGAAGGCATCAAGGGCAGCCTGCTTCAGGCGAAGGACAAGAAGATCCCGTGCATCGTGGTGGACGCCCCGGCCAAGGACATTGACCTGGCGTTATGCACGGTGGCCAGCGACAACGTCGAGGCGGGCCGGCTGGCCTGCCGCGCCCTGGCCAAGGTCAAGCCCAACGCCAAGGTCGTCATCCTCCATCAGTCGGTCAACAAGGCGTGCATCGACCGCGTCGACGGATTCAAGGAAGAAATGGCCAAGCACCCCGGCATGACTCTGCTGGACACGCAGGAGGGCAAGGGCACAACCGATACCGCCCGCCCGGTCATGAAGGACCTGCTGGGCCGGTTCAAGGAACTCGACGCCGCGTTCCCCATCAACGACCCCAGCGCGCTGGGGTGCATCTCCGCCCTGGAATCGGTCGGTCGCGTCGGCGAGGTGACCGTGGTCACGGTGGACGGCTCGGCCGAGGGCGTGGCCGCCATCAAGTCCGGCAAGCTGTACTCCACCTCCGCGCAGTTCCCGGCCGAGATCGGGCGCGTAGCCGCCGAGAAGGCCTACGAAGGCCTTGCCGGCAAACCGGTCGAGCAGGACATCAAGATCAGAGTCGAGTTGATCACTCGGGAGAACGCCGACAGCTTTCTGAAGAAGGACTGAGCATGGTCGGCCCCCCCACAGGCGATGTACCGCTGCTGGCCCTGGAAGGCGTGACCAAGCGGTTTGCCGGGGTGACCGCGCTGGACCAGGTCGGCTTTGAGCTGCGCCGCGGCGAGGTCCACGCACTGCTGGGCGAGAACGGCGCCGGCAAGAGCACCCTCATCAAGGTCCTGGGCGGCATCCACATCCCGGAGGCCGGCACGATTCGCATCGACGGCCGGATCGCCGGCATCCGCGGCGTCGCCGACGCCGACCGCTGCGGCATCCGCATCATACACCAGGAGCTCTCGCTGGCGCCCAACCTGACGGTGGCTGAGAACATCTACATGGGCCGCGAGCCGCGAAGGCTCGGCTGGCTTCAGCGGGGCAGGATGCGCCACGAGGCCCGCGAACTGGTCGCCCGGCTGGGCCTGCACGAGTTGTGCCGCGTGGACGCTGTGGTCAGCGACCTGACGGTGGCCCACCAGCAACTGGTCGAGATCGCTCGGGCCCTGTCCTGCCAAGTGCGGGTGCTGGTGCTGGACGAGCCAACCAGTTCGCTCTCGGAGGCAGAGACCGAGGCCCTCTTCGTCACCATCGACCGCCTGCGCCAGCAGGGCGTCGGCATCATCTACATCTCGCACCGTCTGGAAGAGATCATCCGCCTGGCTGACCGGATCACGGTGCTGCGAGACGGGCGGTCTATCGGCACACAGCCGACCTCGATGGTCAACCAGCAGGAGTTGATCCATTGGATGGTGGGGCGAGACATCAAGGACCACTTCCACCGCCCGCCCCACAAGCCGGGCAAGGTCGCCCTGTCCGTCCGGGGCCTGCACAGCCCGACCGTCGCCGGCGTGAGCTTCGACCTGCACTACGGCGAGGTGCTTGGCCTGGCCGGGCTGGTGGGCTCGGGCCGGACCGAGCTTGCCCGGGCGCTGTTCGGCATCGACCGCGTGCGGGGCGGGCAGGTCCTGGTCGACGGCAGGCCGGTCGTGCTCAAGAATCCGCGCGACGCCCTGGCCGCCGGCATCGTCATGGTCAGCGAGGACCGCAAGAAGGAGGGGTTGTACCTGGGCCAGACGGTGGGCTTCAACCTGGCCCTGCCCTGGTTGCGGGAGTGGATCCGCTGGGGCTGGCCCCGCCCGGCTCGGCGCGACCGCATCGTCCAGCGGGCCATCAGCGAGTTCGGCATCAAGACATCCTCAGCCGATCAGTGCGTGGCTGACCTGTCCGGCGGCAACCAGCAGAAGGTGATTGTGGGGCGGTGGATGGAGCACCGCCCGCGGATCCTGATCCTGGACGAGCCCACCCGCGGCGTGGATGTCGGGGCCCGCGAGGAGATGTTCCTCATCATCAACCGCCTGGTCGAGGAGGGCACGGCTATCCTGATGATCTCCTCCGACCTGTCGGAGGTGCTCAACATGTCGCACCGCGTCGCCCTCTACCGCGACAACCATATCCTCCAGATCGCCCCTGCCGGGCAGGACTCGCCCGAGCAGATCATGGCCGTCTTGACGGGAGCCCGGATGTGAGAACGTTCAGACAATTGATCCCGCTGCTGCTGGCCGTGCTGGCGCTGCAACTGATCTTCCGTTTCGGTCTGCCGTACGTCTGGTGGGACGGTCAGGCGATCTTCCACTGGTGGCCCGGCATCTCGGGCTTCTGGGAACAGGGCAACCAGATCGACATCGTGCAGCAGATCTCGATCAACGCCATCCTGGCCTTCGGCATGACGCTGACGATCCTGATCGGCGGCATCGACCTGTCGGTGGGCGCGGTGCTGGCGCTGGTGGGAACGATCACCGTGAGCATCCTGGCCGGCGGCGGCGCGTACAACTCCGGCGCCTTGGCCATCGGGCTGTTGGCGGGTCTGGGCGCGGCTGTCGCCCTGGGGCTTTTCAACGGCCTATGCGCCGCCAAGACAAAAATGCCTGCCTTCATCATCACCCTGGCGACCATGCTCATCGCCCGCGGGGCCGCCCTTCGGTTCAACGAGGGCAGACCCATGCACGTGCCCGACCAGGAGACTTTCTTCCTGCAACTGGGCAACGGGCGGTTGGGCGGCGTAATCCCCGTTCCCGTCATCATCATGCTCGTGATCTTCCTGCTGGCCGTGCTGCTGCTGCACCGCACACGCTTCGGCCAGCACCTTTACGCGATAGGCGGCAACCGCGAGGCCGCCCGCTTCACCGGCATCCCGCTGGTGCGGGTGGAGGTCCTGGTGTACATGATTTGCGCGCTGCTGGCGGGCGTGGCGGGGCTGATCAACACGTCGCAGTTGTACTCGGCCGAGCCGGCCAGCGGAGTGGGCTTCGAGCTTAACGCCATCGCGGCGGCCGTAGTTGGCGGGACGAGCTTCACCGGCGGCAAGGGTATGATGGTCGGCACGCTGATCGGCGCGGTGATAATCGGCATCCTCGACAAGGGGCTCAACCAGGCCGGCGTCCACTTCTCGCTCCAGTACGTGGTCAAGGGCCTGGTGATCCTCGGGGCCGTGTACGTGGATGTCCGCCGGCGGAAATAACCGGCCGCCCGCGTCAAGTCGCTGAAAGCCTACGACATGGCCCCAGCCAATCCGTGGTAAGAGATCGGGTCGCCCAGGTCGTGGGGATAACGGAAACCAGCGAGAATAGCAGGGACCCGGCCCGAGGAGGCCCGTTCCCGGCAGAGAGCGTTCCGGCAGCGCCAGTAGATTGCGACTACTTCTACTTCTTCCAGATGGAATTGAGCTCGTGGATTTCCATGCTGACAAGCTTGGCATTGCCGCCGTCGGCGAAGGCCTTGATGGCCGACACGTCGCCGCGCTTGCCGCGGCCTGAGGTTATGTAGACGGCGCCGTCGTTGCCGCAGATCTCGATCATCGGCCGGTCGACTATCACCTGCATGGAGACCTTGCCATCGACAGGCGCCATGTCGGCTCCATTGAGCTTCTTGGCGGCGACATCATATTTCACCAGGTTTCCGCCGACGTCCAGCCCGACGGACTTGGCCTGGCCGACGGCGAACTCCGCGCGTATCTCGAAGAGCTCTCCCGAAACCGCGACGCTTTTGGGTGAATCGCTGGTCAGTTCCGCGCTTCCGGCGGAGTGGGTCTTCTTGCGAAGCTTGGCGATCTCCTCGATCGGCGTGGCGAACATCCGAATGCCGTCGGGTGTAGTGCGGAGCGTCAGGCGATGCGGGAAGCTGAAAGCCTGGTTGAACGGCATGCCGGGCATGGCAACTTGGGCCCAGCCGATCTGGATCCGCCGCCCATCCGGCGGATTGCTGAAGGTCTGCGATGCGTAGTACGACCCGTAGTGCACGCGATGCTTGCCCTCGTGGGCCGGCGTGAAGGTCTTGCCGTCAAACTTTCCCACTGCGTAGCGAGCGTCGCCGGCGAAGACGACCCACCGTGTGTTGCCGGCGTCGCCGTCGACCGGCAGCTCGAAGATCTCCGGGCACTCGTGGTAGCCCTTCAAGTGGCTCTGGACCTCCCACTCCTTGAGGTCCTTCGAGGTGTAGAATGCGATGTTCCCCCCGTTCTCTTTGCTTTCGTCGAAGACGGCCATCACCCAGTGCTTGCCCGGGGCGTACCAGATGATCTTCGGGTCGCGCCCGCTGTGCTTGACGACCGGGTTCTTCTCGTACCAGGTGAACGTCCGCCCGCGGTCGTTGCTGTAGGCGATAGCCTCGCCCGCGCCCGTGTCGGTCAGCGCCGCGACGATGACCTTCTCCTTGCCGGTCTGGAAGCCGGCCGTGTTGTCCGGGTCTACGGCCGCGCTGCCCGAGAAGCACGCACCTTTGGCCATGGTGCTTGGGAACAGGGCGTTGGGCAACTGAGTCCAGTGGATCAGGTCGGTGCTGACGGCGTGGCCCCAGGTCATGTTGCCCCACTTCCAGCCGACCGGGTTGTGCTGGAAGTACACGTGCCATTCGCCGTCGTAGTACACCATCCCGTTGGTGTCGTTGTTCCAGCCGACCTTCTGGCTGAACCGCAACTGCGGGCGAAGCTCCTCGGTGTAGAACTTCTCCTGGCCGGGGATTTCGTCGGACTGCCGGATCAGCGAGAAGCCTTCCTCAGTAGCGCCGCCGGCCGAGACCACCGCGGGCTGCCCCTTGTAGGACTCGATGGTGAAATACGCCCAGAAGTCCACGGAACCGGCGTCCGGGGCGAGTTGCGTGTCGTACTGGCGGACCTTCTTGCCAGCGACTTCCAGCTCCAGTTTGCACCCCTTCGCGCCATTCTTGATAGGGATGATGAGATACTTCTTGGCGATCGTCATCGCCTTGCTGAAATTGCCCGGTGTCGGAGCCTTCGAGGCCTTCGACTTGGCGTCCGCCTTGGCTTTTCCCTCAGCCGCAACGGCCAATGAAGGGACCACGACGGCAACTGCCAGGATGCAAACCATGATGATCAATCTGCTCATCTTCCTTGCCTTTCCTTCCTTGTTTAAGATCCCAATCCGGGACTCTATCGCGTATCGGCACCGCGAACCGGAAGCTTGGTGGCTTCGCTCCAGATACTAAATACTAAACACAGCACACGTTCGCCTTGTTCCGGCCGGTCTTGTTTTGGCAAAATAGACGCCACCCTCACAACACCGGGTTTATGCGGCGGCGCGGACTGGGGGGGGGGGAGAGTTGGCGGGGAAATGGCCGCAGGGGGCTGTGGGGAAGCTTGGCGGAAGTCTGCCGACGGCCCAGATCGCCGAAAACGTGGCAAAATGCGGCGGCGAGGGCCGCGAAGTCCCGGATTCCGCGTTTCTTGAACGCCGCCAGCGCGCGGAACACGTTCCACCCCGCGAAGCGAAGCATCACCGCCATCTTCACGCGGGGCCGGTTCACCAGGAACAGCAGGTCCTCCGCCACGGTCTGGCGCAGTTGACCTCTCGATCCCTTGAAGTCGGCGAACAGCTTCATATGCCGCTCGATGGACGCATGGGACAGACTGGCCTGGTAGGGAACGACATTCAGGGCGTAGTGCTAGGCGCCGTCGGTCAGATACCGCCAAACCGTCTCTTCGATGGTGAGGTTGAAGAACTCCTTCAGGAAGATCGCCCCGGCATCGAGTACAACTCCTTGGTCGGACAGCGGTCAAGCATCTTTTTCAAACTGGCCCATTACCCAGTCTTCCTACAGGAACCGTCTTGTCGGCCGGCCCTGGGCCTTGGCCAGGAGGTAGGTGTCGAGGTCTTTGCGGGAGATGACGGTCTGGCCCTCGGCGTCCATGGACAGCGGCAGGCTCTCGCGAAGCTCGCGTAGGACCTGCCAGGTGGAAAGGTTCAGCGCCTGGGCTACCTGTGGGACGGTGAGATGCTCGCCGGGGCTGCCGCCGGAGGCGGTGGGCGCGGCGGCGGCGAGTTGGCGGCGAAGCTCGGCGTTCTCGGCCTTGATCGCCACCGCCGACGCCGACGGCACCTGGCCGCCGCAAAGCACGGCGTTCTCGGCCTCGAGGTCAGCCACGTATCGGCGGAGGCGCTGGATGTTTTCAGTCTGGTCGTTCTCGGTCATGTGTCGGCCTCGCTTTGAGGGTCAGAGGTAGTTCCGCTCGTCGCCGCGGCAGCTTCGTCCCAACAGTTCATCCCGCTGTCGGCGGGTCATGCTTCGCGCGACGTGCTCGCGGCGGGCGGCAGGCAGGGCATTGAAGTCCGCGAGCGTTCGCGGCATTTCGTCGCCGGCTTGGTCCGAGCCCGTCGAGGCGGTCGCGGCGGCGGCCCGGGATGCACCACCTGCCACGGGCGTATCGGGCGAAGCGCCGCCGGCCGCGGGCGCCGGCCGCAGAAGTTCCAGCTCCTGGCGGAGCATGGCGTTTTCGCCCCGCAGGTCGACGTCGTCGCCGCCTGGGCTCTGCATCGAACGCAGCGAGGCGTTTTCCCGCTCGAGCTGCCGGGCGCGGGCCAACAGGTCGGCCAGTTCATCGGTCATCGTGTCTCTCCGGTTGGTGGTTGGGTCGCAAGCAGTTTGCCGCGGCCCTTTACGGATGTGTATATGGCGATGCCCGATACAACCAGGGCCGCCAGGGCCTCGGCCAGGGCCATGCCAAGTTCATTTGACTGGGCGGCCTCGAGCCCGAGTTTGCCGGCCAGGAACCACGCGATACCGCGAGCCGCGGCGGCCGCGATCCATTGGATGACTTTTGTGTTGTCCACGATCCATGCCTTTCCTATGAGTTTCCAGGTTGTCAGGGAGCTAAAGGCCCACCCATGCCAGCGAGCCGGCCAGGAGGACCTTAAGCACCGCCAGCGTCGCCTCCTTCTGGAGGGCCAGTCGCTGGGCGTTATTGGCGTTGGCCTCGTCCCAACCGGCGGCGGCGGTCTTCCATGCCTCCAGCAGGCCGGGGTTGTCGGCCTTTTCCAGCAGTTGCCGCCAAGCCTCGTCGTCGCGGCCGAGAATGAGAAGCTCCAGCCAGTCGCAGAATTCCTCGGCCGTCATTGCTGCCAGGGCCGGTCCGTAGCGCTGGACAATGGGACGGAGCTGCTCGGGGGTCTTGGCGATAAGTTCATCGAGCTTCATCTTGCCTTGCCCTCCCTCGCGGCGACGAACTTGTTCCACACGTCGGACTGGGCAGCCAGTGCGGCGGCCATCTCGTTGGCATCGAGCTGCCCGGTGTTGGCTCGCCGGGCGGTCTCGACGCTCAGTTCGGCCGTCTGATCGAGCAGTCGGCTGTAGTCCGCGTTCATCCACACCCCGCCGCAGCCGGTCAGACAGACCGCGCACAGCAGGACCAGTACGATCTTTTGCTTCATGGTGGATTCTCCTTGATGTGCCCGAATGGGCTTGTTTCCGTCGATTCTCCAACACCCGCGTCTTCTGGTTCTCTTTGATGCGCGCGGGGGACTATTGTTTGATCAGGTAGCCGGCCAGCAGCAGCGCCAGGCCGATGAACAGTTGCCAGATGCGTCTGCCCCATTGGGCCAGTCCCTCCTGACCGCCGCGTATGTTGGCGCGAAGGAGTTGTATCTGTGTCTCGTGACGGCCTGTGCGCTGGAAGAGCTGCTCGATGTGGCCGTTTGTCCGCAGTGCCTGCTGGTGAATCGCGTCGAGCTTGGCGGACATGCCGCCGAGCTTCTCGGTGATCCCGTTGAACGCCTCCAGGCAGCGGACGGGAGCAGCACCGGTTTCTTCGTGACAGTCAGTCATGCGTTATCCTCGCGGCTCCCAGACGCCGTCGCCCCAGACGCTGTCGCCCTCTTGAACGTCGACCTTCTCGTGGTCTTCACCGTTGCCGAACTCGATAGTGCCGGGCGGTGAGCCAAACGGCGTGACCCACACCGCGCCGGCGATCACGCAGGCGTTGAAGTAGAACCCAGCCGGCAAGCCGTTGACGACGCGCAGCTCCAGATCGCCGGCAGCCGTGACGCGACATTGAATGTTGAAGCACACGATGGCCGAGACGCCGGAGCCAATTGCCGAGCCGTCGGCGGCAATGGCCCTGTAGGCCAGGTCGATCCATTGTGTATCGTCACCCGACCACGTCGCGATAGTGTTGCCGAAGGCCATGCCGGCCAGGCCGCCGCTGAGGCGTGTTTGCGCGTTGCCGGGGTGATCGCCGGCCAGGCCGTTGTCGGAGCATAGCCGCAGGTCCAGGCCGATCTGGACCAGCGAGTTCAGGCAGCCGGCAACGCTGTAGAACGCGTCGGTCGTCTCGTTGTAGCCCGCGTAGTGGGCGCAGAAGGCGGCGACTTTCTGCCGGCCTTGGGTGCCGCTTACGTCGATGAATCGGCAGACCTCGCCGCCAAGTGCGCGGACTTCCCAGAATCGCACCTTTTGTTCGGCCTGGCCAACGGGGTTCAGGGCGTAATCGGTCGCCTCGGCCTCGACGAGGCCTGGCGGACCCTCGGCGGCCATCCACTGCCTTTCCTGCGGATCCCACCACAACTCGGTGATAGTGTAGGCGCCACCGCCGTCGTTGGCGTCAATCCGCGCCATGCCCTGCCGCAGCACGTCCGCATGGGCGATCGGCTCGTCACGCAATCCCGTCGGCTGCGGAATCGGCGAAGAAGACTCTATGTATCTCATGGCAGTCACTCACGAGCCTTCGGCCTACCCGACGAGGGAAGAAGCCGAGGACGAGGACGAGAACGAGGACGAGGACGATGGCTGTCGCCGGGATCGTGCCCCGACTACCTACAACCTTCGCTTAACGGGGGTTCCGCAGGTCAGCTTCTCCCGGCTACCGGCTACTGGCTACCGCCGTTGCGGCGTGTCCAGCAGTAATTCGGTCTTGCCTACTCCCGGCCGGAGATCCCAGTTCACGCCCACCACGACTGGCGCGCGGGCGCCGTTGCTTCCGGAGACGGTAAGGTCGATCCGCCGGCCACGGGTGCCTGGGATTACGTCACCGGGCACGTAGCTCCTGGTGACCTGCCTCAGCAAGATCGAGCCGTGGCCGGTTTCGTCCTGCAAGGCGGCGCGTATCTCGCGTGCGTAGGCGGCTGCGTCGGCAGTATCGTCGCGGGTTTCGTGGCGGTCGGCATCCAGACCGTACGGGTCGCCGTCGGCCGACACTACGAGCCGGCGGAACCGCTCGCCGACACGGATGACCTTCTGCACAACAATCGGCCAGGAGCTGCCCGCCTGCCGTGCGGCGCGCCCGAGGACGGCCTGGTCGCACTCGATCGAGCCGACGAGCTTCATCGCCAGGGCCGGGCCCTCGCCGGTCAGGGCGTTGTTCAGAAGCGTGAGGTAACCATACTTGCCGTACTTTTCGAAGAGCGTCTGGTCGCCGCTGGCAACGTTGCGTGCCTGCTCGCAGGCGTAAGGGTACCACCGCCACAGCGGGTTGACCGGCAGGGTGAAGCCCGCGCGGTCCGTCCAGATCACCGCCGGCACCTGGATCCACGAGTTATCGTCGCCGGCGACGCCAAGCAAGACCTGCGGCGGAAAGTTGCGAACCTTCGCGGCCGGATCGTCGCGAAGAAGCGTCGGCCCGACCGGCCTGGGACGGCGGACGTATCGGCCGGCGGGGGTCAGAGCCAGGCCCGACAGGTCGCCCATGCGTCCCATGACGCCAAGCAGCGAGCCATCCTCGTTCCAGGCGAAGCTGCGCAGCGCGTGGCGGCTGTGGACGGCGCTGGCGGCGCCGTAGGTGTAGCGCTCGTCAAAGACCGCAACGGTGAAACTGCCCGATGCGGTCCACTGGAGCGGGTCGACGACGCCGTCGGTGGCCCAGTTGGACAAGTCGTGCTCGTCGGTATCCCATGCGGGGCAGAGGTCGCCGGCGACGCCGCTGAAGGCCAGCGACACCTGCCTGCGAACCGGCGAGCCGAGGACGGTCACGTCGTTGAAGACATCGTGATTGTCGCGGATGAATTCGATCCGCTGGACCTCGGCCGCCTGGCCGTCGGAGTCGGCGGCTCGCACAGCCGCACCGTCGATGGGCGCCATGAACGGGCGGCGGACGCGAGCGCCGCTCACGCTGCCGCGCAGAGCGAAGACCCGCAGAGCGTGCCGACCGCGGGAGTCAGCCCACGGCTCGATGCAATATTCGTAGCCGATGGGCTCGAGCACGGCGGCGATGGCCTCAAGGATGCTCAGGGCCTCGACGGCGACCTCGCCCATCACACAGCCGGCCAATTCCGACGGCAACATGCCCAGCGAGGCCGGCGACAGGACGGCGTAGTCGTCGACCATCTCGACCAGCGAACGGATGGCCGAAGCGGGGTCCCAAGGCTCTGCCCGGTACGTTCGGCCGGCAGCGCGGACGCACCGGCCTGGTGCGTCGAAGACTCTTGATTTGGGGGCCGCGCCCAGTGCGTGCGTGTCGAGCCTCCAGGCCGCGGCGCCGGATGCGACGGGTGCGGAGTTGGGCAAGCCGCCCGCGTTGAACACGGCCGGGATGTGGCTGCGGAACGTGCTTTCCCGCCGCAGTTCGGCCGGGTCGAACGAGCCGGTAACAAGGGCGTCGGCCACGGACTCGGCGGCGTGCCACTGGCCCGACACCACCTTGCCTCGCAGCATCGCCTCGGGCCCCTGCGCGACCACCTCGCAGCTCTCGCCGTCGTCGCCGGCGTCCACGAGCAACCGGCCCCGGCCCACGTATCCGCGGAACCACTCGCGCAGGGCGATGCCGGAAGGGCCGGCGTCCTGGACCTCGACCAGCCGGACGCGGACGCCGCCGGTCAACAGGCTTTCGTCGGCTCGGTCGCGCAGGGTCTTGCCGGGGCCGCTGCCCAGCACGCGGCGAAGTGTGAGCATACTGGGCCGGCCGTTGATGCCCCACATCAGCCGCACGGGAACCCAATGCTCGACGAATGTCTCGGCAAGCCAATCGGCGTTGCCAGGGCTGTCCGATTGCGGCGCGGCCACGGCGGGCGCGGCATACACGCGGAAGGTGGGGGCGGGGTACCGACACCCGCGTGCCTCGGGCGCCCAAGCTATTGCGGTCATGTGGGAAACCTTCCTGGCTGCGCGAGGCGGCCGGATGGTGGATCGTAACGGATCAGAACGTGCGGCTTACGGTGACCAGCGGCGCCGACGGGGTTGAAGCGTCGGCCACGAAAGGCCCTATGGGCGCCGGCACGCGGGACTCCACGCCGCCGCACCTGGCCGTTACGGCAAACCAGTACGACACGCCGTCTGCCAGGTCGAATGTGTGCGATATGGTCCCGTCGCGAGTGTAGTTCACCACGACCGACGGGTTGCCGGAGGTGATTCGCGGGCCGAGAGCGCAGTAGACGCCGAAGTCCGTCGGGGCCAGCCGGCCAGGCGGCGTGTGGTAGGACCAGCTAACGGTGATTCGCCCGCCGGAAAGGATCTCAGCCCAGAGCCACTCGACGCCGCCCGGACGGTTGCCGAGCCAGTCGCCGCCGGCATCGGTCTCAACCTCGCAGGCATTGGACAGGTCGGGCGTCTCCAACCATGCAGCCCCCGCCACCGGCCGTGCTACGTAGGTGTAGCGAGCCAGCCCCTCGTGGCCCAGGCCGGCAAGTCGGATGACGGTCGCGTCGCACTGGGCATAGCCAACGGGCCGGGCAAAGTCCACGCCGGAAATCCCGCCGCTTCCGCGGTAGACGCGATGGCCATGGGACAGCCCCGGCCAGTGGCAGCCCGGCAGGCCTCGCGGCGGCCAGGCGCAGAATGGAAACGGTGAGCCGCCCATTATTGGATACTCGCGTCGCCGCGGCCGACGGATGTCGCCGAGACAGTGTACGACGCCCGCTCGGCAGCGGCATCCTCGGCGTCGAGGAAGCTCGTTTGGCCCGTGGCCTCGTCGAAGGTCATGTTCCCGGCCAGAACCGCCAGGGCCGCGCGAAGGGCCTTTGCCGTCCAGAACTCGATGGCCACGGCCGCGGGCAGTATGTCGCCGTCGTCGTGGGTGACCATCAGCACGGCGCGGTCGGCCCCGGCGGCAAAGGCCGCGTCGGGGAAGTCGCACCGCCAGAGGCCGCCGCCGCAGTGGAAGACATGGTTGTCGGCGTGGGAGGAGTCCGCGCCGGCCAGGGCGCCCGTGACTTGGCTGGACACCTGCTGCTGGCCCGGCCGCTGGTACGCCAGCTTCAGCGCCGTAACCCCGCCGGTGGTCGTGTATGCCAGGCCGGTGGCCGCATCGGTCAAGTAGAAGTAGATCGACACGTCCGTGGCGCCCGGCTTGACATGCACGCCGGATGCGACGCTGCCCGGGGCAGGCGGCAAGTCGCGCTGGGGGGCCAGGCTGCTGCCGTTCCAATAGACAAGTAGGCTCGCCAGCAGCAAGTCCGTTTGGGCGGGGTTCGCCCCCGCCCGGATATACACATCGAGCCAGTAGAAGCCCGCCGCGACGGCCGGGAAGGTCCCCTGCATTGCCACGTTGCCACTGGTCGGCGGGCTGGTCACATCCACCTGCGAGAGGGGAATGTCGTAATCGCCCCAGTTGGCCGAGTCATACGTCTCGGGCGTGGCCCCGGCGTAGAACTGGCCCGCTATGTTCCGCACAATTGCGTATACCGTCTCGGCGGCATCGTCGTGCAGGATTTGGATTTCGTTAGCCATTACAACTTCTCCTTGGCAACAGCCATAATCTTTACCTCCTCGGCATCGAAGTCCGCCAGCCGTCTGTCCAGGTCATTCCTATCGGCAACCATCTCCGCCCGCTGCGCCTGCCGCTGCTGGCGCGTCTCAACGACCTTTACGC
>CAZSBS010000044.1:0-23417 GCA_964605095.1 uncultured Planctomycetaceae bacterium | reverse complement strand
GGCTCGTCCTCGGCGACGGCCGACCTGCTACACAAAAACTTAAACTGCTCTAAACGAGATTTTAGGAACGTCCCCAATATCTCCTCGGGCATGTTTTCCGCTTTACGACAGGCTCAAACTTTCGGGGGCTTGATCGGCCTTGGATGCCTTGTTTGGCCCTTGCTGGCCAAGATGTCCGATTACCAAGCCAGGGCACCCCACAGCCGTTGGCATTTCGCTGATCTTGGACGAGAAACGTAAGGAGATCCAATTCTTTGAAATCAGGTCCGCCGTCAAAGGGTGCGGGACGCGGATGGTCGAGGCCGTGATGAGTGCTTTGCCGCGGGGGTGGACGGCGGTTGTCGTCATGGACTGGAGCGGAGGTTTCTGGAAGGTCATGCGGCAACGACATAGGCGGATCATGATTCTATAGGGCGTTCCTCCGAGAACGTCACCGGGGTACAATGCCCGCTTCTGCAGAGAGCACGATGGCTTCAGCGAGACCCGCCAACGGCGGCCATCCATGTGTGCCTGGCGCCGCGGGCTTCTTTCCTGCCCGCGGTGGTGCCTAACCTCGTCTCGATCTGATTGGCAATGTGACGGCCGGAAGCTGCCCATGTTTCGGCGTTCCTTCCGCCCAGGGCCATCTGGATCTCGACACGGTCCCTCCAAATGATTGTCGAATCGGTGGGATGCTCGATGTTACCCCGGCCTATGTTCGACTGCTCGATGTGCGTCGCGAGGCCTTCGTTGGCTGACCGCTGGAGATGTTCTTCCAGGACGGCTTCTCCGCGCGGCCCCATCGGCAGGCCCACCTTCCCGCGTTTACCCGCGGGACAATCGGGGCTATGCCGTCGCAGCCAGTGCAACTCCATGATGTCTCTGGCGACGTCATTCAGATAGGCATGGTCGCTGATATTGTCACAGAAGCGATTGATCAATGCGGCCTTCAGGTCAGGGTCAACGGCAAGATCCGCCGACCGCGCCAAACGTAGCACGATGTCCGTATTAAAGGTGTCGATCGCGTATGCCCATGTGGACTCTGAATCCATGCCCCGCATTCGCGCCTGAAGTTGCAGCAGTACCGCCAGAGTCTCCGGCGCATACTCCTGGGGTCCGGAACCACCCCAAACGAGATAAATGAAGCAAGCGATGGTCTCTGCGGCTCGGTCCAGGCGCGAGTCGCTGGACTTCTGCTCCAACGTGGGGTTGACCGTTCCCTTGGCCCAGTCCGCCTGGGCCATCTGCTCGGCCATCTGTCGCAGATGGCAACCGGCAGGGTTCGAACTTAGCACGTATTGCTTGATTGTTTTCAGCGAGTTTCTCGTGTTTCACCTGATCCGCGTATCTTCGACCCCCATGACGGGGGCGATAAAGTCGGCCCGAAAGATGCCGGCAACTGACTCCGGGCGTGTCTGTATGCCGTACGTCGGCTAGTCTACCTGGGCGACCGAGTTAGTCGTACCATAGGCATTCGGAGTGCTGAGGGTGTTGTCCGGATCGGTTACCCACTGTTCATCGACGATGAACTTGTACTGGTGAGTCCCGCAGCGCAGGGGCATATCGATTGCGAAGGCGCGGTTTGTACCGCTGCGCATCTGGATTGGCTTCCAGTTGTTGAAATCCCCCGCCAATTGCACGACCTTGGGGCTGTTGCTCGGCTTGAACGTAAACCGAGTCGTGCCCTTCTTCTTTCCTTTTGTTAGCATTCCTTGCTCCTTGCGTTGGTATCCATACAGTGTCAGTCCCGGAACGTTTCCGGGAACATTCGTTTCGCGCCGATACTGGGGTACATCTCGGGTGCCCGGATTGGACCGCCGCCGACCGTGCGAAACGGGCGCGAACCAAGAGAACTTCCATTCCGAAAAACCTGGCTGGTCAGCCAACGGCAGGAATAACCAGACCCACACACCCCTGAACTCCAGGAGGAAGAGAACTCTGCCACTTCCAAGAACTCACTGGACGCGAGCATGCTATTCTTATCTGTGCGGCTTGTCAAGCAGCAAATGTGCTCAAACTGGGGGGGGTTTTTCGGGACCTTCGGGCACTCCCGGAATGGATTCCGCAACTCCTTATTTTACGGGTCCTTACGGAATGTGGTGCGCGGGCCGACCTCGGCCTTCACCGGCGAGTCCAGAAATATTTTCTCGCTTGGACGCAGCGGCTAGGCCCCTTCCACTGTCCCGCAATGCCCGAGAATACCCATGATACCGCGACCCCGGCGCGCCGGGGCCATATATGCCAGATACCAGCGTAATCTATTGGTGGAGCCGGGATTATGCTAAACTTTGCTTTGCAACTGGCCCACAGCAAGGGCCTTCTGAAAAACCCCCTCAGTTTGAGGCAAATGTGCAGATGCAGCAAATGCAGGTGCTTTCTTGCTCCTGGAAGCTTGTCCCTGTAGAATACCGCCGTTGTGAACGGCCGTTTCCTGATCTTCCAACCTTTTAAGGAGTTGCACCATGGCAAAGAGTGCCAAGCCCGCCCGTAAGGTTATTAAGGTCCGGCCCCTCAAGGCCCTCAAGGACATGGCGAAATAAAGGGCTGAAATGTCGGCATAATCCACGCGCCCCTTACGCGCCACGAGGAAGCCGACTTCCCTTCTCTTTTGGGCAGGAGGAGATCAGCGTTTCGCCGTTTTCATCAGCCCTGATAATGCGGCCCAGGTAAAGTCGGCCTTGGTTTCGGCCTGGTTCAGCGTGGACCTCGCATACCGCGTTAAGGGGTTCCCATCTCGCGAACAACTTGCCCAGTTCGAACTGATTGAGATTTGAGCCGGAATGCCGCAGGGAGATACGACCTTGGCAAAAGTGACTGACCGCATTGTTCGTGTGTTCCAGGTCAACTCGATGAACGCTATCGGGCGGTCCACCGCCCTGCGAGCGTGCCTGGTTCCGCTGATGCTCGGGCTGTTGCCCAGTTTGCAAGCCCTGGCCCAGACCACCAGGCCAATAGTCCGGGCTGACGAGAACCAAAAGGAACTGCTGAAGGACGACGCCTGGCATGCATATCAGAAAGCCTTCCCCTTCCGGCGAGACGGAGAGGCTTTCATCTGCGACAACGGGGCCGACAGCAACGCCAGGAGCGGCATCATCCAGACCGTGGTCCTCAACCAATCGTCGTCCCAACCGATCCTTGCTTCCGTGTGGAGCAAGGCCGAGGGGGTGGACGGGCAGCGGGATGCGGATTACTCCCTCTACCTCGATCTCGTCTATACAGACGGCGAACCGCTCTGGGGCCAGATCGCCGCATTCAAGGTGGGCACTCACGACTGGCAGCGAGCGGAAGTGCGGGTCTTCCCAGCAAAGCCGGTCAAAGAGGTGTATTTCCACATGCTGCTCCGCTCCCACGCCGGAAAAGCATCGTTCAAGCAGCCGCGGCTCTGTCAGATCGCAGCCGCTCGGGACGGCATCATGTTCGATGGCATGCCCGTCAAGCCTACCGGGGCTGGCAAAGAGGGGTTCTGGGTCCGCGACGTGGCCACCGACTCCGACTTCCACTCGCTGGACAAAGGGCAGGCCCTGGGTCTGAGACTGGAGTTCAAGAAGACTTCGCGGGGCAAGGCCGTCTTCTTCACCGGCAGCCTGGCCGATACCACCGGCAAGGACCGTGCCGTAACTCTCGTTTATGCGGCACCCGTTTCCGGCGATGGTTGGCGCTGGCTGGCGGGCCCACGCCAAGACTTCGCGGCCTCACCCTATGAGAATGTATCCGCTTCACGGTTCGGGGACATCGGGACCGGCCGACTGTCCTTGTACCCATTTGCCGCGGTCCGCAAGGGAAACCAGGGCCAAGCCATCGCCCTGGATATGGGCAAGCCGGCATTCTTCCGCGTTGGTTTTGCCGCCGGTTCGGGTGAACTCTACATCGCCTATGACCTGGGTCTGGCGAAGGAGAAGCCCACGGCCGAGTTCTCCTTCTGCACCTTCCCCTTCGCTGGCGAGGCGGGATTCCGGAGCGCCGCCGCCAGGTTCCACGAGGTCTTCCCGGAGTATTTCCGCTGCCGCACGCCGCGGCAGGGACTCTGGATGCCGTTTCACAAGATCAGCCAGGTCGAGGGCTGGGAGGATTTCGGCTTCACGTTCAAGGAAGGCAATGACGAAACCCAATGGGATGACGCCCACGACATCATCACATTCCGCTACACCGAGCCGATGACGTGGTGGATGCCCATGCCCAAGGACCTGCCGCGAACGCTGGGGGCCGCGCTGGCCGAGGCGAACCGGCTGGCGACCAAGGGTGACAGGAACGCCCGGGCCTTCCTGACCAGCGGCCATCACGACGAGGAGGGGCAGTTCATCGCCCGGCTGCTTCACGAGCCGTGGTGCGACGGGGCGGTCTGGAGCATGAACTCTTCGCCCGACATTCGAGGAAGCATGACCGATTTCAAGAACAAGTGGAACCCAGATCTGAAAGATAAGCTCTACGGAAAGGGCCGCAAAGGCGACCTGGACGGGGAGTACGTTGATTCCAGTGAAGGCTATGTGACGGCGGAACTGGATTTCCGACGGGAGCACCTGGCTATCGCCCAGACCCCGCTGACTTTCTCTGCCCAAGACTTCAAGCCCGCGGTCTTCCGTGGCCTGATTGCGTACGAATACGTTCGTGCCATCGCCGACGACGTGCATGGCATGGGTAAACTGATGATGGCCAACGGCACCCCGGGCCGGCTGTGCTGGCTGGCGCCGTGGCTGGACGTAATGGGGACCGAAACCGACTGGAACCCCAGGGGGAAATGGCAGCCTATGTCCGACGCGGAACTGCTCTACCGGCGGGTCCTGTGCGGACCCAAACCGTATTGCTTCCTGATGAACACGGACTTCACGGCCTTCTCGCACAACCTGGTCGAGAAGTACATGAAGCGGTGCCTGGCCTACGGCATGTTCCCCGGTTTTTTCAGCCACAATGCATCCGAAGGCCACTACTTCAGTCAACCCAGGCTCTATAACCGCGACCGCGATCTGTTCAAGAAGTACGTGCCGTTGTGCAAAACCGTGGCCGAGGCGGGCTGGCAGCCGATCACCCGCGCCCAAAGCAACGCCCCGAAGGTCTACGTGGAACGTTTCGGCGAAAAGTACCTGACGGTATTCAATGACAGCGGCCGGCAAACGGAAGTGGTTATCACGCTGACCGAGAAGACTTCGGGGAAGGTCAAGGAACTTGTTAGCGGCACGGACCTGCTGGTCACTGACGGAAAGCTCACTCTATCGCTGAAGGCGGAGGATGTGGCCATCATCGCCCGGGACTGACAGTGGTTGCAGCCTGTCGTCGTGCCACAAGCCAGGGCGATTGAGCGCATCCGTCGGCGGGCACAGTCTAATGGGGAGCGGGACCTCTATCTGTTCATCTTCACCTGGGCGGCGACCGAGGCCAAGCTGGCCGCTTTGGGCAGAGCCACGAACCTGTCATGAAGCTGCTGGTGGATATTGGCCATGCTTCCCGCCAGCGTCGAGCCAGCCCGCCAACTCCGCGCGGTTTGCGCCATTTGCAATCAGCTCGGGTTGGATCAGGACACCGAGTCCACCAGGACCTTTCATCGCCCCGTGTCACAGCTTTCCATGCAGGAGGCGTCAAAGCTCATCGACCACCTCAAGCAAGTCCAGGGCTCCTCGGGTGGTCGGTGATGCAGTTCCCATCGGCCAGGTCTTTTGGGATTGTCCTGCCTCGGATGTGCCCGCAATCCCCGCACGAAACAGGCGCAGCCAATTCGCCATCGCCTGGAAGGATCTCTCTGGGAAACCACCTGTACCCCGGACACCCAACATGGTTAAAATACCAAGGATGGTTCTCGGCGTTGATGAGCCAAGGACCCCGCAGGAGACATCAGGTCATCATCGGTGGCCGTTTGCTGTCTCAGGCGATAGCGGAAAGAGGTGAATAATGCCCAGGATCATCGTCATCGCCTCGCTGTTGCTCGCTTCCGCGGCCACTGGGGCGGACCTTGTGCCGTTCGTCATTCCCGGCAAGGTGAGCGATCAGTCACTTATCGCCATTGCCTCAGAGCCGATAGCCGGTGAGCCACAGCGCCTCTGCGTACGCGACGGCCATTTTGCCAATGCAGATGGCCGGATACGGATCTGGGGCGTCAATACCTGTTTTGGCGCCAACTTCCCCAGCCACGGCGAGGCCGACGAGATTGCCCGGCGGCTTGCGGCCTTTGGCGTCAACTGCGTCCGCTTCCACCACATGGATAGCACTTGCTTCCCGCGCGGCATCTGGGACCCCAAAGACAACTTCAAGCTGTCGGCCGAGGCCCTCGACCGCCTCGATTACTTCATCGCCCGGCTTGCCAGCCACGGCGTGTACGCCAACATCAACCTGCACGTCTCTCGCAGCCACGCCAGGGCCCTGAAGCTGCCGGATGCGGATAAAGTCCCGTCGATGGACAAGGTGGTGGGTATATTCACGCCGGAGCTTATCGAGGCCCAGAAGAAATACGCCCGGGACCTTCTCGGCCACGTCAACCCCCACCGCAAGCTCAGCTACGCCCAGGATCCGGCGGTGGCCTTCGTGGAGATCACCAACGAGGACAGCTTCTTCATGTGGGACGGCATGGATTCGCTCCGCAATCTTCCGGCCTACTACGCGAAGATTCTCCAGGACAAGTACGCCACGTGGCTGAAGGCCAAGTACCAGACGACGGAGAAGCTCACCATCGCCTGGGCCAAGGGCGCCAATTCGTTGGGGCAGAACATTATTGCCGATCCATCGCTGCGACTGCCAAAGCCAGCCGGCGACAAGACCCCATTGTGGCTACTGGAACAGCATCCCGGCTGCGCCGCCACAATGAAGCCTCTGGAGAAGTCCGGCCTGCGTATCGAGATATCGCAGGCCGATCAGACGGACTGGCATTTGCAACTGAAGTTTCAGCCCCTGGCAGTCAAGGCGGGCAAGTACTACACGCTGTCTTTCCGCGCCCGGGCCGACAAGCCGCGGTGGATTGGCCACTCGCTTAACCAGGCCCACGATCCATGGAACACCCTCGGCCTGGCCCAACGTGCCAGGCTCAGCAACCAGTGGAAGACATTCCGCGCCGGCTTTGTCGCCACCGCCAACGACGATAACGCCCGCCTCTCGTTCTCCCTCGGGGGCGACAAGACGGCCGTGGAGATCGACGAGGTTTCGCTGGCCCCTGGCGGCTTGGAAGGGCTACGGAAGGATGAATCGCTTGAGGGCTCCGACATTGCCCTGTTTGCCGAGACCGAGACGCCGGCCAGAATCGCTGATCGCCTGAGCTTCCTGGCCGAGACGGAGAAGGCCTATTTCGACGGCATGCGGAAGTTCATCAAGGATGAGCTTTCATGCAAAGCGCTGGTCACCGGAACCATCGCTTTCGGGCCGCTGGGGTTGTACGCTCAGAGCGGCATGGACTACATCGACGGCCACGCGTACTGGCATCATCCGAGTTTCCCGCGCAGGCAGTGGGATCCGGGTGACTGGACGGTCCAGCAGGAGGCGATGGCGGACCATCCCGAGCAGGCAACGCTGTTTCGCCTAGGCTGCGAGCGGCTCAACGGCAAGCCATATACCGTTAGCGAATACAACCACCCCGCACCCAACGATTACCAGGCCGAATGCGTGCCGATGATCGCGTCGTTCGCGGCCGCTCAGGACTGGGACGGCGTGTGGATCTTCGCCTACAGCCACGCCGCCGACGTATGGAACGCCCAGAGCTTCGCGAGTTTCTTCGACATCCTGGGCAATCCCGCCAAGTGGGGATTCATGCCGGCCGGGGCTGGCATATTCCGCGATGGCGGCCTGGCGCCAGTCCCACTTGGGCGGACATTCCCTCTGACCGACCTGGCCAGGCTTCAGCAGATGCACAAATCCAACATGCAGGCCGTCTGCGCTGAAAGCGGCAACTGGACCTGGCGGGAACTATTGACCACCAGGGCCTACTGCTGCCTGGACAAGCCCGCGCCGGTTACGCCAACAATGCCACCCGGAAAGGGTGAACTTGCATGGTCTGTGGGAGACGACAAGCTGGGCGCCTACGCCGCCTTAGGCCGTAGCGGCGCCGTGTGGGTTGGTCATCCGCAGGCGACTCCGCCAAAGAACCTTCCAGCCCAATTCCCCATACGCGTCGACGGGCCTGCCTTCGCTACGGTGACGATCAGCACCCTCGACAAGCTATCTTTGGATAAGAGCCGCAAGGTATTGGTCACAGCCTGCGCCAAGTGTGAGAACAGCGGCATGCAGTTCACCGCCGACCGCAGGAGCGTCGGCAGGAACTGGGGCAAGGGGCCTGTGATGATCGAGCCGGTCAGCGCCAGCATAACACTGCCGGCCGGCAACTGGACCTGCCAGGCCCTGGGAGCCGACGGCCTGGCCGTCAGCGTGATACCCATTGAGAAGAACGACGACGGTAAGCCCATCGTCAAGCTGTCGCCCAAGTACAAGACGATGTGGTATCTGCTCACACGCCAGTAGCATGAGTGTCGTTCCTGGAGCTTTGGCCTCAGCGGTCAACAGCCCGGTCCATCGCAAAACTCATTTCCGCTACCGTCGCGCGCTCACTTCACGATTCCTGCCGTAGTCGTCCCAAACGGCCTATCGTAAGAGCGTCCTGGGCCAGGTGGGTAAGCACGCTGATTGTCAGCGAGGCGCCGATGGCCGTCTCGCCCTGGTATAAACGATTTCGCCCCTGGCTGGGTCGGCCCGTTCGGTATCGAGCAACCAAAACGGCGGTCAGGGGACCAACGACAGGCCGTCACGGCTGCCGGGGCTGCGGCCCCGTGGGGCCATTGAAAACTGTCCCGCGGCACCTCGACATGCCGATGAACCTTACATGAGCATGACAAGCAAGGAGCGTTACATCGCGGCCGTGACGGGGCGGGAGTATGACCGCACGCCCGTCACGCCGATCGTCATGGCGTGGGCGGCCCACCACGTGGGGCGTACGTACCGCGACTACTACCTCGACGGCGACGTGCTGGTCGAGGCGCACCTGGCCATGGCGCGGGACTTCGGCGTCGACCAGGTCGCCGTGGTCAGCGACCCATGGGCGGAGAGCGGCGCGTACGGCATGGAGTTCGACTACCCGCCCGAGGGCGTCGGCATACCCCGCAGCTACCTGCTTGGCACGCGGGAAGATCTCCGCAAGCTCCGGCCTTTGGACTTCGATGGCTGCGGGCGGACGCGGCAGCGGATCGAGTCGGTGGCAAAGTTCGCCGCCGCCGTCGGGCACACGCACAGCGTGCTGGGCTGGGTCGAGGGTCCCATTGCCGAGTACGGCGACCTTCGCGGCGTCGAGTCCGCCATGCTGGACCTGATGGACGATCCGGAAATGTTCGCCGCCGCGGCGGAGGTGATTACGGAAAACGCGATCCAGTTCGCCCGCCGGCAGATCGCGGCCGGGGCGGACACCATCGGCGTCGGCGACGCCGCAGCCAGCCTCGTCGGCCCGGAACTTTACCGGCGCTGCGTGCTGCCGTGGGAGCGGAAGCTCATCGAGGGCATCCACCATGCCGGGGCGATGGTCAAGCTTCACATCTGCGGCAACATCAGCGCCATCCTCGCCGACGTGGCCACCACCGGCGCCGACGCGATCGACCTGGACTGGATGGTCCCCATCGCCGCCGCCCGAGAGGTTGTCGGCCCGGATGTGTGCCTCTGCGGCAACTTCGACCCCGTGGCCGTGCTGATGCGGGGAACCCCCGAAACAGTCGCCGACGCCGCCCGCCAATGCCTGGCCGAGGGCGGCGACCGATTCATCCTCCAGCCCGGCTGCGAGGTACCCCCCGGCACGCCGGACGCCAACGTAAGAGCCTTCTGCCCGGGCGATGGATGCCTAATCGAAGCGGACCTGCGGCGATAGAAGAAGAAGAATTTCACGCAGCCCGAAGGGCCCTGCGGGAGGGCGCAGAGACCGCGGAGAAGACAAGAAGTTTATCTTTGCTACTGCTTGTTCTGTTTCTTCTCCGCGTTCTCTGCGTTGAAATCGCTTTTACTTCAGCTTTTCCTGGACGTACGCCAGCACCTTGTCGGCGGGGATGCGGTCCTGGTTGAGGCTGTCGCGGTCGCGGACGGTGACGGTCTGGTCGGTGAGGGTCTGGCCGTCGACGGTCACGCAGAACGGCGTGCCGGCCTCGTCCTGGCGTCGGTAGCGCCGCCCGACGGCGCCTTTCTCGTCGTAGAAGCTGGCCAGCCCCGCGGCCTGGCAGTCACGGTAGATTTTCTCGGCGACCTCCGGCATGCCTTCCTTCTTGACCAGCGGGAACACAGCCACCTTCACCGGGGCAAGGCGCGGGTGGAAGCGCATCAGCGTGCGGGTCTGCATCTTGCCGTTTTCGTCGGGGGCCTGGTCCTCGGTGTAGGCTTCGCAGAGGAACGCCAGCACGCCGCGGTCCACGCCGCCTGACGGCTCGATGACGAACGGGATATAGCGTTCCTTCGTCTGGTCGTCGAAGTACGTCATGTCCTTGCCGCTGAACTTCTGGTGCTGCGTGAGGTCGTAGTCCGTGCGGTTGGCGACGCCCTCGAGCTCGCTCGTGCCGAATGGGAACTCGTACTCGATGTCCGCGCACGCGCGGGCGTAGTGGGCCAACTCGTCAGGCTCGTGGTTGCGAAGGTGCAGCTTGCTGCTCTTTAGGCCCAGGTCCACATACCACTTGTAGCGGGCGTCGCGCCAGTACTCGTACCACTTGTCCGCCTCGCTGGGGTGGCAGAAGAACTCGATCTCCATCTGCTCGAACTCCCGGCTGCGGAAGGTGTAGTTGCGCGGGTTGATCTCGTTGCGGAAGCTCTTGCCGATCTGCGCGATGCCCATCGGCATGCGGAGGCGGGTGGTGTCCAGCACGTTCTTGTAGTTGCAGAATATCCCCTGTGCGGTTTCGGGCCGCAGATAAACGATGGAGGCACTGTCTTCCATTGCGCCTGCATGACTCTTGAACATCATGTTGAACTTGCGGGCCTCTGTCAGTTCGCCGGCACACTTGGGGCACTTGGCGATCTGCCCCTCGGGGATGCGGTCGGCTCGGAAGACGACCTGGTCCAGTTTGCCCTGGCTCTTCAGGACACGCCGCCGCGTGTCGCTATTCGCTGTGGCGATTGCCTCGCTCAGTGCACTATTCGGGTCGTCGGCTTCGACGCCCTTGTCAATGAGTGTATTCGTACCGCCATCGCTCTGTTCCCGGACAATGACGGTGAAGACCTTGTCGGCCCTGAAGCGGGCCTTGCAAGACTTGCAGTCGACCATGGGGTCGTTGAAGTTGTTGACGTGCCCGCTGGCCTCCCAGACCTTGGGATTCATGATGATCGAGCAGTCTAGCCCGACGACGTCGTCGCGCCGCCGGACCACATCCTGCCACCAGGCTTCCTTGAGGTTGCGCTTGAGCTCGACGCCCAGCGGGCCGTAATCCCAGAACCCGCCGATCCCGCCGTAAATCTCCGATGACTGGAAGATAAAGCCGCGCCGCTTGCAAAGGGCCGTCAGCTTGTCCATCAACTCGTTGCTTTCCTGTGCCATTTCTCATCGCGCTCCGCAGAAACCTGTTATCGTCTCATCGTCGCCGGCCCGCCTGGCGGGCTGGAAACAAAGTATGTTACGAACCGGGGCGGGGCAATACAAGCGGGCGTGATGATTGCGGATTGTCCCGGCGCGCCGGGACAATCCGCAATCGGTTCATTCCGCCGGCTGGGTCGTCGGCGGGGCCGGGGTGATGCCGTACTTCTTGCAGAGCGCCTCGACGAGCTTGGCTTTTTCGGCGTTGATGATGGTCTGGACCTCGGCCGGGAGATCGTCGGCGCGGATGTAGGCTTCGAGGGTCGAGCCGTTGCCCAGCGGGATAGTCGCCTTGAGAAAGAACGGCGACCTCTTTGCCGACGAGCCGGTCGCCGCTTCGAGGGTCTTCTTGAGCTTCTCGGACGCCTCGACGCGGATGCCGTCGTTCTCCGTGACGAACTGGAGCCCGGTTGCCCCGCTGATGACCTCGAGGGCCTGGGCGATGGTGGCTTCGCTCATGATGAGGTTGAAGTTCTTGCGCGTCTCGACCGGGACATAGTCCATCACGCCCGGGTCCATGTTCAGCAGGACGCGGGCTTTGTGGGCCAAGTCCAGCATCACGGTCGTCAGGTCGGCGCCCTCGTATTTAAGCGAGACCTGCCGGTGGAGTTGGCGCTCGATCTGCGCCTTCTGCTCGACGATCATCACGTCGTCGCCCGCAAGGTACCACGTCCAGCCCCTGCCCTGGCAGAGCATGTCCAGCCACTGGGCGCCCGTGCATGGCAGCACGCGGTCGGCGCGAATGAAGGCGGCTTCCCTGTCGGCCTGCTCGACCTTTGGCGGGAAGGTAACCTTGAGGTTCTTGTTTTTTGTGGCGGTGCGGAATTGGTCCAGGACGGCCCCGCCCTTGTCGAGTGGCTGGAACTTGACTGACAGTATTCGCCCCAGCGCCAGCAGTTCCTCGTACGTGGCCCGGCGGGTCATTCGCACCAGCGGCGCCGTCGGCAGGATTCGCACGGCCTCGTTTTCGATGATCCACTCCATGCCCAGCGGAGTGAGCATGGGCGAGAGGGCGTTGCGGAGCGTGACGTTCTTGAGGTTGACCACCAGTCGGGTCTGGTCGCCATAAGGCAGGCACGCGTAGACGTCCTGGCCGATGACGAACCGCAGGCCGCTGGCGTCGGTCAGGCGCTGGAAAACCTGGCTGATCGCCACCTCGTTGATGTTCAGGTCAACGGGCTTGTCCAGCGCAACCTGCACGTTCACGCCGCCCTGCCCGAAAGCAGGAACCCACGACAGTGCTACCGCCAGCACCAACGCGCCGGACGCAACGACCGCTTTGCTCATCGCATTTCTCCTGTGCTCAACTGTATCTCACGCGCCGCAGTATCGGGGCGTTTCAGTAAATCATCATCGTCTCGGGGCTTGCCGGCTCGATCCGCCTGTGCGTGCCGGCTGAGACAGCCACCGTTCCCGGAGGCGCAAAAGCCTTAGCGATGTCCCTCGGCTCAGGCGGCAACTCCTGCCCGGCCGCGGGAGACATCGACATGTACACCACCGGTATGCCGCCGGCATTCATCGCCGCCGGCACGATGCGCACGCTGACGGCCAGGGACGAGACCGAGGCCGGCACGGTGCCGGGACGGTTCAGCAGAACCGCCGCGCCCACCAGCATAAGCAGGGACGCCGCGGCCGCAAGGCCCGCAAACACCGGCCGGAAGTATATCGGCCTGTGGCTTCTCCGGCCCAGCAAGGCTTTTCTCTCAGCCGCCGCGACGATCTCCGCACGTTGCCGGGCGAAATCGAAGCCCTCGACCTCCTGATCGGCAAGCTGTCCGAACAGGCCGTCCAGGGCGGCGTATTGGCGCAACTGGTCGCGCAGGGGTTCATCCTGGTCGAGTTGCTTCTCGATCCGGCGGCGCTGGCGATGGCTCAGTTGGCCGTCGAGGTACTCGCACAACTGAAACTCTCGATCATCATTCTGTCTTTTCGGCTCATTCATAATCCCCACCTCCCGGACTGTTTCGCGTTTCCTGTGGGTGACGCATCTCAAATCTCAAATCTCAAATCTCAAATCACAAATCTCAAATCTCAAATCACAAATCTCAAATCACAAATCTCAAATCACAAATCACAAATCACAAATCACAAATCAGAAATCACAAAAATTCCTTGAACTGCTCTTTAAGTTTCTTTCGGGCAGTGAACACGTGCCACTTGACCGCCTCGACGCTGCAACCGAGCATTTCGGCGATTTCCTTCTGTGGCAGCTTCTCTATCGAGAACAGCACAAGCGCCTTCCGCTGCATCTCCGGCAGGCGACCGATGGCTTCGTCCAACAGGCTGCCGATTTCCTTTGCGGAAACCTGGGCCAAAGGGTCCGGCATGGACATGTCCTGCTGGCTGTCCCTGGCGTGGGAGGAGTCATCGTCCGGGCTATCCAGCGGGCCGGTCTTACGCAAAGCCCGCGAGCGGCGGAAGTTGAGCGAAAGATTGCTCGCGATGCGCATCAGCCAAGGCCCAAACCGGCTCGGCTTACTAAGCGTGTCCAGTTTGTCAAACGCCTTCAAGAAAGAGTCCTGTACGACATCCATTGCGTCCTCGCGGTTGTTCAGCAGGCGGTACGAAACCGCCGTCGCCTGACGCTGGTAACGTGCGACTAATATCTCAAAAGCGCCCAGGTCGCCCCGCTTGGCCAAGCGAACCAGTTCGCCGTCGCCGGGCTCCCGAGCGTCCACGGACCATGAGTCTGTATTACCGGACACTGCCTCAACCCGAAGGTTAGGTGAATTCCTGTCGACTGCCATCGCGTACCTGAGAACATATTACACCGACTCCGGAGACAATGCGAGAGCGGGGTTAGTAGTCGGTAGCCGGCGCAACCCGATTGAATCTCATGCGGTAGCGGCGGGTCTGAGTCGAACGCCAGAGGCGCCTTCGAATCTCGTGGAGCGTTCGTAGTGCCGCCGTTAGGCGGTATGTTTCTCCGCAATGCCCGCCGCGCGAGATTCATCCAGGATGCGTATCAGGCAATAGACCGCCGAGAGCAAAGCCCTGTTCGGGAGATGGGGGCGGATTCCTGAGGTTAGGACAATTTACAATTCATCCGGCTACCGACAACCGGCTACCGTTTTGGCGTTCGGCCCCTGTCGTTGAACAGCGTCGGCAGGGACTTCCAGAGGCTCTTTGGGGAGTAGAGGCTTTCGACTTCGCCGCGGCAGTTGTACCAGCAGTCGGTGCAGGCGTTGTTGGTCGAGGCGGCGCGGAGGCGCTGGTGGATCACTGCGGCTGAGTCTGTGTAGAGGTTGGCGATGGGGCGGCTCTTGCGCTCGACGCAGATGGCGATGCCGCCGGAAGAGTCGATGTTGAAGAACGCCCGCCCGGCCTTGCAGCCCGGCACGCCGCCAGCCAGGAATTGGTCGAACCGCTGGAGGTAGCAGGGGTTGGACAAGAAGTTTGGCCAGCGGCGGCGCAGCTCGACCAGCCTTTCGCCCACAGGTCCGTTGTGGATGAATGTCTTCGAACCGGTCTTGAGCTGCCCGTAAGGCTGGACCATGAAGTACGCGTCGCGCTTGGCCGCCATGGCGATTAACGGCTCGATCTGGTCGATGTTGTCGTTCAGCAGCACGCACATCACGTTTACCCGCTGCCACTTATGGACGCGGGCGGCCGAGAGCAGCTCCACGGCCCGCCAGGCGTTCTGCCATGCGTCGTCCATGCCTCGTGCGGCGTTGTGGCGGTCGGGGTCGGCGTAGTCGATGCTGACCGACACGCCCCAGACGCCGGCTTCCATCAGGTCGCGGGCGGACTCGGCCGTGACGAGCCAGCCGTTGGTCGTAACGAACGGGAAGTGATACTCGCTGATTGCCCGGACGATGTCCGGCAGGTCGGGCCGGAGCATTGGCTCCCCGCCGGCCAAGCTAATCAGCATCGAGCCGAAGGAGGCGAGTTTCCGGGCGCCGTCGGCGAACTGGCTGACCGGCGGCTCGGGGGCCAGGCCCAACGGATCGTGCCAGTAATGGCAGAACCGGCAGCGGAAGTTGCAGCGGTACGTTACCTGCCAGGCGCACCATAAGGGGTGCCTGGTAATCCAGGCTCGAAACAGCCGAAGCTTCTTTGTCGTCGGGCAAAACATTTTCGTAGCCGGCGCAGCCCTGCGTAGCTTCAGGCGAAGCAGGGTAGCCTGTAGCCGGGAAAAGAAAAAAACGGAACCCGGAACCCGAGAGTTCGCGTGTCACGGCGTAGCCAAAGGCGAAGCCGGAAGGCATGCTCGCTTCAGCGAGCAGGGAACTTGGTTGTTTCGATTGTCAATCTCCTTCTTCGTCCGCAAACTTCTGCATACCCGCCCGAGGGGGGCGGGTCAAGGGTCGGTTTTAGCGGCAGCAGTCCTTGACAGACAGGCGTGAAGTGGGATACTAAGGGTATTCTATTCGCAGCCGGGCTCGGCATGCCGCAGGTGGGGCAGGCCAGCCGCTGCCAATGATGATGGTTGCCGAACATGGACGAACCCCAGCCTCAGCGAAACCTGTTGCGCTACGCGACGGTCGGTTTGGAGTTTTTTCTCACGTTCCTGATGTTCCTGGGGGGCGGCTGGCTACTGGACAAGGTTGTGTTTGGCGTGACGTTTCCGGGCTTTTCCATCCTTGGTGCGATTATTGGTTTTGCGGCCGGGTTTTACAGGATTACGCGGCAGGGCTGGGGCATACTGAAGTGGGCCCAGAAGGAGCATGAGGAGGAGGCCTTGCAGCGGAAGAAGGCAAGGAGCCGACGGTCCGATAAGAGTCATTAGCCGGCAGATAGGAGTCCGAGTTGATTCTGGCGATTAGCAATCCGCTTTATCACGTGCTTGATGTGCCCTGGCCGGGATTCACGTTCCGCGTCTTCGGCATGCCTTTCACGGTGCTCAGCGGCGGGATCATCTCCATTCTTATCGCGGGCATCGCGCTGGTGTTGTTTATTGTTCCGGCCGCCAGAAAGCCCACCTATATCCCCAAGGGCATCCAGAACATTCTGGAGGGCCTGGTGGTATTTGTCCGCGACACGATAGCCCGCCCGGCGCTTCACGAGAAGGCGGAGAACTACCTGCCGTTTTTATGCACGATCTTCGTGTTCGTACTGACGCTGAACCTCACGGGCCTGCTGCCGCTGGAGGCGATCTCGCTGCTGCTGGGCATCAACCACACGCACCGGATCGGCGGCACTCCGACGGCGATCCCGACGGTGGGCGCGGCCCTGGCGGCCCTTGCGGTGCTGGCGATCCTCGGCAACGGCCTGCGTCGCTCGGCCCATCGCTTCCACGAGCACCATCCTGACGTGCCCATGTCGGCTTGTTGGCTTGTTTCGCCGATCGGGTGGTTTTTTGCGCTGGCGCCGAACGTGCCTGGCGTGATCGGCAAGGTCGTGCTGCTGCCGATGGCCATGCTGGAGTTGGTCAGCGCCGCAGCCAAGTGCGTGGCTCTGATGGTTCGATTGTGTGCGAACATGCTGGCGGGGCACATGCTGCTGGCGGTGCTGACGATGCTGGCGCTGATGAGCGTGGCGCCCGTTTTCACATCGGCCCCGACGTACTACGGCATACCCGTGGTGCCGTTGTGCATGCTGGGCAGCATCGTTCTGACGCTCATGGAGATGCTGATTGCGGGTATTCAGGCATTCATTTTCACGATAATGACGGCCCTGTTTCTGGGCATGTATGCCGAGGCGGACCACTAAGCCGTGTTTCACGCGGCTTGGAGCGGTAGAGAATAGAGAGTGGAAAGCAGAGAGAAGCGGAAATCCGAAAGAAGAGCTCGCGGGAGCCGAGAAGACCATTGGGAGAGAATAGATGACGAAAATGTGGAGCGTGATTGCGTTGGTCCTGATCCTGGGTGCGATGGCTGGGCCGCTGCTTGCGGCGACGGAAGAGCCCGCGGCGCCGGGCGCCGCCGCAAAGAATGTCGAGCCACCGGCGGCCGCGCACTGGTCCAAGTCGATCTCGGTGGTCGGCGCCTGCATCGGCGCCGCCATTGCCGCCGCCGGCGGCGGATACGGCGTGGGGCGTATCGGCTCGGCCTGCATCGAGTCCATTGCCCGCCAGCCCGAGGCGGCCCGCGACATGTTCGCCCCGATGGTGGTGGCCGCGGGCATGGTCGAGGTCGGCATGCTGTTCGCCATCGTCGTCTGCCTGCTGGGCATCTTGATGTAGGGTCGGCGAACCGTCAAGGAACGAGCAACGAGAACCAGTTGATGATGCATGCGCTAGGCAAAAACATCGTCATTGCCTCATGGTCGCTGGCCGGTGCTGCCTGGATGCTGGCCGCGGCGCCAGCGCTGGCCGCGGAAGGCCAGGCCGAAATAGGCAAGCCATACGGCGACCTCGGGCAGGCCTTCATGATCCTGCTGGTATTCGCGGGGCTGCTACTGATACTCGGCAAGTACGCATGGAAGCCGATCATCAAACAGCTCCAGCGGCGAGAGAAGGACATCACCGAGCGGATCCAGGACACTGAGCGTCGCAACCGCGAGGCCAAGGAGCTCGAGGCCCACTACAAGGCCAGCCTCGGCCGCGCCGACGCCGAAGCCAGCCAGTTGCTCGCCAAGAGCCTCGAAGAGGCCGCCAGGGCTCGCGAGGAACTTCTGGCCGCCGCACGCGAGGAGGGCAACCGCACCATCGAGGCCGCCAAAACGGAAATCGAAGTGTTCAAGCGGGCCGCCATCGAGGAGCTCCAGCAGGCGACGGCCGGCATGGCGGTCAGCATCGCCGGAGAGATACTCCAGCAGCAACTCACCCCGGAAAACCAGGAGGCGCTCGTCGAGCAGTCGCTCACGAGAATCCGCGCCAGGACCCAGAGGGAGGGCGGATGAGCCAACCCACCCGCCAAGTCGAGACGGTCATGGACCCCGCCAGCGTCTCCGCCGCGACCGTCTACGTCGATGCCCTGCTCGGGCAGTTGCCCAGCGACAGCGAGGCCGAGGAAGTCGCCCGCGAACTCGACGCTCTTGTGGAACTGCTCGACAAGATCGACGGCTTCGAGGCTCTTCTTACGGCCGCGCTCATCAGCAGCACCGAACGTTGCGACATAGTGCGGCGCATCTTCCACGACCGTGTCAGCGAGATTGTCGAGGCCCTGCTTGTGGTCATGGCCGACGCGGGCCGGCTCGGGCTGCTGCGGACTCTGCGCCGGGTATTCCACGCCAAGCTCCACGTTCGACAAGGCAAGTTGGAGGTGACCGTGATCTCGGCCGTGACACTTAGTGATCTCCAGCGCCGGCATGTTCAGCAGGCCCTTGTCGAGTCGCTAAACGCCGAGTGCGTGATGACGTGCCGTGTGGATCCGGATTTGTTGGGAGGGGTGGTCGTTCAGGTAGGCGACCATGTGTACGACGCATCGATTCGCGCCGAGTTGCGGAGCGTGCAGGCCCGGCTTCGCCGCGACATTATCCTGGAGCTTCCCAGGCTCGCCCCCCAGGCCAAAGCCGGCAAGTAACGTTGAGGATTCGACAGACAGATGAAGTTCAAGACCGACGAGATCGCCAGTGTCGTGCGAGAGGAAATAGGCCGGTATCGGGATCAGCTCCGCCAGGACGGCCCGCTTCGCCTGAAGTCGGGCGAGTTGGCGGACGTGATCCGCCAGGAGATATCGCGGCACCGCGGCGAGCTCGACGTTTCGCACGTCGGTCGCGTGCTTGAGGTCGGCGACGGGATCGCCCAGATCTACGGCCTGTCGGGCGCGATGGCGGGCGAGATGCTCGAGTTCGAGGGTGGGCAGATGGGGCAGGTCTTCAACCTGGAGGACAGCTCGATCGGCGCGGTGATTTACGGCGAGTGCGACCAGATCATGGCCGGTCAGACGGTTCGCGGCACTGGCAAGTTGCTTTCGGTGCCCGTCGGCCACGGGCTGATCGGTCGGGTTGTGGACCCGCTTGGCAGGCCTTTGGACGGCCAAGGCGCCGTAGCGACCGCGCAGAGCCGCCCATTGGAGATGGTGGCGCCCGGCATCGCCGCCCGCCAGCCCGTCAACGAGCCGATGCAGACTGGCCTCAAGGCCGTCGACGCACTGACGCCCATCGGGCGAGGCCAGCGCGAACTCATTATCGGCGACCGCAAGACGGGCAAGACGGCAATCGCCGTCGATACCATCATCAACCAGGTCGACAGCGGCGTGCTGTGCGTCTACGTCGCCATCGGGCAGAAGGACTCCACCGTCGCCGGCGTCGTCGAGACGCTCCGCCGCAACGGGGCGATGAAGCACACGATCGTGGTTTCGGCTTCCAGCGCCTCCGCGGCCCCGCTTCAGTACATAGCACCCTACGCCGGCTGCACGATCGCCGAGCACTTCATGTACGAGCACGGCATGGCCACGCTGGTGATCTACGACGACCTGACCAAGCAAGCGGCCGCGTACCGTGAGATTTCCCTGCTGCTCCGCCGCCCGCCGGGGCGCGAGGCTTACCCGGGCGACGTGTTCTACCTCCACAGCCGACTGCTGGAGCGTGCGGCCAAGCTGGCTGAGGAGTACGCCATCCTGCCGGTCGATACGCCCGAGAACGTCTCCGCCGCGGGGCCGGGGCGGAAGGTTTACGTCGGCCCGATCGGCAAGGCCGAGGCCGCCCGCGACCTCAAGGCCATGCCGGACGCCGCGGCCCACAAGGTCCACAAGCTCTTCGGCACGGGCGGGTCGATGACGGCCCTGCCCATTTGCGAGACGCAGGAGGGCGAGGTCTCGGCCTACATCCCGACCAACCTGATCTCGATCACCGACGGGCAGATCTACCTGGAGCCGGGCCTGTTCTTCGCGGGCGTCCGCCCGGCGATCAACGCGGGC
Organism: uncultured Planctomycetaceae bacterium; assembly: GCA_964605095.1. Classification (GTDB taxonomy): domain Bacteria; phylum Planctomycetota; class Phycisphaerae; order SM23-33; family SM23-33; genus JAUWQU01. The sequence goes on along the minus strand of CAZSBS010000044.1, from coordinate 3,191 downwards.
ATCTCCGTAAGTCGCGTCGGCTACAAGGCAGCCGTCAAGGCGATGAAGCAGGTGGCCGCCAGCCTTCGGTTGGACCTTGCCGCCTACCGCGAACTGGCGGCCTACACACAGTTGAGCGTGTCGGTCGATGCCGCGACGCGCCGCCAACTCGACCGCGGCGAGAGGCTGGTCAAGCTTTTGATCCAGCCACAGTACAAGCCGATGGCGGTCGTGGACCAGGTGATGGCGATATACGCGGCCACTCGCGGTTTTGTGGACGAGATCAAGGCCGAGGACGTTCCTGCCTTCGAGGCCGACCTGCTCAAGACTTTCCGCGAGGATCACAAGGACTTCCGGGCCGCGCTTCAAGCCGACGGGGCCCTGAGCGAGGACCGCGAGGCCCAAATTCGCAAGATCATCAACGCATGCAAGGAGCGGACGAAATCCCACGCGCGCCTGACTGAGGTGCCCATACCCCCGGCCGAGCCCCCAATACCCCCGGCCAAGCCCCCAATAGAGACCACCGGCAGCAATGGCGAAAACGCGTAACATTCTCAAACGTGTCCGTGCCGTGGGCAGCATCCGCACGGTCACGCGCGCGATGCAGATGGTGGCTACGGCGCGGTTCAAGGTCGTGCATGACCGCCTCGCGTCGTTCTCGCCCTTCAGCACGAACCTGCTTGGGATGGTGGCTGACCTGGTGCTTCGCGCCTCTGCCAGCGAGAAACTCTCGCACCCTCTGCTGGTTTCGCAGACGGGCACTCGCCGCGATGTGCTGCTGGTGCTGACCAGCAACCGCGGGCTTTGCGGGTCGTACAACTCGTCGGTGCTCAAGCTGGCGATGAACCGGCTGGAGCAGCTTCGCGGCGCCAATTACGACGTGGTGCTGCACGTGGTGGGCGGGCGCGGCGCGAGGTATCTGCGGTTCCGCAAGATTCGCGTTGACCAGGAGCACCTGGACTTCGGCGAGATGCCGCAATACCCCCAGGTGGCGGCGTTTGGCGATGCGATGATGTCGCAGTTTTTGGGCGGAAAGATCAGCGGCTTGGAGGTCGCCTACACGCAGTTCATATCCGGCGGCCAGCAGAAGCCCGTAATCACGAAGATTCTGCCTCTGGAGGACCTGCCGCAGTCCAGCCAGGCCGGCGTGGATGCGTCGCTGATGGCGCCGTGCGATTTCCTGCCGTCACCCGAGCGAATCCTCCGCCGCCTGCTGCCCAACACGGTCCGGCTGAAACTCTACCAGTGCTTCCTGGACTCCGCCGCCGCCGAGCAACTCATGCGCCGAGTGGCTATGCAGGCCGCCACCGACAACGCCGACGAAATGACCCACGATCTGAGAATCATGGCCAATCGTATGCGCCAGATGCAGATTACCACCGAGCTGGCCGAGATAATCGGCGGCCGGGCCGGACTGGAAGGACGGTAATGCCAAATGTTCAATGCTCAATGCTCAATGTGGAGCGGTTTCCGTTATCTGCGAGTCCCGAAGGGGCTCCGCAAACCACGGCGCCCATTGTGCATCGAGCATTGAGAATTGAACATCGAACATCGAGCATTCAACATTGAGCATTGAACATTGAACATCCGCTGGCTGCGTCGTGTTAACAATTACTAACGAGAAGACAGAATGGCCGCTACAGGCAAAATAGTCCAGGTTGTCGGATCGACGTTCGACGCCGAGTTCGCGGAAGATTCGCTTCCGAGGATATTCAACGCCCTTCGCGTGACGGATGACGGGAAGGTGCTGGTCACCGGCGAGGTCGAGCAGCATCTCGGTGGCGGGCGCGTTCGCTGCGTCGCCCTCGGCACGACCGACGGTATGCGGCGCGGCATGGACGCGGTGGATAGCGGCAAGCCCGTGGAGATGCCCGTCGGCCCGGCGACGCTCGGCCGGATACTCAACGTCCTTGGCGAGCCGGTGGACGGGCGCGGGCCCGTCGAGGCTACGGAGTACCGCTCCATCCACGCCGACGTGCCGACGTTCGATTCACTGGTGCCCAAAAGCGAGATCTTCGAGACCGGCATAAAGGTCGTGGACCTTCTGGCGCCGTTTGTTCGCGGCGGCAAGACGGGCCTGTTCGGCGGGGCTGGGCTGGGCAAGACGCTGATCATCCAGGAGCTCATCGCCCGCATCGCCACGCGCCACGGCGGATACAGCGTGTTCGCCGGAGTCGGCGAGCGAACTCGCGAGGGCAATGACATGTGGCTGGAAATGCAGGAGATGGAGATCGGCAACACCGGTCAGAAACTCCTGGAAAAAACCTCGCTGGTCTTCGGGCAGATGAACGAGCCGCCCGGGGCGCGGCTGCGCGTGGCGCTGTCGGCCCTGACGGTGGCGGAATACTTCCGCGACCAGGGTGCCGAAACGCTGCTGTTCATCGACAACATCTTCAGGTTCTCCCAGGCCGGCAGCGAGGTATCGGCGCTGCTGGGGCGAATGCCCTCGGCCGTGGGTTACCAGCCGACGCTCGCCACGGAGATGGGCGGGCTTCAGGAGCGAATCACCTCGACGCGGAGCGGCGCGATCACGTCCGTCCAGGCGGTTTACGTCCCTGCCGACGACATGACGGACCCCGCGCCGGCGACGGCGGTGGCACACCTCGACGCGTTCATCGTGCTCGAGCGGTCGATCGTGGAAAAGGGCATCTACCCGGCGATCGACCCGCTGGCCAGCTCGTCGCGCGTGCTGGACCCCCAGATCGTCGGGTTGGAGCACTACGAGACTGCCCGGCGAGTGCAGGAGATCCTCCAGCGATACCGCGACCTTCAGGACATCATCGCGATCCTCGGCATCGACGAACTCGGCGAGCACGACCAGCAGATCGTGGCGCGGGCAAGGCGGATCGAGCGGTTCCTCAGCCAGGCATTTATCGTGGCTGAGGTGTTTACCGGCAAGCCGGGCGACTACACTCCTCTTAGTGAGACGGTGCGATGCTTCCGCGAGATATGCGAGGGCAAGTGGGACCACCTGCCCGAGCAGGCGTTCATGTACGTCAGCACCGTCGAGGACGCCGAGGCCAAGGCGGCAAAGGCGTGAAAGAATTGCGGATTGCGGATTGCGGATTTCCGTCATCCTTGCCCGCCGGAGACAGACGTAAGACCTAAGAGCAAGGACCTTCAACATGGACGTATACGAAGCCATGCGGAAGCGCTGCAGCGTGCGGACGTACCGGGCCGAGCCTGTCGAGCAAGACAAGCTCCGTCGCATC
>CAZSBS010000043.1:15797-23442 GCA_964605095.1 uncultured Planctomycetaceae bacterium | reverse complement strand
GCGGTGTCAAGCGCCGAATTGGCAAGGGCTTGGGAAGTATTTCAAGGCTCCCAGGCCGGCTCGGGCTCTTCGCTCTCCTCTCGGCGAGCGAACTCCAGAGGCTGGCGAGGGCGGTAGACGCGCGCTGGCTTGTTGAGGAGGCAGACCATGGGGTTCCCCTTATCATGTCCGCCTCCGTGCGTAGGGCCAAGTTAGCTATATGTTAGGTATTATCGTAGCCGATATTGTTGGAAAGGCAAGGGAAGGACACAAAGCGGTGGCTTGGCCGGTGAGGATGGGTTCCGATTTACCGGACTTGCTGGAAGGGGTCCAAGTTCGTATGTTGGCGGCGCGGATGAAGGGTTCTCGCATAGAAGATTCGAGATTGGAAGCTTTGAGATTCAAGATACGCAAGGTTCGAGATTCGAAGAAGGCGCAGGTTTAGCCAATGACGGTCAGAGATATTCTTGTTCCCGCAAGGCTATTTACTCCCGCGGGTGGGGCGTTTCGGTGGTTGAAGGATGTGCGGTTTTCGCCGGCGGCTGAGGCGGACTCTCTGCCTCTGGGGCAGCTTGAGCGCGACCTCGGGTCGCGGCTGCCGCGGCGGGGCGACGGCGCGGTGGACGTGCGGGTCGTACGCGATGCGGGCATCGGCGGGGCTGAGGCGTATCGGCTGACGATCAGGGCTGGGGATATCGAAGTCGCTGCTGGGTCCGACGCGGGTGCGTATTACGGCGTGCAGACTCTGCGGGCGCTGCTGGCGGCTGGGGGCATCGGCGGGGTGGAGGTTCCTTGCGGGGTAATCGAGGACAGGCCGGACTTTGCGCGGCGCGGGGTGTACCTGGACTGCTCGCGCGGCAAGGTGCCGACGCTTGAAACGCTCAAGCAACTCGTCGAGCGGCTGGCGCACTGGAAGGTAAACGAGCTTCAGCTCTATATCGAGAACGTCTTCACATTCCGCAAGCACCCAGCCATCGGCGTCGGGTACAGCCCGTTTACGCCGGATGAAATAACTGCCCTCCGGGACCATTGCCGGGCGCATCACATCCGGCTGGTCGGCTCGTTGGCGAGCTTCGGGCACATGGAGAGAATCCTCAAGCTGCCGGAGTACCAGCACCTCGGCGAGATGGCGGGCTTCCGCGGCCTGCCCGGCGGGACGACGCTCTGCCCGCTGGATGAAGGCTCGATCGCGCTGGTGACGGACCTGTATTCGGAGCTCGTGCCGCTGTTCGACGCGGTGGACTTCAACGTCTGCTGCGATGAGACGTGGGAACTGGGCAAGGGCCGAAGCCAGGCCGAAGTGGGGCGAGTGGGGCTGGGGCGCGTCTACCTGGGGTTCCTGCTGAAGCTCCGCCAACTGTGCGGCAAGCACGGCAAGCGGATGAACGCATGGGCGGACATCGTGCTGGAGCACCCGGAAATGCTGGCGGAGTTGCCAAATGATATCGTCATGTTGAACTGGGAGTATGCGGCCGGGGGGTCCAGGATAGCGCGAAGTGGTGAAATCGTGCGTGCCGGAATGCCTTTGGTGGTCTGTCCGGGCACGAGCGGGTGGCTTTCGCACGGCAGCCGGCTTGCAAACGCGGTGGAAAACGTGGCTAATTTCGCGGCTGAGGGGCGAAAACAAGGCGCCGAGGGCCTGCTGAACACCGATTGGGGCGATGATGGGCACCGCAACACGCTGGGCGCCAGCCTGCACGGCTTCGCCCACGGCGCGGCCCACTCGTGGCACGGCTCGGCCGTGGACGATGCGACGTTCACCGAGCGTTTCTGCCGCCAGTATTATTGCCAGCGCCAGGGCGACGAGCGGCTCTCGTCGTATGTGCGGCTGCTGGGCGGCACGTCGGAGATGATCGGCTGGCCGAGGCCGTACCGGGTGTCGCTGTATCGTGCGCTGGTGGAGCCGCTGGTCCCAGCCGATCCGGAGGCTGAGGACTCGATCGGCCAGGTCCCTGCCGACGGGGCTCGGGAAGTCCTTGACCGCATTGGTGCGGCGCTGGCGGACATGCCCGGCCCCAATGGCCAGCGGGATGAGTTCGAGAAGCTCGCCCTGGCCGAGCTTGCCCTGGCTGGGCGAATGGACATGCTGGCCGCTGGCCGGACGGTCGCCGCCGCCATGCTGCGCACCGGGCAGATGCCGCCCGCCGCCGACCTCAATGCCCTGGCCGATGAGACCGTACAAGTTTCCGGCGAGTTTCAGCAACTCTGGCTGGCCCGCAGCAAGCCCTCTCGCCTGGCCGACAACGTCGCCAAGCTCGACGCCGCCGTGGCAGAGTCCCGCAGCCTCGCGGCGGAGGCGTAGGCTGCCGCCCAGCCCCAGCCTCTAATCTGGGCGGCCCTGCCAAACAGACGGGGTTTTATCGGACTGCCTTGCCTGCCCGGCCGCGGGCCGAGACACGGGGAACTACTAATTCAGTACTTATTAGTAGTTAATTAGTACTTCCTAATGCCGCCCGGACTCTTGCGTTATAAAGGCATGAGTGCCTGGAGGCATGGTCCGGCCGCGGATGCGTCTGATGGGCCGCAAAGTCGCGAAATATGACGTGTCCCCGCGATGAGTGTGCGACATTTTGGCCGGCGGGCTGTAGAATCTCCTGGCGCGAGCTATGTTTGAGAAGTTGAGAAACATCTGGGGACTGATGCGTGGGCAGCGGCTGTTGTACATCTCAGCCGTGGTGGCGCTGGTGGTCTCGGCGGCGTTCATGTACGCCCCGCCGCTGATCCGCATGTGGGTTATCGACTACGTGATCGACAACAAGCCGATCCCCGCGCCGTCGATCATCCTTCGCGTCATCACGTTCATTGGCGGCACGAGCGTGCTGGCTCGCAACCTGTGGATTGCCGGCGTGGTCATGATCCTGGCGACATGCATGAGCGGCCTGTTCACATATTACAAGGGGCGCTGGGCCGCCGTGTCGGCCGAGGCCGTCGCAAAAAGCATCCGCGAGCGGCTCTACGACCACCTTCAGCACCTGCCGGCCAAGTACCATGACAAGGCCGACACCGGCGATACCGTCCAGCGGTGCAGTTCGGATGTCGAGACAGTCCGGTCGTTCCTGGCCGCAAGCGCTGTCGAGGGCGGGCGCGGGATCATTCAGTTGGGCGTCGGCCTGCCCGTGATGATCTGGGTCAACCCGACGATGGCCATCGCCTCAGTGGTGCTCATGCCCGTCATCGTGGGATATTCGGTGCTCTTCTTCCTGCTTGTCCGCAACAAGTTCCGGTTGTCGGACGAGGCCGAGGGCGCGATGACCACCGTGCTGGAGGAGAACCTCACCGGCATCCGCGTGGTCCGCGCGTTTGGCCGGGGCGATTACGAGAACCGCAAGTTCGCCGCCTGCAACGCCGAATACCGCCGCCGGTGGAGCGGGGTAATCAGGCTTTTCGCCATCTTCTGGTCCAGTTCCGACTGGATGTGCATGATGCAGATCGCCATCGTCACGGTCACGGGCGCATACCTTCTGGCGGTCGACTGGGGCAAGCCGGGCGGCCTGACCGCCGGCGGGTTCATCGCGTTTTTAACCTTCGTACACCTGTTCATGTGGCCTATCCGCCAACTTGGGCGCCTTCTGGCGGACTTCGGCAAGGCGACGGTTTCGATGGACCGCATCTTCGAGATCCTCCATCAGCAGCCCGAGGACAAGTGCCAGGCCGACCCCGCGGAGGCCCCTCGCCTGACGGGTGACCTGTCGGTCGAGCATCTCTCATTTTCGCACGACCAGACCCCCGTCCTGCGGGACATATCCTTCCGCGTCCACCAGGGCGAGACGCTGGCGCTGCTTGGGCCCAGCGGGTCCGGCAAGAGCACGCTGGTGAACCTGCTGCTGAGGCTGTACGACTACCACGAGGGCTCGATCCGCCTGGACGGCACGGAACTGCGCGAGGTGGACCGCAAGCACGCCCGGGCGCAGTTCGGGGCGGTTCTCCAGGAGCCGTTCCTGTACTCCAAGAGTGTTCGCGACAACATTCGCCTCGGTGCCCATCTCGCGGACGACAGCAGCGTGGCCGAGGCGGCCAAGATGGCCTGCGTGGACGACACGATCCGCCAGTTCGACAAGGGTTACGACACGCTTGTCGGCGAGCGGGGCGTTACGCTCTCCGGCGGCCAGCGGCAGCGGGTTGCCTTGGCGCGGGCGGTGCTCAGCGACCCGCCGGTTCTGATCCTCGACGACGCCCTAAGCGCCGTGGACACGCGGACCGAGGCGATGATCCTCGACGCCCTTCGCCGGCGGCGGGGCAAGCGGACGACGCTGCTGATCGCCCATCGGCTCAGCACACTCATGCAGGCCGACAGGATACTCGTGCTCGACAGCGGGCGGATCGTCCAGGACGGCACACACGAGCAGCTTATCGGCGTCGATGGCCTGTACCGGCGGCTGTGGAACATCCAAAGCTCGCTGGAAGAGGACCTGCGGACCGAGTCGAACGGCAACGGCGCGGCTGGGGCGGATTTGCCCTTGCAGGCCGGACAGGAGGGCACCCAGCCATGACCGACACCGCCCTGCACGAGGAGGAATATCACGGCCAGTTAAATCCAGGCCTGTGGTGGAAGATCATCCGCCTGGGCAGGCGTCAGTGGCGGGCCATGGCGGGCATGATTGTCATGGCCATGGTGATGGCCGTGATCGACCTGAGCTTCACGCTCGTGACGCGGAGGATGATCAACGAAGTCGAGGCCCATGGCCAGGCCGCAAACATCTGGCTCTGGGGCGGAATCTATCTGGGTCTGGTCTGCTGTTTCCCGTTCGGCGTATTCACGTTCATCAGCCTCGGGGCGAGAATCTCGCCGGGCATCAGCCACGACATGCGCCAGGCGGGCTTCGAGAAACTCCAGGACCTGTCGTTCAGCTACTACGACCGCCGCCCCGTCGGCTGGCTCATGGCCAGGCTTACCAGCGACTGCGACCGGCTCTCGCGGATCCTCGCCTGGGGCGTGCTCGACCTGATCTGGGGAGTCTTCATGCTCGTCGGCGTCTCGGTGCTGATGGTGATCTTCAAGTGGCAACTGGGGCTGCTGGTGCTCATTATCGTGCCGCCGATGATCTGGGTCAGCATGATCTTCCAGAAGCGCATTCTGACGACCGACCGCGAGGCCCGCCGGGCCAACTCCAACATCACCGCCTCGTACAACGAGGCCATCAGCGGCGTGCGAACCACCAAGACGCTCGTCCGCGAGGCTGACAACCTCGCCGAGTTCCGCATCCTCACGGACCGCATGTATGGCGCGAGCGTCCGCAACGCAATCTGGTCCAGCGTGTACCTGCCGGTCATCTTCTCACTCGGCAGCGTCGGCGTGGCCGTGGCGCTGTGGAAGGGCGGCATGGACGTTATGAGCCACCGCATGACAATAGGCGACCTTTACCTCTTCCTGGCATACGCGGCATTCTTCTTCATGCCCGTCCAGGATCTCAGCCGGATGTTCGTCCAACTCCAGGCTGCCCAGGCCGCGGCAGAGAGAATCATCGGGCTGCTGGAAACCGAGCCGGAAATCCGCGACACGCCGGAAGTCCTCCAGGCTGTCGAGCGGTTCGTCCGCGAGCACCCAGCCGGCGCGGCGGGCCTGGCGCCCGACGGGCTGCCGGGGCGCATCGAGACCATCGAGTTTCGCGACGTACACTTTGCCTACAAGCAGGGCCAGAAGGTGCTCGACGGCTTCAACCTGTCGGCCCGTCGCGGTCAGACCATCGCCCTGGTTGGCCCGACCGGCGGCGGAAAGACCACCATCGTAAGCCTCATGTGCCGCTTCTACGAGCCTACCGCCGGCGAGATCCTCATAAATGGCATGGACTACCGGTCCAGGCCGCTGCGGTGGCTCCAGTCGCAGCTCGGCATCGTGCTCCAGACGCCGCACCTGTTCAGCGGGCCGCTGCGCGAGAACATACGTTATGGCCGACTCGACGCGACGGACGCCGAGGTCGAGCAGGCATCGCGGCTGGTAAACGCCCACGAGTTCGTCATGCGGCTCGAGCAGGGCTACGACACGGACGTCGGCCACGGGGGCAACAAGCTTTCCACCGGCCAGAAGCAGCTCATCGCGCTTGCGCGGGCGGTGCTGGCGGACCCGCAGATATTCATTCTGGACGAAGCCACCTCGTCGGTGGACACCGAGACCGAGCGGCTGATCCAGTCGGGGATCGACAACGCCCTCCACGGGCGGCTGAGCTTCGTAGTCGCCCACCGGCTGAGCACGATCCGCTCTGCCAGCCGGATCCTGGTGATCGAGGGCGGGCGGATCGTCGAGGACGGCACGCACCGCGAGCTCATCCGCGCCCGCGGGCGGTACTACGACCTCTACACCAACCAGTTCGCCCGCCAGAAGGAGGAGGAGATCCTCCGTTCGTCGTCGTGAAGGTGAGAAGCAAACACAGAACGGAATCCGGTATTCCGCTCGTAACCTCACCTCAGGCAAATGCTCGCTTTCTATCTCGGATGGTGGATTTGGCAGACACTGTCTGCCAAGTTTGAGGCCAAGTGTAAGAGAACAGAGCCCGCCTGCCGGCAGGAGCAAGGGGTTATACGCATCCAGAAAGAAGTTCGCGCGGTCGGCCTTTATTCAGCCCCGTTCACGGGGCTTTGCCCCTAAGGGGTATAGACCAGGCCTTTGAGGCCTGGGGTAAATCGGCATTCTCCTGTTGTTCTTGTTTAGCACGCTTCAGCGCGCTTACCCATACGTTGCAGCCTTTAGGCTAAAGCCCCCTGAAGCGCGCTGAACCGTGCTGGCATGAAGAAGAGGAGCGGCGACCCAGGCCCAAAAGGCCTGGTTTAAACCCCCGCTGTCGCGGGGGCGAAGCCCCGTGAACGGGGCTGAGAAGGAGGCCGCTATCCCGAGTTTCATTCTGGTTGCGTATTACTCGGACCCTGCCTGACCGGCAGGTGAGTCCACGGCAATACGGAACCCGAGGCTGTTGCCCCGGGTGTCTGGCGGGCCCCCGCAGCGGGTCGCAGACCGGCAGCTCTGTTGAGGGTTGTCACAACTGCCGCCTCGCAGAACACGGTACGACCCGGAATCCGGCCCTGCGGGGTCTTGATTCTTCGCGTTCGCGTAGGAACCGGCATGCCAGTCGCTACACCACTCCCAGACATTGCCGTGCATGTCGTATAGCCCGAAGCCGTTGGGCGGAAAGCTGCCTGCCGGCGCCGTCTGAATGGTCTTTTGCGCGGAGGACTTCCCCACCCACGCCATGATCCTATCCCAGACGCCCGGATTGGAGGGGAAGGCGGCATTGGCCTGCCCCGGCTTGAGGGCATCGCCGGTATGGAACGCCGTGGTCGTGCCCGCACGGCAGGCGTATTCCCACTGGGCCTCGGTGGGCAACATCACCTTTTTGCCGGTCCTGGCCGAGAGCTTTCTGCAGAACTCCACGGCATCGTCCCAGGAGACATCCTCCACCGGATTCTTCGCGCCTTTGAAGCCGCTGGGATTGACGCCCATGATCTGCTCGTACTGCTCCTGCGTTACCTCGAACACCCCCATGTAGAACGGCTTGCTGATGGTCACCTCGTGCTGCGGGCCTTCATCGCGGCTTCGGCCGGCCTCCGTGGCAGGCGAGCCCATCATGAACTTGCCGGCCGGGATGAGGACCAGCCGCATCTTCACGTTGTTGCCAAGGTCGAGAACGGTTTCCGGCCAGTGGCGTGACCGGCCGGCCGTGTAATACCAGATGCC
>CAZSBS010000043.1:0-15697 GCA_964605095.1 uncultured Planctomycetaceae bacterium | reverse complement strand
GACTCCCCTTGAAATCGCGGCCCTTTGCGGGCATTATCTGTGAGATTAGCGCCGAGCTTCCCGTGCTTGGCGACCCCGGCTGTCCGTTAATACTTGAGGAACATCATGGCAAATGCGTTTTACATGACCCCCAGGCCCGTGAACGAGCCCGTACTGGAATACCGGCCCGGCAGCGGCGAGAGGCGGCAGCTCAAGGACAGGCTGGCCGAGCTGGCCGGCGAGCAGATCGAGATCCCGCTGATCATCGGCGGAAAGGAAGTCCGCACGGGCAAACTCGGCAAGTGCGTCATGCCGCACGATCACGCCCATGTCCTGGCGACCTACCACCAGGCCGGCGAGAAGGAAGTCGCCATGGCCATCGACGCCGCCATGGCCGCCCGGAAGGCATGGGCCGCCATGGGCTGGCAGGACCGCGCGGCCGTGTTCCTCAAGGCTGCCGATCTGCTGGCTGGGCCGTGGCGAGCCACGCTCAACGCCGCGACAATGCTCGGACAGAGCAAGAACGCGTTCCAGGCCGAGATCGACGCCGCCTGCGAACTGGCGGACTTCTTCCGCTTCAACTGCCACTACGCGACGGAAATCTACCGCAACCAGCCGGACTCCGCACGCGGGATGTGGAACCGCCTGGAATACCGCTCGCTCGAGGGTTTCGTCTTCGCCGTCACGCCGTTCAACTTCACTTCGATAGCAGGCAACCTGCCGTCGGCGCCCGCCGTCATGGGCAACGTCGTGCTCTGGAAGCCCGCGTCGTCGTCCGTCTACTCCGCCTGGTTCCTCATGAAGCTCTTCAAGGCCGCGGGCCTGCCGGCAGGCGTGATCAACTTCCTGCCGGGCCCCGGCCGAAGCGTCGGCGAGCCCGTGCTGGCCAGCGAGCACCTCGGCGGAATCCACTTCACCGGCTCGACGGGCGTCTTCCAGCAGATGTGGCGGACCGTCGGCGAGAACATCTCCCGCTACCGCTCGTACCCGCGGATCGTCGGCGAGACAGGCGGCAAGGACTTCATCTTCGTCCACGCCTCGGCGGACACTGATGAGACAGCCGTCGCGATGGCACGCGGCGCGTTCGAGTACCAGGGGCAGAAGTGCTCCGCCGCCTCGCGGGCGTACGTGCCCGACTCGCTCTGGCCCGCCATTCGAGCTACGCTCACCTCGCACGTAAGCGAGCTGAAGATGGGCCCGCCGACGGACTTCACCAACTTTGTCAACGCCGTCATCGACAAGGGCGCGTTCGACGGCATCAAGGAGTACATCGACTTCGCCAAGGCCAGCCCGGACGCCGAGGTCATCATCGGCGGAAAGTGCGACGACTCGGTCGGGTACTACATCGAGCCGACTGTCATCGTCGCCAAGAGGCCGGACTTCAAGACCATGGTCGAGGAAGTATTCGGGCCGGTGCTGACGATCTACGTTTATCCGGCCGATGAATACGACCAGGCGCTCGAGCTGTGCGACCGCACCTCGCCGTACGCCCTTACGGGCGCGATCTTCGCCCGCGATCGCCAGGCGATCATCCGCGCGGCCGAGGCCCTGGCCAACGCGGCCGGAAACTTCTACATCAACGACAAACCGACCGGCGCGGTCGTCGGGCAACAGCCCTTCGGCGGCGCGCGGGCCTCCGGCACCAATGACAAGGCTGGCAGCTCGCTGAACCTGCTGCGCTGGGTGAGCCCGCGGACCATAAAGGAAACATTTGTCCCGCCGAGCACGGGCTGCGGCTATCCCTTCATGGATGTCGAGTGACTGCTTGTAGTGTGCCCGTAAGGGCATATCTTACGGAGTTTATGAGATGATTGAATATGAGTTGGGCGTTATCGGCGTCGGCAACATGGGCGAGGCGATCCTCCGCGGCGCGATCCGCAAGGACTGCATCCCGCGAAACGCCGTCGTGGCCTACGACCCCGTCCGCAAACGCGAGCAGGTCCTGGCGATGGAGTTCGGCATCCTCTGTGCCCAGAACAACCTCATCCCAGGCGCGTGCCCGCACGTACTGCTGGCTGTCAAACCGCAGATGGTCAAGGCCGTGCTGGAGGAAATCCGCCCCATCGTCCGCGAGGACGCGACGATAATATCCATCGCCGCGGGCATAACCACCGCATACATCGACGAGCACCTTGGCGGCAGGGGCCATGTCGTCAGGGCCATGCCGAACACGCCGATGCTCGTCGGCTGCGGCGTCACGGCCGTGGCGAGCGGGCCGCGAGCCACGCCCGAGGACGTACACTGGGCACAGCGACTCTTCGCCGCCAGCGGCTTGGCAATCGTCATGGAAGAAAACCTCATGGACGCGGTTACAGGCCTGTCGGGCTCCGGGCCGGCGTACCTGTTCTACCTCGTCGAGGCGATGACCGCCGCCGGAGTGGCTGAGGGAATCGACCCAGATATCGCAGCAATGCTCGCGACACAAACGTGCATCGGCGCGGGCAAACTCCTGGCCGAGACCAAAAAACCGGCAGAGCAACTCCGAGCCGCCGTGACCACCCCTAACGGCACCACCGAACGCGCCATCACGATAATGGAAGCCGCCGGCGTGAAGGCCAAGATAATCGAGGCCGTCCGCGCCGCCGCCGCCCGGAGCAGGGAACTGGGCAAGTAAGGAAAAACGGAACCTGGAACAGCAAACGGCGGAACCGGGAATCTGGAATCTGGAATTTGGAATCTGCAATCGGAGCGGAATGGGTTCAGGAACATTTCCATCTGTTTGGTCCTCCGCCCAGCCGGTCGCCCGGCGGCCCCGGCCCCGGCCCCAAAGGAACAATCACATGGCCCGCAAGCGACGTCAGAACAAGCCCAAGCGTATCGCGATAGCGATCGAACTGGATGCCCCCTATCCCCATCACTATGATTGCTGCCGCGGCATTCAGCGATACGCCGCCGAACGCGGCTGGCAGACCGTGATCGACCCGTACCTGGTGGGGATGACCGGCCAGGCCGGGGCCGCCGAGTACGACGGCATTGTGGGGCGCATCACCCGCCAGGCCGCCGAGGCGGCCAGGGCGCGCGGCATACCCGTGGTCAATCACTGGCTGAATTCCCCTGCGAAGAATCTGCCGTCCGTGTTTGCCGACTACCGCGAGGGCGGCCGCATCGCGGGCGAACATCTGCTGGGGCGCGGCTTCCGGAACTTCGGATACCTGGGCTTCGCCCGCGAGCGCGCCGGGTCCCTGGAGTTCGCCGGCTTTGAACAGGCCACCCGCAGCCAGGGCCTCGAACCCCCCGCGAAGCTGAAAGTCTCAGCAAACTTTGAAGGGGGCGCCAAGGCTTTTGGGCGTTTCCGCGGGCAAGTGCGCCAGTGGCTGACCGGGCTGACCCCGCCCGTCGGGATCTTTGCCGCCGGCGCCGCCATGGCGTGCTACGTGACCCAGATATGCAGGGAGTCGGGCCTCCGCGTTCCGCTCGACGTGGGGATTGTCACGCAATACAACACCAACATCGGCTTCGATCCGACCTTTTCATCCGTCGACCATGACCTCGATAAGATCGGCTACTGCGCCGCCATGCTGCTCGACAGGCTGATGGGCTCGAGGCGCAGCCAGCCCAAGAAGCCGCTTCTGATCAAGCCGAGCGGCCTGACCGTCCGCGCCTCCTCCGACGCCTTTGTGGTGGCCGACCCCCTCGTCGCCAAGGCTCTGCGGTTCATCGCCGACCACGCGCGCGAGGCGGTCACCGTCGAGGACGTGGCCCGGCAACTCAATACCACCAGGCGGACACTGGCCCGGCGTTTCAAGGAGTTCCTCGGCCGGGCGGCCTCCGACGAGATTAACCGCCTCCGCTTGGAATACATCAAGCGCCGGCTGGAGTACCCGGACACCCGCCTTGGCGTCCTCGCCACCGAATGCGGATTCCATTCCCCCAGCCACTTCGCGCTGTTCTTCCGCAAGATGACGGGCATCCGGCCGAAGGACTACCGCAACCACATCGCCAACAAGTAGACGCGGGCGACGGCAGGCCGTGTACGCTTTGGCGCACGCCGCGAAAACGCGAAGCCCTTGGAGTGCGGCGACCGAAGTCGCCGCTTTCGATCACCGAAAAACGCAGCCCCCACGGCAACGGGCCCCGATACCGGACAGACGATCCGCCATGCGAAGCCTTCCAGCGGCTGGCGCGATCGAAGATTCCCTCCGCCATCCAAAGCGGCTTGTCTGCCCGCTACTCCACTTCCGGCTCGAAGTCGTCCTCAACGTTCACCCGATCGATGCGGAAGCTGTAGACCGTCTTGACGTGGGCCGGCGATGCGTTTTGCTGGAACCATGCCGCAGAGCACCACGGATACTGGTCAGCCACGCGCACAAGCCCATGCCTGACCGGGTTCTGGTGGGTATAGTTCAGGCGGGCGTAATACGACTTCTCGTACGTCAGCCGCGTCTCCCAGAAGTTGTGCCACACTTTCCGTCCGGGCGCGCGGTCGCGGGCGTTAATCCACCTGGCCGTCTTCTTGTGAAGCTCGCCGAGCATCCGCGAAAGACTTTCCGCGCTGTCTGCGCCGGGTGGACAATGGCCGACGAAATGATAATGGTTGGAGAACACCGCCCACGCCTGGAGCGCCCGCCCGAAATCGCTGGCGACGGTCAGAAGGCCCCGGTGAAGGACGGATAGCCGCAGCCGCTCCCGGAAATGATGCTGCTTGAGGTAGGTTGAGGCGGACACGAAGAATGTGCCGGCCGATCCTAGACGGTGAGTTGGGGCGTGGGGCCAAGGAGTGCGCGGTTCGGGCTCGTTCGGCCCCTTGCCGTCAGCGACGGGACGAGAATCCTGAGACTCGTTTGACATGGTGGGGCCAGGGTACCGCGGAAGGTCTGGTTCTGCAAGCGGTTTGAACCCATCAGCCGTATGCGAGATCGGAAGATTCTTTCCGCGATCGAAAGCGGCGACTTAGGTCGCCGCAGTCCAAAGGCTTCGTCCCGTGCTTTCTGCCTTCCGACTTCCGCCTTCCGCCTTCCGCCTCCTTTTCCTTCTTTAGGGCGGGCCGCCAGATTGTCACGCATATGACATATTGTGTCCCCACGTTGGCTTGACTAAATCGCTTGGCCGTGGTAGAGTACACCATGTAATGCATGCTCCGGAGATTGGCTCAGAGGCCGATTCTGAGAGGCGAGGGACTCTGCTCAAGTCTTTCTCACCTCCCGGCCAGCTTGGCCAAGGCTGTTTTGATGATGGTTTTTTGTTCCGCGGCGCGTGCGAGTTTTCCCGCGTGGGAAAGCCCGCGGTGGCACAGGGCCACGCCGTTGCGCCGCGGGAGCAGTGCGTTTGCGGTTGGTTTTTTGTGCTAGAAGAGCCTGGAAAGAAGAAGAGGGAAGCACCATGAAGAGCAAAAGAACTATCGTGAGAAGCATTGTGATCGGACTGGCATTTGTCGGCCTGCTGGCAGTTTGGGCAAGCCCTGCCGCCCAGGCCGAAACGTACTACTGGGACATTTCCCCCGACCCGTCGGATGGCGTGGGCGACGGCGCAATCACCGGCGGCACTGCCACATGGGGCACCGGAAACCATAAGTGGACAACCGACGGCGGGGGCACCAACTCGCTCTGGGGCAACACCACCAACGACACGGCCGTCTTCACTGACGTAGGGGGCACCGTCTCGATGAACGACGTCACCGCCGGCGGCATCACTTTCGATAACCCCTCCGCCACCGCTTACAAGCTCAAGGGCGTCGGCGGCGACGGCACCAACACACTGAGCTTGGGCGGCGGCGGCGTGATCCAGACGCTCGCGACCGACGGCACCCATGTCAACACGTTCACCACGAAAATCCGGCTGACCGGCGCGACGGCCACCTTCAGCTCGAACTCGGCGAACTCCACGATGGAAATTGGCTACCAAAGCCAGTGCCTGGCTCACAACTTCCTCGGGTACGACCCTCACGCTCAACGGCACGAACACCGGCATTAATAGGCTTGGGTGGAATGAATCCAGCAGCACTGCCATCATCAATAACGCGGCGATTGCCATTGTCAAAGACGTACCAGGCACGTGGTGGCTTAGCGGCAAATTACTCTTCACGGGCGGGCTGACCATCAAGGAAGGCACGTTGGTTTACTCACTCAGAGATGACACCGTGGGAACGACTGGGATCACTTTGGGCAATAGCGCCGGTGGAGAGAATAACGCGACGCTGGTCTCGGGCGATAGCGGGCGGAATATTAGCAGACCCATTACCCTGGCGGCCGGCACGACCGGGACCCTCACCGTCGGCGGGGGAAGCGGTATCGCCGAGACAACCTACAGTGGCGGCGTGACCGGACCTAACGACCTGACCCTCGACAGTCGCGGAACATTGCTGACGATGTCCAATGCAGCCATCAACAACACGAAGACGCTGACGGTCAAGGGTGCCGGCAACACAGTCATCTCTTTCGGTATCTGATCGAACGTGACGGACCTCACCAAGAACGACGGGGGCACGCTCACGCTCTCCGCCGCGAACGCCTACACCGGCACGACCATCATCAACGGCGGCAAGCTGGCATTGTCTCACAATCAGGCATCCCAGTACAGCGTCATCGACACCTCCGGCGCAGGCGTGATCGATGTCACCGGAGCAACTGCGCCGATCTTCGGCGGGCTGGAGGGCAACAAGAACATCACCACCCTCATCAACGGCGGCGGATACTTCTCCGTTAGCGCGCTGACCCTGAATCCCGGAACCGGCGTTTCCTGCGACTATTCCGGCATGATTATCAATGGTCTCGACGGCATGACGCTCACCAAGACCGGCCTGGGAACGCAAGTCCTCTCCGGCTCGAACACCTACAGCGGGGGCACCACCGTGTCGGCCGGGACGCTGGCGATCGGCTCTTCAGGCACTCTGGGTTCTGACGTGAACACGAACAATATCGCCGTGAGTGCCGGCGCCAATTTGACTCTCGCCGCTTCCACGAATGTCGGCGGCAATCAGACGGTCAGAGTCAGCAGTTCGGAATCGGCTCTTGGAGGTATTGGTGTGGCCTACACGCCCTCGCCCCTGCCGAGCCTGGACAATTCCGGCACCGGGGCAAACGGCGGCGTTTTCGGGATCAACTATACGGGGCCGGCCGGGAGCTTCAGCCGACAGCCGGCCGTCATTCGCGATTATCCCGAAGGGACCGCGGGGCCGCGTTCATCGTTGCGAATATTTCTCTATCCGCTGTACCTGGGATGTGAATTGGCGTCCAATAATCCGGTGATTTCTTGAAGTTCGTGCTTGTTAAAACTGTAGCGTTCTGGTACAATCCCGAACCGTCGGCTACTGTTGCCGGCGCGTCGGCTAGGTCGAACCGTGGGAGGGCTCCCGATCTCGACTGTAGAGCGTGTAGCCACATTCTTGAGGAGGTAGCACAAATGAGGAAAGCGGCCAGTTTATTGGCACTGCTGATGCTCATCTCGGCCATGAGCGGGAATGCGTTTGCAGCTACGTCTTGGACCAATGTCGATGGCAATAGTGCCTGGAATTGTGCAGGCAACTGGGATAGCGGCGTGCCCAACATCGCTGGTAAGACAAATATCTGGAAAACAACCGTTGACGGTCCGATCATCACCACGGGCGTAGTTGCAGAAACTCTACAGTTGGACCTTGGCCATACTCTTGATATTGACGGCGGTTTTCTCATGGCAAGCGATTGGATTATAGTTGGCTACAGCGATACCCATGTAGGCACAATGAATCTCAGCGGTACCGGTCATGTCAATCAAACCGGTAACGACATGACTTTGGGGTTTAATGGCACCGGCAACCTTAACATGACTGGCGGTGAACTCAATCTTGCTAATAATTTGTATCTTGGCAACAACACCTCAACCAGCACAGGTAACTTGACCATGGACGGCGGCAAGATTACTTGTGATATTATATATGTTGGAAGTAACGGCATAGGCAACGTTACCGTCAACTCGGGTGACATATTTATTAGTGGCGGCAGTAAAGACTTATATGTTGGGCGAAACAGTGGTTCCGTTGGTCATGTGACCATCAACGGCGGCCTGGTTCAGGTCGACGATGATATTAGACTCGGAGACAGTGGCACGGGTCATCTTACAATTACCAATACCGGCAAGCTTACCTGCGATGTGTTTTATGCTGGATACAATGCTTCAGCCGATGCCAGCATAACCATGTCGGGTGGGGAGATCCTTGCTCGTGAGTGCAGTATAGGCAGATACGGCACAGTTGACATGGTAATGACCGACGGCTACGTTCAGGTCTCAAATGTCATGTATGTTGGACAGTCTGGCGATGGCAGCTTAGCCATGACCGGCGGCGAGATCAAGATTGGCGCGTATACAATTGACCCGAATACCGGGAATGTTATTGGTGGCGGGCCATTGGTAATCGGCAGGAACGATGGCAGTACAGGCGAAGTGCACCTGGGCGGCGGCAAGGTTACTGCGCATCATATAGAGATGCAGTGGGATGGCGCCACAACCGCCAACCCCTCGCTTGACATGACCGGCGGCACGCTGATACTGACCGACACGGCAACTTTCTACTCTTACATCCTCGCAAGCTACATTACTGCTTTAGGCGGCGACGGTGGTTTTCGTTATGACACAACTACCATTCCTGGCCAGACTATTATAACAGTTGGCCTCGAGGGGGACGCCAACGACGACGGCGTGGTGGACGCGGCCGACTATATCATCCTGAAGAGGAACTTCGGCACATCCGGCGCCGGAGTGGGCCAGGGCAACTTCACCACCGGCGACACCGATGTCGACTGGACCGACCTCAGCATCCTGATGGACAACATGAGCCCCGCCGGCGGCCTCGTCGGCAGCACGACGACCCCCGAGCCCTGCTCCGCGATGCTGCTGGTATTCGGCGCGGCGGCACTGTTGCGACGGCGTAGGTCATGAGCGCAGTCGAAGGGTCGAAGAATTGGACCACCGAGGCACAGAGGCACGAGAGAAATAGAGCCCCGGCCCACCCGACGAAGGAAGGCGCATTCGCATCCCAAGTGCAACGGTAGTGGCAAGAAAGCAGGACATCAACGCCGGCCTGCTTCAGGCCGTTGATGATATTAGACTCGGAGACAATGGCACGGGTCATCTTACAATTACCAATACCGGCAAGCTTACCTGCGATACGTTGTATGCCGGATACACCAGTGCCTCATCCGACAGCAGCATAACCATGTCGGGTGGGGAGCTTATTGCTCGTGAGTTCGGTATAGGCAGAACCGGACACACTGACATGGTAATGACCGACGGCTACGCTCAGGTCTCAAATGTCATTTATGTTGGACAGTCTGGCGATGGCAGCTTAGACATGACCGGCGGCGAGATCAAGATCGGCACGTATACGTTTCACGAGGAGACGGGGCTTACCGACGGTGGCGGGCCATTGGTAATCGGCAGGAACAATGGCAGTACAGGCGAAGTGCACCTGGGCGGCGGCAAGATTACAGCTCATCATTTAGAGATGCAGTGGGAGGGCGCCACAACCGCCAACCCCTCGCTTGACATGACCGGCGGCACGCTGATACTGACCGACACGGCAACTTTCTACTCTTACATCCTCGCAGGCTACATTACTGCTTTAGACGGCGAAGGTGATTTTCTTTATGACACAACTACCATTCCCGGCCAGACTATTATAACAGTGCCTGAGCCTGCTACGATGGGCCTTCTGGCTCTTGGCGGAATGTACTTTGTTCGTCGTCGCAGACGCGCATGACCGCGAAGACGCGATAGTAAGGTAAGAAGCATACATTACGGGGCGGCCTGTCAAACAGGTCGCCCCGTGTTTTGTGGTGTGCCAGGCATGGTGCGTGACTTTGAGGTGCAAGTCCTCCGCGGGCCGGAATGACCGGAACCGCCACCCCAGGCAGGGGTGTCTGCCGCGAGGCGGAATCTGAAGGAAGAGCCGAGGTCAAAACGCTGAACCGACGAACAGGAACCGGATACAAGGCCGGCGTGGGGAGGAAAAGGGGGCAGTGGACAGTTGACAATGGACATCGAGGAGGGGAACTGGCAACGCCAAGCTGTTCGGCGGTGCCCGTCCCCTTTTTGCGAGCCCGGGCTTGCCGTGAGCTTCAGCCGAAGGGCTTGCCGCAACCATGGCCTTCAGCCTGTCGTACTACTTCGCCAGAAACTCCTCGTACGCCCCGCCGAGGAGGTTGCGGACGTTGCGGCGGACCTCGTCGTCCGTGGGCCGCCAGCCGGCCTGGAAGAGGAGCGCGTACTTGTCGGCAAGCACGTCGGCGACGACGGCGCGGGTGTGGCTCCACTTGTAGATGAGCTGGTCCAGCACGCGGGCGTCGGAATGGTTTGCGGTGAAGTTGGCGCCCAGAAGCTCCAGGCGCATCTTCGTCATCTCCTCGATGATGCTCGGGTCGTTGCAGAACCACCAGCAGCCGAACAGGTGAAGGTTGCCGAACTTCCGCGCGCAGACGCACAGTTCGTGCTGGTTGACCCGGCTGAGCATTGTCACGAGGAACTTGACGTCCGGGTTTTCGGCGCAGAGGTTCTGGACGGCTGAGACGTCGGCAACTCCGACCGCGTCTCCACCGTCGCCGAGTGCTGGGTTTGCGCGCCGGCGTACGCCGATCATCATCGCGATCGGCAGGCGCAGCTCGCGTGCGGCCGGGATTACGACGTTGCGGAAAACGCGCCCGCGGGGCTGGTCGGTCGGGTATGCGAAGTCCGCCGTAAGGCTCATGGCCATGTAGACGGGCTTGATCTTTTTCGCCCAGTCGGCCAGGAATCGCCGGGCCTCTTTGAAGCTGCGTGCCTCGTCGAAGCTGTCGGCCTCGATCTTCGCGGCGGCCTCGTAGCCGGCGACCCTCATCGTCTCGGCCGCGGCTGGCCAGTTGGACACCAGCGCGTCGATCCGCAGAGCGGGCTTGAGCAGCGCGTGCAGCGGCCTGCCGGCTTTCCAGTGCTCGACCTCTGCCGGCTGGAACGGGTCGTTGGTCATCACAGCGTAATCCAGCCCGGCCAACTCGAAGACCTTCACGAGATAGCTCTCGGTTTTCTGCTGGGCGAACCACTTGCGGATGCCGGCAAGGTTGCGCCCGCCGATATCCAGGCCTAGCTTGTTGAGCGTGGTGATCGCGCCGCGTGCGGCCTCGGACAGCGCCCCGCGGCGCAGGAACACGTGCTCCCATACGAGGTCGGCCTGGCGGGTCTTGGGCATCTTCCAGAAGTCCGCGAGCGTCAGGTCGCTCGGGGCCATCGTGAACAGTTCAGCCACCAGGTAGTGGTAGGTGAGCATCTCGTCGACGTTCCACAGCAGCAGGTTGCCATGGCTCGGCGGGAACAGGTGGGTGTGGACATCGGTTATGGTCGCGTCGGCGACGGCCTGGCGGACGGTCGAATCCAAAGTTGCGGGATCGGTCAAGACTGTCATCGGCGTCTCCTTTTGTCATTTGGCCGTAACAAGATAACAGCGGCAATGCCGAATGCTCAATGCCAAATGCCCAATGCCCCGCTCAGGGCTGCCGAACGTCCACGACCGTCTGGCCGTCGAGGCCTGGCTCTCGGCGCAAAAAAAACGTCCCCAGCCATGGCCGGGGACGGGTGGTTTCACTTGAGCCGGCGGCTACTTCTTGGCCGGGGCGGCCTTCATGTCGTTGGCCTCGGGCAGGAAGTCGTCGTCGGTCAGGCCGGTGTTGAAGCGGACGTTCTCGAATACGTACCGGCTGGTAAGTTGCTTGTCCCAGCCGTAGCCCTCGATGCAGACGGGCACGAGGAGTTCCGGGTCGATGTAGAGGAGCGTCTTCCAGGCCGGATAGCTGTCGCTGGCGGGAAGGTATCGTTCCAGGACGACAGTTTTTCGGCCGGCAACTTCGGCGAATCCGCCGAAGGCTTCCTTGAGATGCCCGGCGTCGCGTGCTTCGCAGTAGACCCTGATGAGGTCCTCCATGCCTTTGCGGAAGCCGAAGAGGTTCACCGGGCGAAGCGTGTTTCGCATGGCGTCGGGCCCGTCGGGCTTGCGCAGGACGGCCCCGTCGACCAGCATGCGGAGGAACTTGTTGGCGGGGCGGACCATCATGTTGTTGTCGTACTTGCCCTCGACGTACAGCAGCCGGTCGCCGAGGGGGGCGTTCCGCGTCCACTGCATAGCCACGCTGAAGGGCGATTCCTTGTACTTGGCCTGGACTTCCTGCTCTGCCCCGAGCACTCCGCTGATCCGCTCCTGCTTGATGAGCGTGCAGGTGTAATCGCGGTAGGTCCGGTTGTAGTGGTCCAGGCAGTACTTCAGCAGGGCGATGTGATCGGTCTTGGCCAAGTCGACAATCTTCTGGGCGGCAACCTTGGGGTCGGCAACCTGACTCTTGGCGATCACGACGCTGCTGGATGTGTCGGTAACGGAAATGCACTGGATGCAGAAGAGGCCAACCAGCAAGAACCCGACAGCATACCTGACCCTGCGGTTGGAAGGACGGAGTGCCTGCTTTAACGACATTCTTTTACCTCGGTCTATTGGACTCTTCGTCACGCGACCGGCGAGAAGGCTTTTTACCAAGAAGGCAAAAAACAGCAAGTTTCCGGCAAAAAAGCTCTTCGTCGCTACCAGCATACATCGGCACTTGGCCGGCGAAACATTGGGACCTTTTATCGCGGGCTAGGGACACACACCACAGGACACCTTAACCCGGCAGGCCCGGAAGCCCAATTAAAGGGAAGAGGATACAAGCCCGAGGGAGGGCAAAGCAAGGTTTTTCTGCACTTCTTTTGCGGCGCTGGCGACCGGCCGGGGCGACGGGAGGGCCGCGCCATCACGCCGTCACCGGCAATGGGCCTTGACGCCGGGGGGGCGGTGCGGCTATTTTCAAGGCCCGCGGCACGGGCCGTTTGGACCAGGATAACCGCCTAAGTTCTTGTTATTGGAGCGATAATGAATCTTGTCACCGGCGCCAGCGGCCTGTTGGGCAGTCACGTCGTCGAGAAGCTCATCGCCATGGGCGAGCCCGTGCGGGCACTGGTGAGGCCATCCAGCGACACGCGCCTGCTGGACCAGTGGGGCGTCGAGAAAGTCCTCGGAGACGTTACGGACGGCCAAAGCCTCATAGAAGCCATGAGGGGCGTCCGGCGGGTCTACCACGTTGCCGCCCAAGTGGGCGACTGGGGCCCCTGGGAGCGTTTCGTGGCCGTAACCATCGAGGGCACGGGGAACATGCTCGAAGCCGCCCGGCGGGCGAAGGTCGAGCGGTTCCTGCACGTCAGCAGCATCTCGGCCTACGGCCATCCCGACGGCGAGGGGATGGTGCTCGACGAATCGGCCCCTCTGGGCGTGAACCTTCACAAGTGGAGCTATTACAGCCGGGCCAAGGTCGAGGCCGAGAAGATGGTATGGCAGGCCCATGAAAAGGGTGACGTTCCCGTAACGGTGGTCAAACCGAGTTGGCTTTACGGCCCGCGGGACCGCGCGAGCATGCCTCGGCTGATCCGCGCGATCCGGTCCGGCAAGGCCAAGCTCATCGGCGACGGCAGCAACCGCCTGAACCTCACCTACGCCGGCAACGAGGCCGAGGGGTGCATCCTGGCGGCCATGAACGAAAAGGCCCTCGGCCAGTCGTACAACCTCTCAAGTGACGGGACGATACAGCAGCGCGAGTACATCAACAAGATCGCCGAGCACCTGGGCTGCCCGCCGGTTACCATGAAGGTTCCCTACGGCGTGGCACGCGGCGCCGCATTCCTGATGGAACTCTTCGGCCACGCGCTTGGCCGCAAGAAGCCGCCGCTGGTGACGCGGTACTCGGTCTGGCTGATTGGGCGGAAGTGCTTCTTCTCAAGTGAGAAGGCCCGTCGCGAGTTGGGCTGGAAGCCGACAGTCGGCTATGACGAGGGAATACGCCTGGCGGTCCAATGGTGCCTCAAGAACGCCTGAGGTCTCTCCGTGGCATTCAGAGCGACGCCCTGACTTCGGTCAGCAGGGCTTCCATGTTCAAAGGCTTGGCCATGCAAATGCGGGCGCCGCAGTCGATTATCTTCTGAACGTTTTCCGGCGATGGATAGGCCGTCATCGCCAGCACGTCCGCCTGCCTGGTGGATTCCTGCGTCTTTATCAGCCGGCACACCTCGTAGCCGTCCATGCCGGGCATACGCAGGTCAAGAATCACCACATTGGGCCTGAGCGTTGCTACGATAGTCCCGGCTCTGAAGCCGTCGTGGGCCTCGACGACCTCGCAGTCCGGCAGTGCGGTCTTTATCACACGGGCTATCAACTGCGTGATGGCTGGCTCATCGTCGACTATGACCACGCGGTTCGGAACGCTGTCCAGCTCGGCGGGAATGGGCATCTTGTGTTCGCGGAGGAATGTGACCAGATCGTCCGCCGCCACCCGCCGGTGCCCGCCGGGCGTCCGGTAAGCCCTAAGCAGATTCTGGTCGATCCAGTTGGCAACCGACCCGGGATCCACGTGAAGCATCCGTGCTATGGCAAAAGTAGACAGGTTCTTGCCCATCGATTAAGTTTCCATCCCGTGAAAATCTGGATATCTTATCACCAACTACGGCACCAATACACCGACCATTATAACCCTGATTCTCGGAAAAGGAGGAAGAAAGTCTAAGGGGAAATTTGTACTTTTCCGATTTGTCGGTTTCTGCGGAACTACAATCACCCTATGGGGTCAGGGTTTTCGCCTATAGGAAAGCAGGATATGGGACTCAGGTGACGGGACAAAGCGATTTGACTCCGCGGCGCCGGGTTCTCATAATCCAAGCCTCCTGGACGAGTCGCCTGGGCGGCGGCGGTCCATGGACCTCATCAACCGCAAGCAAGGGAGTACCGACAATGACTTCCAACGGCACAGCCTTGGTAACCGGCGGGTCCAGGGGGATAGGCGCAGCCATAGCCGTCGAACTGGCGCGTCGCGGCCTGGACGTGGCGATTATGGACGTCTCGGATGCGCGACAGACCGCGGCCAGGGTAACCGCGGTCGGGCGAAGGTGTGTGGCGTTTGCCGGCGACGTGAGCAGTGCCGTCGACCGGGCGGCGGCGCTTGCCAAGATCGAGCAGGAGCTGGGCCGGCTTGACGTGCTGGTCAACAACGCCGGCGTGGCGCCCAAGGTCCGAGCCTGCATCCTCGAAGCCACCGAGGAAAGCTACGACCGCGTCATGGGCATCAACCTCAAGGGCCCGTACTTCCTGACCCAGGCTGTAGCCAACTGGATGATCCGCCAGCGGGCCGAGAGGCCCGAGACGCCGATGTGCATCGTGAACATATCCTCCCTTAGCGCCTATGCCGCCAGCGTCGGCCGGGGCGAGTACTGCATTTCCAAGGCCGGCGTGTCGATGGCGACCAAGCTGTGGTCGGCCTGCCTGGCCGGGCACGGCATCAACGTCTACGAGATCCGCCCCGGCATAATCCAGACGGACATGACGGCCTCGGTCAAGCAGAAGTACGACAAGCTCATCGCCGACGGTTTGACGCCCATTAGCCGCTGGGGGCTGCCCGAAGACGTCGCCCGGGCCGTCGGCGCCTGCGTCAGCGGCGACCTGAGCTTCTCGACCGGCGAGGTGATCAACGTCGACGGGGGCTTCCACCTGCGGACGCTCTGACACGCCCCGGGAAAGCAGCAGAAGAAGAAGAAGAAGATAAGAAGAAAAAGAAGAAGAAGCGTGTTTGCGCGGAGGCCGCGGAGAACTTGGCGCAGCCTTCGGCCGCAACCAAAGAGGGGTTCTCATCCCAAAAACGTGGTCGGAGGATGTTAGGTCTTGCAGGAAGAAGAAACAGAATGCGTTTATCGCTTAAGGCCAACGGCATATTAA
>CAZSBS010000042.1:12667-23540 GCA_964605095.1 uncultured Planctomycetaceae bacterium | reverse complement strand
GGTGGCCGGTGGCCGGTGGCCGGTATCGGGTCTGGCTGATAGGTCCTATACGTCCTATAGGTCCTATGAGACTTATGGAACCTATGCCCACCACTCCGGCACCGAGACCGGCTGCCTTACTGGCAACCGGCTACCGGCTACTGGCTACCGCCTTGATCTTCTCTTGCCCAAGCCGTACCATGCCTCGACAGATTCGGAGATTTCCACGATGACAAAACAAGGCCCCACAATGGGCATTGCCATGGTTGGCTGCGGGACGGTCGGCTGCGCCACAGGTACGCTGCTAACCCGCGATGCCGAGATTCTCGCCAGCCGCGGCGGGCTGAACTTGCAGTTGAGGCACATCGTTGACGTGGACTTCACCGCCGCCGGCAAGGCTGGTCTGAGCGAGAAGCTTTTCCAGACGGACCTCGATAAGGCCCTGGCCGACGAATCGGTCGGCGTGGTTGCCGAGTTGGTCGGCGGCACCGGCATCGCCAAGACGATCATCGAGCGCAGCATCGGCGCCGGCAAGCACGTCGTGACAGCCAACAAGGCCTTGCTCGCCCATCACGGCGCGGAGCTCTGCGCCCTTGCCCGCCAAAAGGGCGTGTGCATCGCCTTCGAGGCGAGTTGTGCCGGCGGGGTTCCGATCATCCGCGCCCTGACCGGCGGGCTGCTGGCCAACCGGATCGACGCGATGTACGGCATCGTCAACGGGACGTGCAACTACATCCTGACCGCCATGATGCAGCGCGGCCAGAGCTACGCTGACGCCCTGGCCTCCGCCCAGAAGCGCGGCCTGGCCGAGGCGGATCCAGCCCTGGACGTCCGCGGCATAGACTCGGCCCACAAGCTTGCCATCCTGGCGTCGCTGGCGTTCGGCGAGCGGATCGACTTCGACGCCATCAGCGTCACCGGCATCGACTCACTCCAGTTGTGCGACGTGCGATACGGTCATGAGTTGGATTACACGATTAAGCTCCTGGCTATCGCCACCCGCCAGGGCGACGCTCTGAGCCTCAAGGTAAGCCCCGCGTTCATCCACACCGGGCACCCGCTGGCGTGGGTGTCGGGATCGTTCAACGCCATCAGCGTTTACGGCCACACTACGGGGCACACCATGTACTACGGGCACGGGGCAGGGGGGATGCCGACCGCCTCGGCCGTCGTGGCGGACCTCATGAGCGTGGCGATGGGAACGGCACAGATCGAATTCGCCAAGCTGCGGCTCTGGCCGGACCGCAGTTCCCCGGCCGTCCAACTGCCCATTACCGAGGCGCGAAGCCAGTATTACATCCGCGTGATGTGCGACGACCACCCGGGCGTGCTGGCAAGGATCGCCACGATCCTGGCCAATCATGGCATAAGCCTGCTTTCGGTGCTTCAGCACGAGCCCCCGGCCGGCATTAAGGCCAACCTCGTGCCGGTGATCATCGCCACGCACGAGGCGAAGTACGCCGATGTGGCCAGGGCGCTGGCGGAGGTCAACGCCCTCGAGGCCGTCGAGGCGCCAAGCGTGTGCATCCCTATCGTGGACGAATACCCAGAGGACATTTGAGCGAAGCGATGAAATACGCACTTATCATCCCCGACGGCGCCGCCGACGTCCCGCTTGAGGAGTTGGGCGGCAGGACCCCGCTGGAGGCCGCGAAAATTCCCAACATCGCGTGGATCGCCACCAACGGGCGAGTCGGCACGGTCTGCAACGTGCCTGCCAACATGCCGGCAGGCTCGGACGTGGCCACCATGTCACTGCTCGGTTACGACCCGACGGTGTACTACACCGGCAGGGCGCCGATCGAGGCAGCCGCCCAGAAGCTCCAGGTCGCCGACGACGAGTGGATATTCCGCTGCAACTTCGTGACGATCATCGACGGGATAATGGAGGACAACTCCGCCGGCCACATCTCGACCGAGGAGGCCAGGGCACTGATCGAGCAGTTGAACGCCGCCGTCGCCCCGCCGTGCGTGCGGTTCTACCCGGGCGTGAGCTACAGGCACCTGATGGTCGTCAAGGGCGACTTCAAGGTCGCCACCACCGCCCCGCACGACATCCTCTCCAAGCCCGCCGCCGACTCCCTGCCGACAGGAACCGGCAGCCGGTTGCTCCGGGACATCACAGCCGCGGCCAGGAAAGTCCTGGCTGACAGCGAAATAAACGCCACCCGCCGGGACCTCGGCGACAACCTCGCCACCGACATCTGGCTGTGGGGCGAGGGCAAGATGCCCACGCTGCCGTCGTTTGAGTCCCGCTACGGCAAGACCGGCAGGATGATAACCGCCGTGGACCTGCTTCGCGGCCTGGCGGGGCTTATTGGCTGGCAGTGCATCGAGGTCGCCGGCGCCACCGGCTACCTGGACACCAACTACGCCGGCAAGGGCGCCGCCGCCGTCGCCGCCCTTGACGGCTGCGACCTGATCTGCGTACACGTCGAGGCCCCGGACGAGGCCGGGCACAACGCCGACTGCAAGGGCAAGGTCGCCGCCATCGAGCAGATCGACAGGCACATCGTCGGCCCGCTGCTGGAACGGCTCAAGGCCGAGGGCGACGACTGGCGGATCCTCGTGCTGCCGGACCATCCAACGCCATGCACCATTCGCACCCACACGGCCGAGCCGGTGCCGTTCGCCATCGCCGGCAAGAGGATCGAGTCGGTCATGCACGGGCGGTTCACCGAGCAGGACGCCGCCGCCGGCGATCTGCATATCGACCGCGGCTGCGAACTGATGGAGTACTTTCTTACCGTCCGCTGACGGATCAGTTCCCTCTGGACTTCCGCCCAAAACGCGTTACATTCCGGGGGGTTCGGCCCAGGCCGCGGGCTCGCCAGCGGAAAGGGAACCTCAAACGGGCAGGTGAAAATGAGCATAGTCGTCATGAAGTTCGGCGGCACGAGCGTGGCGGACGCCGACCGCATCCGCGCCGCGGCACGGCGAGCTATCGACGCGCGCAACGCGGGCCACCAGGTCGTCATGGTCGTCTCGGCCATGGGGCATGCCACCGACGATCTGGGCTCCCTGGCGGCCCAGATAACCGACAACCCGCCCAAGCGGGAGATGGACCAGTTGCTGGCCACTGGCGAGCAGGTGACAATCTCGCTGATGGCGATGGCGATGGAGGCCATGGGCGCCCCGGCGATAAGTTTCACGGCCGGGCAAATCGGCATCATCACCGACGACGTTCACACCAAGGCCAAGATCAAGTCCATCGACGTCCAGCGGCTAAGGGCCGCGCTTGACGCCGGAAAAATCGGCATCGTCGCGGGCTTCCAGGGCGTGACGGAAGACGGCGCGATAACCACCCTGGGCAGGGGCGGAAGCAACGTCACGCTCGTGGCAATCGCCGCCGCGCTGGGCGCCAGGATGTGCGAAAACTACACGGACGTCGACGGCATTTTCACGGCCGACCCGAGGATCGTGCCCAACGCCCGGAAGATCGACGTCATCAGTTACGACGAGATGCTGGAGCTTGCCAGCCTCGGCGCCAACGTGCTGCACAACCGCGCGGTGGAGTTCGCCAAGAAGTACAACGTGCCTATCCACGTGCGCAACAGTCAGAACAAGAAGAAAGGTACGATGATCGTGGCTGAAACCGAATCCATGGAACGAATCGTGGTCAGCGGCGTGGCCCTGAAGGACAAGCTCGCGCGAATCACACTGAGAAACGTGCCGGACCATCCGGGCCTGGCGGCGACCATCTTCCAGATCATCGCGACGCACAACATCGTCGTCGACGACATCATCCAGACCATCGCTGACAACAAGACCGCGACCGTGGCCTTCACGGTAGACACGGCCGAGCTGCCGGAGGTCAAGAGGGTCGTCGACTATCTCTGCCGGGAGCTCGGCTGCGAGGCGACTATCGAGGACCACCTCGCCAAAGTCTCCGCCGTGGGAATGGGGATGCGTATTCACACCGGCGTGGCCGAGAGAATGTTCGCCGCCCTTGCGGCCGGGAAAATCAACATCCAGAACATCACCACCAGCGAGATCAAGATCTCCGTCCTGATCGACCGCGGCCAGGGCCCGCGGGCCCTTCAACTGGTGCATGACGCCTTCGACCTAGGCTCCGCACCCAACAAGCCCGCCCCCACGAAACGCGCCGCAAAGCGCGCAGGCAAGGCGAAGAAAACAGGGAAGTGACTCGCCGCAGGATACTACCGCCCAAGCTCACCGGCGCGCAGCGCCGCCAACGGTACGCCGCGCGCCGCGCGGGCTGGGTTCTCGCGGCCGCGATGTTGCTGCTGGCGGTGTACGCCGGCGACAGGGTCGGCCTGTTCGGGCTGGCGCCAAAGCCCGTCGGGGAGGACTACGTCCGCTACAACGACAAGTCTTTCCGCGTCGTACACGTGGTCGATGGCGACACCCTGGATGTAGACGAGCCCGACGGGGGCAAACCCGCCACGCGGATAAGGCTATGGGGCGTGGACACGCCGGAAACCAAGGCCCCACATAAGCCCATCCAGCACTTCGGGCTCGAGGCGTCCGCCTTTACGACGAGGGCGTGCGAAGGCAAGACCGTGCGTCTGCAACTGGTGCGCGGCAAAACGCGAGGCAAGTACCATCGCCTGCTGGCATACGTGCTGCTAAGCGACGGGACGATGCTCAACAGCGAGCTCATCCGCCAGGGCTACGGCTACGCCGACCCGCGATTCGCCCACCCGCATATGACCAGGTTCCAGGACCTCCAGGCCAAAGCCCGCCAGGCGCACCTGGGCCTGTGGAAAGACCTCAAGCTTACCGACCTGCCGTATTACATGTCGAACTGACGACACGACAAATCCGAATCTCGAAGCACGAAATTCGGATTTCGTGCTTTGGGGACGGCGGAATGTCTGCCAATTATGCATCGCCGCTCTTACGCGGCGACTGGTAGGCGTCGACCGCCAGTTTGCCTCGGATGGATTCCAGCGTCGCGGCTTTCTTGCCGATCCGCCCGACCAGCAGGCTCAGCGGCAGGCGGCGGTTGTCGCGGAACGTAATGACGATCCGCCCGAAGCCCATGATTCGCTCCAGAAAGTCGCCCGTGTCCACCCGCGTGCTGTAGTCCTCGCGCGATATCTGCTCGCCGGTCTCGGTCAGGCCCACCTGGACGTTCATGTAGTTCGGCGTGATGGCGACGTAGTAGAACAGGCCCTTGATCCACGAGGCCACGATGCCCATAAAGAACAGCAGGCCGATGAACAGGAACCCCTGCCAGCTCATCGACACCGACACGCGCCCCAGCAGCCGCAGGAACGCCGTAAGCCAGCCCAGCAGGTGCAGCCAGAGCACCAGGAGCAGCACCAGCAGCACGATGATCGCCAGGATCTTAACGGACATCTCGTATTCGTCGACAAGGAACGAGATCAGGAACGCCAGCAGCCACAGGCCGCCAATAACCTGCCGGAGGACCGGGATGACGTTCTCGGGAACGGCGTGCCACTCGATCATGAGCATCGCCAGCACCCCGAGAAACGACATGCCGATAGCCGGCAGGTAGAGCACCTTGCGGCTCCAGTCGAAGCAGATGAGCCATTCGTTAATGTCCTGGTCGAGTTCGAGTTGCCTGCCCACGCGGTAGCGAGTCCGAAGCGTGTGGCGAAGCAGCAGGAACACCAGCGCCGCCAGGACGATCAGGCCAAAAGGCACCGCCAGGATGATGTACTTGTCCCAAGCCCAGTTGGTGAATGGTTGCGTCGAAACCGAGATGGCAGCCAGCATGGTTCATCCTTTCCCGTCACGGACCGCTCGCATGAAGCCGCCGGTCCCTTGGAACGTACGCTCTTGGTCAATCCGCCGCCCGTCGGCGCGGCCGAGCCGCCACGGGCCAGCAGCATTATACAACCAACCGCCTGTAATGGCACGCATCGTAGATTCTGCGCCGGCATCGCCCCGTCGCCTTCGGAAGCAATAATCCCCGTGAACGGGGCTGAGAACTCCACCAACAGGACCGGCCCGAAGGAAAAATGGAATGACCTGGTCCCTGGCGAGCTTGCATGTGCCGGCCAGATCAGTAATATACGGACTCGTTCAGGTGCGAAAGGCTTCAGCCTTTTTTCAAGTAGGACCGATAGAGAGTAAAGGAACAACAAAAGATGTCCACAAAGATTCAATCCATCCGCGGCCGGCAGATTCTGGACTCGCGCGGCAACCCCACCGTGGAGGTGGACGTGTTGCTCGAGGGCGACATTTTCGGGCGAGCGGCCGTTCCGAGCGGCGCCAGCACGGGCGAGAACGAGGCCTGCGAGCTTCGCGACGGCGACAAGGCCGTCTACCTGGGCAAGGGCGTGCTCAAGGCTGTCGGGCACGTCAACAACGAACTGGCGAAGGTCGTCAAAGGCATGGACGCCCGCGATCAGGCGGCCATCGACAACAAGATGATCGCCGCGGACGGCACGCCGACGAAGTCGAACTTCGGCGCAAACGCGATCCTCGGCGTGTCAATGGCGGCAGCGAGGGCGGCGTCGATCGCCAGCGGCAAGCCGCTCTACGAGTACATCGGGGGCGACCATGCCGTCACTCTGCCGGTGCCGATGATGAACATCCTCAACGGCGGAAAGCACGCTGATGGCACGATCGACTTCCAGGAGTTCATGGTCCAGCCGTGGGGTGCAAGCAGCTTCTCCGAGGGCCTGCGCATGGGCGCCGAGGTATTCCACGCCCTCAAAACAGTACTCAAGAGCAAGGGCTACAACACCTCCGTGGGCGACGAGGGCGGCTACGCACCGTGCCTCAAGAGCAACGAGGAGGCCCCCGAGCTTATCCTCCAGGCCATCGAGGCGGCAGGATACAAGCCCGGCGTGGACGTCTGGATCGCCCTGGACCCAGCCACCAGCGAGATGGTGAACGAGGCCCACAAGCGAGGCAAGGAAGGCTACTGCTTCTTCAAGTCCAACCCGGATCGCATCGCCACCAGCGACGAGATGATCGACATCTGGGCAAGCTGGTGCGGAAAGTACCCCATCCGCGTCATTGAGGATGGCCTGGCCGAGGACGACTGGGCGGGATGGAAAAAGCTTACCGCCAGACTTGGCGAGAATATCGAACTCATCGGCGATGACCTGTTCGTCACCAACGTCAAGTTCCTCCAACGAGGGATCGACGAAGGCTGCGCCAACAGCGTCCTCATCAAGGTCAACCAGATCGGCACGCTGACCGAGACCTACGCCGCGATCGACCTGGCCATGAGCAACGGCTGGGCCGCCGTGATCAGCCATCGCTCCGGCGAGACCGAGGACACGACAATCGCCGACCTGGTCGTCGCCAAGAACACCGGGCAGATAAAGACCGGCTCGGCCAGCCGAACGGATCGCGTCTGCAAGTACAACCAACTCCTGAGAATCGAGGAGGCCCTCGGAGACAAGGCGGTCTATGGTGCCTCAACATGGAACAAGGGATGACGGGAACCCGCCCGGCGGGTTTGGAAGCCTCGTTTCGGCGTTCATGCAGTTCGTGACGTTCTGCCTGCTGGCAGGGACGGCCACGGCTGTGTTCGCCGCGGTTCTGCTGCTGCCGGAGTACGCACGGCTACAGCAGGCCAAGTACCAGTTGGCTCGCCAGCAGGCGACGATGGCGAAGCTGCGCTCGCTCATCGAAGGCAACGAGCGGTACATTGCCGAATTGCCGCACGACGCCGTGCTGACCAAACGGCTGGCGATGAACGAGTTGGGCTACTGGCCCCAGGACGAGGTGGTGGTCCTGACCGACGGAGGCCCGCGGCAGCCGTCGCCGGTCATGGTGGTGGCGCCCACGGCGCCGGCGCCCCAGCCGCCGGTCGGCTTTCTCATGGACGCCGCTCATCGCGTCGCCGATCCGCCGGCAAAACGCGGCCTGCTGCTGCTGGCCGTGATCGGCCTGGTGGCAGCCTTGCTGCTCTTTCCGGGCGGCAAGGCCGAAAAGAGAAAGACAACCATCATCCATCCGCCCGACGAGCGGACACAGTGGCGATGACGGCAAGACAGATGGCGGACCCCGGCGATGTCTCAATGGGGGCGGCACGAGGGCACCCGCAACCGCCATGTAGTGAGACAATCTGTTTGCACATTATCGTGGGTTGGCAAAGCACGAAATTCGAATCTCGAAACCCGAAACAAATCCAAATCGCCAATTTCAAATGCACCAAACGCCAATACCCGGCACTCTACTCGTGAAAAACATGAGCGTCCGTTGGGGGTTCTTGTTTGTTTTGGATTTTGAACTTTGAATTTGTTTCGGATTTCGAGATTCGAATTTCGGATTTATCAGTCGGCATGATGCTCCCCAATTCTGAATCGCTCCGCTATGTCCGTCGTCGGACTCTGGCGGCCCCCCACTCAGCCAGCATGAGCGCCACCGCAATAGCCAGCAGCACCGGCCAGAGCTCTTTGCGCCGCGAGGCGGCAAGGCGCTGGCCGAAGGCGCCCAGGTCAATACCGTTGACTACCCGCCCGCCGGTCAGTTCCGCAAGCCGGCCGAGGTTAAATGCGTCGGAACCCACCTGGGCCAACTCCGCCGGCGCCCCAGCCGCCAGGACATCCTGCCAGACAACCCGCCCGCCCGGCGGTGAGATCGTCGAACCGTCGCCGGCCAGGACCTCCACACCTGCCGGCGCGCCGGGCTCGCCGGCGTCGCCCTCGTAACGCCCCGGAGCGGTCTGGACGAGCGGGAAGCTGGTCCCGGCCTCGCCGGACGCCGCGGCAACCGGCACGATCCGCCCGGACAAGTCAAAGCCGTTAATGGGGCCGTTGGCGTCGCGGGCCTCGATTATCACACGGATTCGCCCATTCTGGTGCCTGGCCAAGCCATCGAAGCGCCCGTCCAGGGCCGGCCTAAGCGACCATCGCACCGCCCCGCCGACGACTCGGGCCAACTCGCCCGATTGCTCCCAGGCGGGATTCAGCCCGGCGCCGGCGGGCATCACAAGCGTAACGCTGCGCCCCAGCCCCACTTGCCGCACGGCAAGGAGCGGGTCTTGCTCGCCTGCCACCTGTGCGACCACCTCCGCGTCGCCTTGCGGGGCTGCCAGCAGATAAGCCTGAACCTCCGGTAGCGGACCCACGGCCAGGCCAAGCAGCGGGCGGACGACGGCGGCGGGGAACCGCCCGCGGCGCAGGGCATCGCCGCGAGTGCGGCGCAACAGGCCGGCGAAGACCTTGGCAAGGCCCGCGAGGTTATCGTTCCCAGCCACCAACGAGCCCTTCAGTATCCTGGCCAGGGCCTCCAGGGGCGGGGCCTCGGCCGGGGCTGTCTCGCCCGCGTTGGAAATGGCCACCACCGCCAGCGAAAGCCCGCGGCGGCTAAACGCCTCAGCCATGGCTTGCGGGTCGAAAGGCTTTGTGCGCAAATCACTTACAACCAGCACTAGAGCGTCGCGGCCGGCTGGAACCGCTTGCGAGGCGGCCAGATTCAGCGGTTTGCCTACATCCGTCGAGCCGCCGGGGCGGACCTTCGAGAGAGCCTCGCCGAGGGCTCCGAAGTCCGGCGGACCGGAACCACTGTCGTAGACTTGGTTTGCATCGTCCGAGAACGTTATCACCGACAGGCTGTCAACTGCGGTAAGGTGCTGGCGGAGGCTCGCGACGGCCTCGACCGCCTGAGCGAACTTCACTCGCCCGGCCAATCCGGACGCCTCGGCCATCGAGCCGGAGGCGTCTAGGATCACTATGAGGCGCAACGGCTTACGCTCATATGGGTTAGCCACGAGGGCAGCGGCGAGGTTCAGCGGGTCGTCACGGTCGGCCGGGGAGCCGTGAGGCCCGGCGCCCAGCAGCACCAACCCCCCGCCGGAGCGGACGTACTGGGCCAGGGCCGCCCGGGCGGGCCGGGCGAGTAACTGGCCGTTGGCGTCGGCCAAGATCACGGCCGAGAAATCCATCCACCAGTTCACATCGGCGCCGACCTGGTCGGCCTGGACCGGCCTGACGTCCATGCCTTGCAGGCCACCCAGGATCCCGCCGTCCGGCTGCTGGCCTTGGGCAGAGGTGAGCCCGATCACCGCCACGGTCCTCTTGATGGGCAGCGTCGCAGCCTCGGCGGAATCGTTTTCGGGGAAGATGTCCGCCGGCCTCGGATCCCCAGGGATTCGCGTGAGCTCGGCCCTGTATGCCGCGGCGGAGCCGGCAGGCGGGGTGTCGGTGATGGTAATCGTCAGGGGTTGGTCGGCAAGCAGGTCGAGCGTGCGGTCCAGAAGCGTTCCGGCTGGGCTGGATGAAGGGTGGCTTCGCCGGACCACAAGCATTCGGCGGTAAAGCGCGTTGGATCGGACGGTTACGCGAAGCCCAACCGTGCCGTCGGGCCGGCGGCGGGCGTCGAACTCGGCTATCCGCGCGTCGCCGGGCGGGCTGTCCATCGGCACGATGGCCACCGGCAGGTGGGCCTGGGCCAGGGCCTCAGCGGCTGGGGGC
Source organism: uncultured Planctomycetaceae bacterium (assembly GCA_964605095.1). GTDB lineage: Bacteria > Planctomycetota > Phycisphaerae > SM23-33 > SM23-33 > JAUWQU01. The sequence continues at coordinate 13,194 of CAZSBS010000042.1, read as the reverse complement.
CAGTGGTCGGTGAACCGCCCGTCGGTGTGGATGACCACGCCGGCCAGGTCGCCGGCCCGCGCCGCCGCCAGCCGCAGTGCCGGCGACAGGTCCGTCCGATTGGGGTCCAGGTCGGCGGCGGTGGCAGCCACGCTCGATGCAAATGCCAGCCGCTCGACCGGCACGTCCGGGGGCAGTTCAACGGCGCGGTCTCGCTGCACGCGGCAACTGGATGAGACATCCTGGAGGATCAGCACGGGCTTTCGCCCACCCGGCCCGACGGGGGCGGCCGGTCCGGCAAGGGCCAGCGCCGCAAACGCCACGGCCGCGCACTGGAGCGCCACTCCCAGCGGCCCTGCGCGATGCCCCCGCCTTGTGGCCCATCGCGAGATCAGCACCGGCACAGCAATAGCCGCCAGCGACAGCAGCAGCGCGGGCCGGCTGAACGTAATGATAAGAGCCAACTGGATGGAGCCGGCATACGCCACGCTGGAAGTCCTCATGTCCGCATAACGTTTCGTCCCGACAACCATTAGAATCCCCGACGG
>CAZSBS010000042.1:10256-12567 GCA_964605095.1 uncultured Planctomycetaceae bacterium | reverse complement strand
CGGCCTGGGACAACGGAAACTGGTGATGAAGTCAGACCGCCCGAAAGAAGCAAGAAGCAAGAAGCCACCCGTGCCGATCATCTCGGATGACGACTTTCGGGTGCTGCTGGGCCGGCGCGCCAGCCAAGCCCTCAGCATGGCACGGTATCTCGTCGGCAGGCAATGGGAGCGGACATGCTTCACTCGTCCGCTGCTGGGCGAGATACTCCACCAGGCCACCGAACTGGAGGAACTGCTGGACGCCTGCGGCGCGCGCAACAACAAGCGCTGGCGCCTGCTCCGCTCGACGGTGGCGGCCACCAAGCTCTTCGCCGACGCCAACTACGTGCTGCTGCACGTTCAGCACTCGATACCCGCCTACAGGCTCCTGAACGTCGAGGGCGACTTCGCGGCCTCGACGGACGAGGCGATCCTCTTCACGGGCGAGGCGCTGCTGCGGATCTCCGACCGCTTCCTGCACCACGCCCGCCGGCTGGGCCTGACGATACCCGAGCAATCACCGGCGGAGCATTTCGAGGAGCGGCTGCCGCCGGGCCGGCTCGCGCACGATTACCGCGTCCACAAGCCGGTCGACGCCGGCGAGACCGTCGCGTACCTGGCGACGGCGTTTCTCAACCAAGCGGCCGAGAGCGAGCTGCTGCACACCCCTGCCCGCGTGGATCCCCGCAAGTACCGCGAGTGCATCCCCGGCTCCGTAAGCGAAGAGCGGATCCGCCAACTCCAGCACCAGTTCCACAACCTCCAGTCGATGTACGACACCTTCGTGGCCGACACCGACACGGAACGCGGAAACCCAGACCTGCTCACGCTTCGCGGGCACCTCAGCGTCATCTTTCACCTGCTGGAGGTCGCGACGGGATTCGTACACTACTACGAGCGCCACGTGATGCCGGCCACGAGCAGTTCGGACGACGACAGCCTCGGCCCGATGGTCGATGGCGAGCGCCTGCTGGACGTGCTGATGCGTTACGCGCTGACCTTTGCCAGCCGATACCTCGTGCGCGCCCGCGACCTCTGCCAGGAGATGCTGCGGCGCTACGCGGAGGTCGCCCAGATCGAGGTTCCCGGGCCGCGGTATCGCGGCTTCCACGTCAGGCCATCCACGCTGGTGGCCAAGATCGTCCACCACTACGGCAGCGAGATCCGCATGGAACTGGAGAACGGCGTCTACGACGCATCGAGCCCCATGGACATATTCCGCGCCAACGAGACAATCAACCGCCAGAAGCGCCAATGGCTCATCAGCCAGGTCGCCGACATCGAGTGCATCCGCCAACTCGACGGCAACGCCGACCTCGCCCAGACCGTGCGCCGCGTCGTGCTGGCCCTGGCCGAGCAGGGCAAGGTCGTCATCTACCAGCGGGCCATCCCCGTGCTGCCGCCCGATGAGTCCGACCCCAACAAGGCGCCCCTCCAGTACATCCTCGACGAGGTCAAACGGCTTCAGTCAACCGGCATAATCGACATCGAGGCCGAGATCAACGTCAACTTCATCGGCGACAAGCGAGTCCTGAGGGACCTGCAACTGCTGGCCGAGCACGGCTACGGGGAAGACAACTTCGGCAACAACATACCGCTGCCGAAGGAGCTGTCGTATCTGAGAAGATAATCGTAGGGAAAACCGGGCCTCGCGCGCTAGGAAGCTCCAAATCACAGTCGCGGTAGGGACGGGCCTGCCGCCGATTGTGTTTTGGTGCGCAGGCAATTGCACCACTAAGTGCAGGTGCATAAACATCTTCCAGACGTAAATCGGCCCCATGCTCTGCAAAGCCCACCATGACCATCAACAAGCACTTTCTGGTTCTCATCCCCAAAACGTGGTGAATATGATGGCGGTTTTCCTTTTGGAAGACCGACTGTTTGTCAGTATGCCGTTGGCCTCAAGTGATAAACGCATTTATTGTCTCGCGGCAGAAACCTAACATTCTCCAACCACGTTTTTGGGAGGAGAGCCCGAGGAGATCTTTCCCGATTTGTGTCTTCGCGTGGGCGGCACGCTGGCGGCGGGCAGGCCGGCTGCGGACTCGGCTGGGCGGATGTCCTTGATGACGAACATCTAGTCGACGGTCTCGTAGTCGATGCAGACCTTCTCGCCGGGGGAGAACTGCCGGATCCGTTTGGCCATCTCGGGATCGCTCAGAGTCGCGGGCTTGCCCGCCCCCGAGTCGGGGTTCGGCACGTTGCGGACGATGAACGTCCAGCCCAGCCTTCCCTTGGACGCCCGCAACCCCGTACACGCGGCGGAGCCAATGCGCAAGGCCCTGACGCCCTCGACCGTGAAGGTCATGGCCCCCTGGCCAGCGTCGCCGGC
>CAZSBS010000042.1:0-10156 GCA_964605095.1 uncultured Planctomycetaceae bacterium | reverse complement strand
GTCATGGCCCCCTGGCCAGCGTCGCCGGCACCGGAAGAGGACGAGGCGGACTTGCCCGACGCCTTCACGTCCTGAGGCATAAAGGTATCTGTCCCCCGAAATGCCTCTGATGGGTGAAGTGTTACTCACGTTTGTTCATGGCCTAGCCGACGGTAGTGCAATCGGGGCATCCGAGGCCCCAGGCACCTCCGTAAGGAGATTTCTCAAATGGGAAACAAGGCTTCAGGAAGCCAGGAAAACTCACGTCCGTGGAATCCGCCTGTCGGGTGGCGCGTATGGCACATGGGGCGTGGCTGTCTGGTTCTGGCGGCCTGCCTCTGCTGGGCGGGCCGGCTTGGTGCGGCGCCGGCGACGAGCCAGCCTGCCCCCACGAGGCTCGCGGCGACCCAGCCGGCCGGGACGTCGGACGAGTTGATGCTGTTCGCCGACGTGCCTGTGGTGATCTCGGCATCCCGCACCCCCCAGCCGATCAACTGGCTGTCGATGCCCGTCAGCGTCATCACGGACGAGGACATTCATTACAGCGGGCTGACGTCCATTCCGGAAATCCTGCTCGCCGTGCCCGGCATGGACGTCCTGCGGGCGGACCGGAACTACGTCGGCGTGGGCGTTCGCGGGTTCCACGACCTGACGGCGAACAGGACCTTGTCGCTGATCGACGGGCGCGACGCCGGGCAGGCGGGCACCGGCGCGTTGGACTTCACCCGTTGGCCCATCCTGGTTGAGGACATCAAGCGGATCGAGGTGCTTCGCGGGCCGGCAGGGGCGATGTGGGGCAGCAACGCGATGAACGGCGTGATCAATGTGATAATGAAGGAGCCGGAGGAGTGCCTGGGCTGGCTGGCCTCGACGACCTGGAACCAATACGGCGACAGCTACAGCCATCTGCGATGGGCGGCCAAGCAGGGGCGGTGGAGTTGGCGCGTCTCGGTCGGGTACGAAGGCTACGAAAGCTCCGAGGACGCCATCGACGACGACAACTTCACTTCCTTTGACTTCGCGCGGAACTACCGGTCCGACAGCAAGTTCGTCTACCAGGTCGAGCCGCGCACGAAGCTCTCGTTCGGCCTGGGCGCCTCGCACGTCGAGCGCGGCCCGTACGGGGCGGTTCTCCTGCCGAGCCAGACCAGCCAACTGGAGACCTTCCGCCCCTTCGTTCGACTCGACAGGGAATTCGACAACGGCGCGGCCGGTTACGTCCAGTGGTCGGGCCAGTTCGAGGACACCGACGACGTGACGGGCAGCACCTACCGTTCGGCCAGGAATGACCTGGAGGCCCAGTACAGCTTCCACCCCAGCGAGAAGCACCTCATCACCGTCGGCGGCAACTTCCGGTCGGAGTACCTGGATAGTCGCGGCTTCATACCACAGTACATCGTGTATCCGGACAACCCGTTCCTGGAGTTCTCCTCGGGCGCGTTCCTGGTGGACCGTTGGAAGGTGACGGACCGCCTGACGCTGGAGGGGCAGATTCGGGTAGACTATGCCTCGCCGATGCACGACCGCTTCGACTGGGCGGGTCGAGGCACGGCCCTGTATGCCCTGGACGAGGCCAAACGGCACGTTCTCCGGGCGAGCATCGCGCGGGCGTTTCGCTCGCCAGGCCTGGACCTGCGGGAGATGCTCCAGCGTCGCGGCCCGCTGCCCAGCCCGCCCTTCCCGCCGGACAGCTTCGCGGTGAACCTCAGCGGCAACCCGGATCTGCGAAACGAGCAGTCCTGGTCCTATGAGTTGGGCTACACCGGACAGTTGACCGACCGCCTCAGCCTGCGGCTGGACGGCTATTTCCAGGAGTACCGCCATCTCGTCGGCACGACTTGGCCTGGGCCTGGGTCCTTCGAGTACGACATGGGCGACCTCGGCAGCGCCGATGCGTGGGGCGGGGAGGCCGAGTTGGCCTGGAAGGCCAAGTGGCTGCGGCTGTCGGCCTGGTACGCCTGCAACGCCTCATCCGTGGAGTATACCGGACGGCAGGACAATCGCGGCTACCGCCCCGCCCCGCACAAGATCGGCGCCACCGGGCGGATCAGCCTGCCGGACGACTGGACGATCAACTTGTTGTATCGCTTCACGAGCGTGACACCGGGCGACCCGATCGGCCTGGGCGACGTGAACTCGACCTCGCGCCTGGACATCGCCGTGACCAAGGCGCTGCCCAAGTTGCACAGCGAGTTCCAGGTCGGCGTCAGCGACATGCTCAACGACGGGTGGAACCTCGCTCCCGGCGTGCCCGGCATCGGGGGCAACGAACTGCCCGGGCGGACTTTCTTCATACGCTACCAGGCAAGGTTCTGAGCGTGATGCGACACGGAAACGGGACCAATTAAGTCTTGATTTGGAATGGCTGTAATGGAACCCACATACCAACCTGTTGACGGACATCCCCAGCCGGGGCGTCTTCCTGACGGCCGCCGGCGTTGCGGTTGCGCGCGGGCCACACGCGGTATTCTCGCCGTCGCGACGGCGGTACTGGCGGCACTGGCGCTTACGGCGCGCGGCGCGCGGGCCGCGGACATCACGATCGTTCTGAGCGGCCAGGCGGGTCCTTATGTCAAGGCCGAGGAGGAGTTAAGGGCCCGGCTCGTCGGGCTAGGGCACACCACACGGACAATCGAGATCGGCGAACTCGCCAAGAAGCCGGAACCCGGACGCGGCAGTGGCGCGATGTTCGTGGCCGTGGGAACCCCTGCCGCCACCTGGCTCAAGGCCAACCTGCCTGCTCAGACGCCCCTGGTGTACTGCATGACGCTCGATGCCGAGGCCCCCGCCCCGGCCACAGGGCGGAAGGTGGCCGGCGTGAGCACCCACGTGCCCCTGAGCGTGCAGTTCGGCCTGATTGCCGAAGCGCTGCCCCGTGCGACCACCATCGGGTTACTGTACCGGTCCGACAACGAGAATAGCGCCCGCATGTTAGCCGACGCCACGGCCAGCCTTCCCAAGAGTTGGAAGCTCCAGGCCATCGCCGTGGACAAGCACGAGTCCGTGGCCAAGGCCATCGGCGTTCTGCTGGACAGCGGGGTGGACGTGGTATGGACCGCGCCCGACTCGTCGGTCTACGATGTGGCCACGGTCCGCTCGCTCCTGCTGGCGGCCATTCGTTCCCACACGCCGGTGTTCGGCTTCTCCCCCGCGTTCGTCCGTGCCGGGGCGCTGCTGGGCGTGGGCATCGACCCGGCCCACCAGGGGCGCCAGGCAGCCGGGATCGTGGACCTGCTTCTCAAGACCGCCGCGGCGACCTCGTCCGGCGCCACCACGCAACCACGCCCCGAACAGCTCTGTCCGGCCCCCGAGTTCCAACTCGCCGTGAACCTGATCGTCGCCCGAGAACTGTCCATCACGCTGCCCAAGAGCCTCGTCAGCCGGGCCGTTCACGTGTTTGACGCCGTGGATGAGGTGAAAGAATGAACTGGAGGAATTTCATCGCCAAGTCGAGCATTCGGTTCAGGGCGACAGCCCTGACGCTGATCGTCATTGTCGTCGCCCTTGGCATCGCCGCCGGGACCTCCACCTGGCAGACCAGCAACCTGGTCGTAGAGGGCGCGCACCGCGAGGCCGCCGCCATGGCCAACAGTCTCGCCAAAACGTGCGAACTGCCCCTGGCGGTGAAGGACAAGGCAGAATTGTCGCGATTGGCCGGCAACTCTCTCTGGAACCGCGACACGCTCTTCGTGGCGGTGTACGACAACAAGGGCAAACTGATGGCCCTGGCTACCCGGGACAGCGCCGCATGGGGGCGGTACGTACAAAAACATCGCGCGGGCGACGACCTGCTCCTGGGCGAGGCGACGGTGTTCCTGTCCACAGCCGCGGACGAGTTCTCCCCGCTGGACGCCCACGACCGCGCGGCGGCCCCGGCATCGCCCGCCGGGCCAGGCGCCGCACCCTCACGAGCCATCGGCTGCGTCGTGCTGGGCAACTCGACCGTGCCCATCCGTCAAGCCCAGCAACGGCAGGTCCTCATCACGGTCGCCATGGCGGTGCTGGCCGCGGGCATCGTCTGCGGCATCATGCTGTGGGCCGTCACCCGGTGGACCCGGCGGCTCGGGCTGCTCGTCCAGGCCAGCGAGGGCATCTCCCGCGGCGACCTGTCCCACGCCGTACCGGACACGCGACCCGACGAGATCGGCCGGCTCTGCCAGGCCTTCGAGGGCATGCGTCTGGCCGTCCAACAGCGAGACATCGAGCTGCGGCGGTTCAACGATACGCTCCAAGAACAGGTCCGCCAGCGCACCAGCGACCTGGTCGCCGCTAAAGAGGTCGCCGAGGAAGCCAACAAAGCCAAGAGCGAATTCCTGGCCAATATGAGCCACGAGATTCGCACGCCGCTGACGGCGATCCTGGGCTACTCCGAGATGCTGATGGATGAGGGAACCTCGCCCCAGGAGCGGAAGGAGCACTCGCTGGTCATCCTGCGCAATGGCAAACACCTGCTGAATCTGGTCAACGACATCCTGGACATCTCCAAAATCGAAGCCGACAAGCTGGTCCTGGAGCGGCGGCCGTGCAGCATCCATGCGATCGTGGCCGATGTGGTCAGCATGATGCGGGTCCGCGCCATCGAGAAACACCTGACGTTGACGGCCCGGTATGTCACGCCCATGCCCTGGACGATTCTGACGGATGAGGCCCGGCTGCGCCAAGCCCTGATTAACCTCGTGGGCAACGCCATCAAGTTCACCTCGACGGGTGAAGTGAGCATTTCCATCAGCCTGGTTCAGGGTCAGCAGGATATCCCGCCCATGATACAGGTGGATGTCCACGATACGGGCATCGGTATCTCGGCCGAAGCGATTAAGAGTCTGTTCCGTCCTTTTACGCAGGCCGACTCCTCCACCACGCGGAAGTTCGGCGGGACGGGTCTTGGGCTGACCATCACCAAGCGGATCATCGAGAAAATGGGAGGCCAGGTTCAGGTCCAGAGCACCCCGGGACAAGGCAGCACCTTTACGCTGGTGGTGCCGACGGGCCCCCTGGAAGGGATCGCCATGGTCGAGCATACCGCCGAGGCCATGGCGGAGACCACCGAGGCACCGCACCAGCCCGAGCGGACGCATCCGCTTGAGGGCCTGCGAATCTTACTGGCCGAGGATGGCCCGGACAACCAACTGCTGATCCGAACCGTCCTGTCCAAGGCCGGCGCGGAGGTGGAGGTTGTCGAGAACGGCCTGTTGGCGGTGCAGGCGGCCACGGCTCGCCCGTTTGACCTGGTGCTGATGGACATGCAGATGCCGGAGATGGATGGATACGAGGCTACCGGCCAGTTGCGGGCCAAGGGCTACGAGGCGCCGATCGTCGCGCTGACCGCCCACGCCCTGTCGAGCGACCGGGCTCGCTGCATTGATGCCGGATGCACCGATTACCTGACAAAGCCCATAGATCGGGCCGCCCTGATAGCCCTGATCCTCAAGCACACCTTCCAGCCTGCCACGGCACGGGCCGACATTTCGGAAATGTCCCCCGAAATGCTCGCCCAAAAACCGAGTTCACCTGCCGTGGCTGCCATTGCTTCCCAGTTCGCGGATGACCCGGACATGGCGGAAGTCATCGCTTCGTTCGTGCGGCAGCTTCCCGATCGTTGCCAATCCATGCGGGAGGCCCTGAAGAACGGCGATTTGCCGACGCTTCAGCGGCTGGCCCACCAGATGAAGGGCGCTGGCGGAAGCTATGGCTATCCGATGCTCACGCAGGCCGGTAAGGAACTGGAATCCGCCGTCAAGGCCGGCGACCAGGAAGCCTGCGGGCTGAAGTTGCATGCCCTGGCGGTAATGTGCCAGGCCGTTGGACGGGGACGCAAAACCAAAGAGATCTCGCGGGAACCATCATGAAGACGTTGATTATTGATGGCAGACCGGTGGCATATCGGCCGAACTCCGTGGCTGGTGGTGCCTAACCTTGGGGCCACATCGGACATGCTTCCGCAAGGCCGGAAGCATGGCACCCAACTCCCAACCCCCGGCTACCAGCTACTGGCTACCGGCTACCGGCTCATGTATGCTTTTTCGACGCCGCGCCTGATTTTTTCCCCCGAGGCGGCACCCAGGCCGCTGAAATCCCCCTGAATCGGGCAGATGCCCGTTTGGCATGGCTTATGCAAGCGTACGGACATGAGTCTTTCTCTGTCATACGTCATGCGCGCCCGGCGGTCGGGGCTGGTGCTGTTGGTGGGAGCGTTGCTCCTGCTGGCGATGTGCCTGCAACTGGGCGCTGGTGCGGCGGCATCGGATCCGGCCTCGACTAGGCCGCGGGGCGCATCCGGCCCCACCGGGGCAGGCACGGCGACGACCCAGCTTGCATCGGCGGGGCCGGCATCGGCCCAGAGCGTGAAGAAGCCGGCCACCTCGGCCGGGTGGAAGGGCTTTACCAAGCAAACTCACCAGTTTGGCGACTCCGGGGCTCCCAGCCCGCTTTGGCAGATGTTGGGCATGGTGGTGGTGATTGCCATCTTCGGCATTGGCGGGCTTTGGGTTGTCAAAAGGCTGGTGCCGAAGATCCAGCGGCGCCGAGGTCGGAATATCGCCGTGCTGGAGACCGCCTGCCTTGGCCCAAGCAGGAACGTCCACCTTCTGCGGGTCGGCGATAAGGAGTTCCTCGTTGCCAGCACCCGTGAGCATATTTCCATGCTTGCCGACGTGACCGGGGCGGTCCGCGTCCCGGCCGACGAACTTGGCACACTGGGGGGCGAGCGGTGATCGCACGGGCAACATTCGCGGCGATGGTTCTGCTGGCCCTTGTGGCCGCGGCGCACGCCCAGGTTGCCGGCCCGGCCACGAGGCCGACGACCGCGACCACGCCGACAACCCGCCCGACGACCATGCCCGCCACCGCCCCGGCCGGGCCGCCGAATGTCGGCGACCTGGTAAGCCTCATCGACCGCGCCACCTCGCCCGCCGGCAGCAAAACTCCCGGCGACTGGTCCGCGCCGATAAAAATGGCCATCGTCTTTGCCGCCCTGGCCCTGCTGCCCAGCCTGCTGGTGATGATGACCTCGTTCACGCGGATCGTGATCGTCCTGGCCTTTGTCCGAAGGGCGCTGACGACGCAGAACATCCCGCCGACCGTCGCCATTATCGGGCTGGCGCTGTTCCTGACCATCTTCACCATGTCGCCGACGTTCGCCCTTGTAGACCGTGACGCGATTCAGCCGTACCTGGCCGGGCAGGTCGCCTTCGACGAGGCGTGCAGCAGGACAATGGACCACCTCAAGGACTTTATGATCCGCCAGACTCGCGTAGCCGACCTGTCCCTGTTCGCCGAAATGGCAAACCAGCCCTTGCCGGACAAGGTCAGTGACATGCCCATGCACGTGGCTGTGCCCGCGTTCGCCATGAGCGAGTTCCGCACCGCCTTCGAGATGGGATGCCTGTTGTTCATCCCCTTCCTGCTGGTTGACCTTGTGATTTCCAGCATCCTGCTCAGCGCCGGGATGATGATGCTGCCCCCGGCGATAGTCTCGCTGCCGTTCAAGATAATCCTGTTCGTGCTGGTTGACGGCTGGCAACTGCTGGCCCGCACGCTGGTGACGAGTTTCCATTAGCGACGCGGCAACGAAATGAAAATCCGAAATCCTAATTTCGAAATCCTAAACAAATTCGAAAGTCGAAATTCGAATGCTCCAAACGGCAGAGCCGGTGGCATGGCGTTCTGGAATGCTGATTGCTTTGCCCCCCGCGAAGCGTTTGGGATTTTTAATTTGGGATTTTGTATTTGTTTAGGATTTCGTGCTTCGAATTTCGGATTTCAAGCCCTGAAAGGGCGCAGCGATGGATAGCGCACAGGTGCTCTACATCGGCAAGCGGACGCTGGAGATCGGCATGATGGTCTCGGCGCCCGTGCTGATCGTCACGCTGGTGGTGGGCTTCCTGGTTTCGATCCTCCAGGCCGTCACCAGCATAAGGGACATGACCATCGCGCTGGTGGTCAAGCTGGCAGCCGTGGCGATCACGCTGCTGATTTGTGGCGACTGGATGATCCAACTGGTGATGAACCTGACCTACGAGATCTTTGGCCACATGAAGAACGTTACCCAATGAGCGCCGATCCGCTGCTACAACTGATCCTGCCGTATCTGCTGCTCCTGGCGCGGGTGTCGGCGTTTCTGATTGTGCTGCCGATCTTCGGCTGGAAGTCGCTGCCGACGGTCGTCCGGGCGGGCATGGCCCTGACGTTGACGTTCTTCTTCGCGATATCGGGCATAGGCCGGGTCGACGTGGACATTTCGGGCGCCGGGGCGCTGGAGATGGGGCTGCTGACGGTCAGGGAGCTTGCCTGCGGGCTGGCGCTGGGCCTGGCGGTGCAGTTTGTGTTCCTGGCGGTCCAGCAGGCGGCGAACATCATGGCCATGCAAATGGGCTTCGGCGACGCGGGAATAATCGACCCCGCCATGGGCGAGCAGACCACGGCCATCACCACGCTGATGGAAATGTCGTTCGCGCTGCTGTTTCTCGCCGCGGGCGGCCATTACCTGCTGATGCAGATCCTCCAGCGGAGCCTGGCGGTTTTTCCACTGGGCGGGCCGGTGGATTTCGGCGCCCTTGCCGAGGGTCTGGTCCAGGCCGGCTCGACCATGCTGCTGCTTGCCTTGAAACTTGCCGGGCCTGTGCTGGCGGCGTTCCTGCTGCTGTCGATAGTGCTCGGCGTGCTGGCAAGGGTCATGCCGGAAATGAACGTCCTTACCGAAAGCTTTCCGCTCCGCGTGGCGCTGGGGCTTCTGATGGCCTCGGTGGTGCTGCCGAGCCTCGAACGCTACGGAATCGAGCTTGGCGGATGGCTCAACCAGTTCCTGATACAGTGAGAAACGATATTGGCGGAAAAGTCGGCGTCAGATCGGACCGAGAAGGCCACTCCCGAACGCATCAAACGCGCGCGGGAGGAGGGGCAGATCCCCCAGGCCGCGGAACTGGCCTCGGCGTTCGTGCTGGTCGTGCTTCTGGTGACGCTGGCGATTACCGGCCCGCATATCTATGCGTGGTTCACCTGCCTGGTCCAGGACGGCCTGACTTGCCGCTACCAGGTAACCATGGACGCCAACGGCTTCTCGCGTTTGCTGGGTTCCATAGGCGCCCAGGCGCTTGGCGTGATCTCGCCGCTGCTGATAAGCGCCGCGGCCGTGTCGGTGTTCTCCGGGCTTGTCAGCGGCGGGTGGGTCTTTTCTCCCAAGGCGGTGTCGATCCGCTGGGAGAACCTCTCGCCCGTCCGCGGGCTAAAGAGCCTGCTGTCCAGCCGCGCCGCGGTCCAGACGCTGGTGTCCATCGCAAAAACCAGCGTGATCCTGTGGATCGTCTGGCGGTACCTGAACAACAACATGGGCGAGTGCCTGAAGATGGAGTTCCTCAGCCCGGCTGGGCAGGTCGAGTCGATGGCCCGGCTGGTTTTCGGCCTGCTGCTGCGGGTGACGGCCGGGATGCTGGTTATCGCCGGCGCGGATTTCCTTTTCCAGAAATGGAACTACTACCGGCAACTGCGGATGACCAAGCAGGAGATCAAGGAAGAGCAGCGGCAGTACGAGGTCGCCCCGGAACTCAAGGGGCGGATTCGCCGCGTGCAGTACGAAATGGTCCGCCGGCGGATGCTTCAGGAGGTGCCCAAGGCGGACGTGGTCCTTGCCAACCCCACCCACGTGGCTGTGGCGCTGCGGTACGACCGCAAGGCGGGCGGCGCGCCGATGGTGGTGGCAAAGGGCCCCGACCTGCTGTCGGAGAAGATCAAGGAGATCGCCCGGGCCAACAACGTGCCGATTCTGTACCGGCCCGCGCTTGCCCGCTCGATCTACGCCAGCGTCGAGGTCGGCGAACCGATCGGGCCGGAGCTGTTCGTGGCCGTGGCGGAAGTGCTTGCGATGATCTACCGCATGCGGAGAGGCGCGCTGAGGTAGGAAGTAAGAAGTAGGAAGTAAGAGGTAAGAAGTAGGAAGTAAGAAGTAGGAAGTAGGAAGTAGGAAGAGGCGGCAGGTAGAAGGTAATGGATACTGAATAGCTTCCCTTGGGAACAAAGGCAGTAGATGGCAGGTGAATCGGACAAAACGCCCATGAACCCGCTCGCTGAAGCTAGCAGGCCCGGTTCCGGGTTCCAGGTTCCAGGTTCCGTCTTTTGCTTTTACCGGCTACCGGCTACCGGGCCTGTTGCTCAATTGCCGCCCAGCCCACTGCGAACCTGAACG
>CAZSBS010000041.1:10872-23628 GCA_964605095.1 uncultured Planctomycetaceae bacterium | reverse complement strand
CGGATGACCTTGCCCAGGAACCGCTCGTAGACGGTGCCCAGGATTTCGACGGGCAACACCTTGAACTCGTAGGGGCTGCCGTGGGCGAAGTACAGGCTTTGGAGGATCCGCTTGAGGACCTTATCATCGACGGCCAGTCGCGGCGTGATCTGGTCGGGGGCTTCCGGCACGCCGGCTTCCTTCTGGAAGTGGAACAGGCCGGAGTTGTACTTGTCGTCGGCCTTGCGGCACAGCTTCATGTAGCCTTGGTAAATGTCCCCTTGCTCGCACAGGGTCAGAAGCTGCTGGCTGGGTTCAAGCCCCCGGTCCTCGGCCATGCGAAGGAACACGATCCGGTCGATGGTGACTTGAACGGCGCGGTTCAGCTCGTCGCTGGAGATGTCGCGATTTCGCAGGGCGATATTGCGAGCGAACTCATCGCGCCAGCCCTCGATTTCCTTGAGGAACTCCACGTCCACTTCGGACGTGCCGCGCTTCCGCTTGGACGCGGCGTATTGATCGAAAGCCCCGGTCCAAACAGCCTCGCGCGAGAAGATGTCCCACAGCTCGCGCCAGCGGTCGGGGTATTCATCGAACCGATAATAGAGAATTCGGGCATGGCTTGCCTTGTCGGCCGGGCGCGGCCGCTTGGTGCAGTCGTAGACGCCCAATTCCTCGAAGTCGGTAAGGATTGAGACGGCGACCTTGGCACTCCATCCGTATCGGCGCAATTGGTAGGCCGGGCCGGGGTCGGCGAAGATGTTCACGCCGCACTTCTTGGCTTCAACGTAAAACTTGGGCAACGTGCCGACGCGGAAGGTGTAGTCGGGGGCCTTCTGCTGGCCTTCCACATCGAGACTGTCTTCGACGACGACTTCGCAGTATTGCGGGGCGACGCGCCCGGCGTTGCCGACATCCCAGCCCAAAGCCCGGAAGAACGGGTCAATCAGGTCCTGGCGGACGTGGGCTTCCTTCCTGCCGGATGCGCAGAAAGAGGCTTGGTTCCTGGCGAAGTATTCGCATAGCCGGGCGACTTCATCTTTGCCTTGCTCGAAGTTTTTGGTCGTCGCGTTCATCGCAATCCCCATGCCGCACGGCCGGGCTTGCCCAAGCCGGGCGCGGCTCCCGGCTTCGCCAAGTTTACGGCGGGCAAGTCGGACGTGGTTATATGCGCCTGTTTCCTCGGCATGGACAGAAGTTTACCGCGGCCGGCACCTGCCGTCAATCACCCCCTGGTCTGGGGGAAAACAGGGACGCTAACCGCCTATTTCCACCCTCCGAACTCCCTTGCCGCCTGGACCATCGCGTGGATGTTTGCCTCGGGCGTCTCCTCCGGCGGCGGCCACCAGCACCGACCCGAACGTGCAGTACGCCCACGAGGATGGGATCGCGAGCCACGAGGCCAAGTACGTCCGGCCGGAGACGACGAGTGGCAATATGGTGCTATTGTTCAAGTACCGATTTCCGGTGGACGATATAGCGAGCGGGGGGGGGTGGCCTAGTTGAGAAGGCGCCGCTGGCTTGCCGGCGGGGATTCTGGTTCGATTCCAGGCCTCTCCATTTAAGGAGTCATCATCGATGAAGATCATAAAAACCCCCGCCCCCCTGGCACAGCCACTCGCCAGCCCAAGGGCCAACCCAAAATCAAATTTCCTATCGGTGAATGGCATGATCTGGCTCACTCTCACCGGAAGCGCGCCCGCGTGACGCCAATACGAAAGCGAGACGAAACCATGAGCAATCCGCGACACTACGCTGTCCTCCGAATCGCCCTGCTGGCGGCCTTCCTTGTCATACCGGCCTGGCCCGCGGTTACGGCCGCCCAGGCCCCCGCCGCCAAGAAGGGGAAGATCCAGACGTTTGAGGACATCCTGAAGCGCTACGGCATCAAGGACGCCGAGCAGCGCAAGTACATCGAGGATTCCGTCAAGAAGGATCTCCAGGAAGAGATCACCAAGCACATCGACCTGACGCTGGACGTCGAGGTGTATCTCAAGGCCCTCGACCATCTCGCCAACGGCGAGGTGAAGGAGGCCAACACCTACCTGATGGAGGAGGTCGGCAAGAAGGTGCTGGAGTGGGCCGTCGGGGGGACGGGGGCCAAGGTGCTGATCGCCGCGTGGGACTTCGACAAGTACGTATGGACGTCGGTGCAGGCGTGGGCAGAGAAGCAGGATCAGGATGCCTTCCACAAGTGGATCAGGGGCCGGGTCAACGACTGGCGCCACAACAAGAGCACCTACGAGATGCTCACCGACCACGGCGCGCGCACGGTGTTCGACCTGTGGTGGAAAGAGAACGAGGACAAGCAGCGGTTCGGCAAGACGAAGATGTACGGCGATCGGCAGAAGTACTACACGGACTTCGAAGCCGCCTGCCGCCATCGCTTCATGGACGTGGCCGCCAAGCACCGCCAGGCCAACGAAGAGCGCGAGAACCTCAAACTCGCAATCCGCTCCAAGCTCTTCGAGATCGCGATGAAGATCAGCTACCAGGAGAGCCGGTATAAGCAAGCCGCGCGGGCGATCCGTCGCGCGGGCCTGCCGGCCGGGGGCAATGCCCAGGCCAAGCGGTACTGGTCGGACCCCGTCTTCCGGAAGAAGGTCGATGATCTCGCCGTCAAGAACGCCAAGACAAGCACGCTGGAACTCGAGAAGAAGGTTCTCGCCAGCGCCGACAGCGACGTCGCCACGGCCGGCCAGGCCGCTGAGCTGGCACGCAAGGCCCAGTCCGAGGGGCGAATGGCGATCGTCAGCCCGCCGCTGGGGCGGCTCAGCACGTTCCAGGCGGACTACCAGTCGATCCTCCAGTTGATGTTCAGCAACAGTGTTGAGCCCGAGGAAGGCCTGATGGCGCTGCGGAACTGGCAGGGCCGCAACATGAGTTTCGTCGTGCAGTTGGGCGGGGTCCGCGATGCCTACCGTCGCATGCCGACCAAGAACCAGGCCCAGCGCGATCAACTGAACGCCGAGGCCGCCCGGATCGAGAAGGCGATTAAGGCCCACAGCGAAGCCATCGCGAACATCCGCAAGACGTACGACGCCCAGGCCCTGACAGCCTACAACAGCCTTCGCGGGCCGGAGGCCAAGCTCCAGGAGCTTCAGGCCACCAAGCTTCACCTCCCGGACTACGCAAAGCAGGCCGAGACGCTGTGGGAAGATGCCCAGAAGATCCCCGCCGACGAGGCCCGCAAGTCGCTGGCGATCGGCCTGGCCGATGGAGTCAAGCCGGGCTCCGACGGACTGACACCCGGCGCTCGCGGGCTGGCGGCCAACATTCAGAACAGCCAGTACCGCGCCGATAGCACGCCGCATTCCGCCCCCTACGTGATCAACGACTCCGCCGAACCCAAGGCCGCCATGAACAGACTCGCGCGATGGATGGACCAGGTGACGGCTGCCTACCGGGCCAGGATCGACCGAAACATCCGCGAGTTCACCGCCACCCACAACGCCGACCAGGCGGTCATGACCAACATCAAGAGGGCTCTCGACGAGTTCGAGTCGGTCTATGAGGGTCAGGCCGGGGCGATCGTATACGCGTCCACGTTCTGCAAGCTGGATAAGCCCATCAACTGCAATCTCGAAGGGTGGCGGTTCTTCTACATGGCCACCGACCGCGATCTGAACAAGAGCGTCGAGAAGGCGATCGTCAAACGGGGCCGGCACCACCGCATCCTTTCCAACATGTACGGTTTCGGCACGGCGATGGGGCTCCACTTTGCCCAGGAACTTGAGATGCTCAGTCGAGCCGAGCAGCTCGCCGCCGACGCGGCGATGCTCCGCGCGGAATACGGCAAGGTGAAGCGGACCGCGGACGATCCCCCGGCGGAGGCCGACGACATCACCAAGCAGGCGATCGCGATCCTTCGAAGCGGCGACCAGACGGCGGTGTTCGGCCAGATGATGTCTCGGTACCAGAGCGTGCGGGGCATGCTGGACGGCAAACGCGGCGGGTACGAGCGCGTGCTCACCCCGGCCGTGCGAGCCAGCCACGGCCTGGACAAGGCCCCCTTCGAAGGTTGGCGCAGGCCGACGGTAACCAACAGCCGGATCATCGCGGCCATGGATGAGCTGATCGACAAGGCCGACACGACCAACCGCGATGACTCCAAGTACGAGACCGCTCGCATCCGATGCGTCGATATCCTCGCGGAGTTCACCCAGCTCGTCCGCAAGCCGCGCCTGCTGAACAAGCAGGTCGGCGCCCTTTACCAGCAGGCGGAGAAAGATGTCCTGGCCGTGCAGGGCGCCATCGGCAAGCCCAAGTTGATCGTCCATGACGTCAAGCAGGCCGAGGCCGTGCGGGATTCGTTTAAGACCTTCGCCGGCCAGTGCGCCGCCCTGCAGGTCGCGGACGACCGGCGCGTGACCGACCTGCTGGCCAAGGCCCGTTCGCAAATCGTGGGGACGGGCGGCACACCCGCGGCCAGGAACGCGGCGATGCAGCGGGCGATCGAATACATCGACCTCGCCGAGCTTGAAGCGCGCGTCCTGGCCATCCATCCGCCCTACGCGGGGCAGTACCGCCACGACAAGGCCATCCGCGATGCCCGGGCCCAACTGGGCGGCGGAGTCGGCGCGGGCGACCCCGCGGTCGTGGTTCAGACGGATCCCACACGTTTCGAGAAAAAGGGGAGCTTCCACGTCTCGCTGAACGGCAAGGTCCACGAGCAGGTCCCAGGCACGGTCTACCCCGTTGCCAGCCAGAGCGGGGAGTTGGAGATTCGCGCCAGCAACTGCGACCCGATGTTCGTCGACGCCCGCAAGGTGATGCTGCGGCTGTGGACCGGGCCGACGGCGCCGAAGGACTTCGTGACCGTCGCGGAGGGCAAAGCCAGCTTCGTCCACACCACACGGATCGAGAGCGGCAAGACGTACGTGATGGAACTGCGGATCGTCATGAGCGACGGTGTCGGCTACGCGCCGAAGACCTTCCCGTTGTCCTTCCAGTGGGCCGGGCAGACGACCCATACGGGCGGCGCCAAGACCACCGACGACGAGCCGAAAACTACCACGACTACCAAGGCCCAGCAGCAGGCCTACCAGACGTACATAGCGGCCTACAACAAGGTGACGAAGCTGGCGAGCAAAGGCAACACACCGGAGGGCAAACAGGCCTACAAGGCCTACGCGGCCGCCAAGAAGGCATACGAAGACACGCTCAAGACCCCCATCAAAACCCCACTCAAGGCCCCGGCGGCCGGGCCGGGCACGAGCGGGAATGAGCCGCACGTTGCCGGCACGACGAAAGTATTGGCGCCATCTGCCGATTCCCACGTCTACGCCTATGCCTACCGCAACTGGAACAAGAGCAACTGGGGCGCCTATAACATTATCCAGGCAGGATTCCATCCCACGGGCGGGGAAAAGCGGGCGTACCTCAAATTCGACCTCACCGGCATCGACCGCCGGCAGGTGGGTAAGGCGACGCTGCGGCTCTACCACAATTACACCCAGGGCACCGGCCTGACACTTGGCATATACCGCGTGCTCGGCGAATGGATTGAGGGCTCGGGAACGTACCCGGGCAACGCCAACGAGCTAGCCAAGCCCGGTGAGCTTGCCTGGGTAGCCCAGCCGCCCTTCGAGAAGTCGCCGATGGCTTCGTTCAACCCCGGTGCCAAGATGAACAAGTATGTCGAGATCGACGTTACCGAACTGGTGAAGCAGTGGCTCGCCGGGCAGCCGAATCACGGCATGGTGATCAAGGCCATGGGCGCTCTCGGCCCGCGCGTACCGCAATCCATTTACGGATTCTACTCCCGCGAGCATGCGGACAAGACCATGCGTCCCGTACTTATCCTCCAATCTGCAGGCCAGGTCGATACGCCGGACCATCCAGGCCACAAAACCGCCGACACCGGCAGCGGGAAGACCACGGCGAGTCCCGCAGTGCCGGCCAACAGCTCCCACACTGGTGAAAATACCACCCCGCCAGCCACACCCCAGGACAGCAGCAAGGCGTACCAGACGTACATCGCAGCGTACAACAAGATGACGAAGCTGATGGCGGCGGGCAAAGGCAACACGCCGGAGGGCAAACAGGCCTACCTGGACTACGCGGCCGCCAAGAAGGTATACGAAGACTCGCTCAAGACCCCGGCGACCGGGTCGGGCACGACCGACGCCGGCGACGAGAACGTGTCGCACACCACGACGAAGACCCCGCCCGTGACGGACAGCAAGCAGGCCTACCAGACGTACATCGCGGCGTACAACAAGCTGACGAAGCTGATAGCGGACGGCAGGAGTGACACGCCCGAGGCCAAGCAGGCCTACCGGGACTACGCGGCCGCCAAGAAGACCTACGAAGACTCGCTCAAGACCCCATAAACCCCCCGCCCCCGGGCACAGCCACTCGCCACGCCAGCCCGAGGGCCAACCCAAAATCAAATTTCCTATCAGTTGAAAGATCGCTGGGAACTCTTTTCAACTATCAGCGTCTAACGCATCGAATCGCCCTAATTGTTCTCCGGTCCATAAACAAGGAGAATCCGATGCGACACGTTCTGCTATTCGCCGTCCTGTCCCTGACCACCGTCACCTTTGCTGCCGACAAGCTTCCTGAGAAAAAGGCCCCGAAGCCGAGCGACAAAGTGGCCAAGACGAAAACCCACGCCTTGCCGGCTGACGCGACGGCAACGGTTATTGTGTTTGACTATTGTGGTGGGATGCTCAAACCACAGAACGACGACCCACTGATGGTGATTCGCGCAGATGGATCGGTAACCTTGGGAAATCGATATGAGAAAAACGCTCGCATAGAGACAAAGATCACGAAAGACGAGCTCCAAGCGTTGCTGCGATTGGCAATCGACACGAATGGTTTCTTCAAGATCAATGCTGCCGAGATCGAGCAGTCAATCGCCGCGAAAGTCAAACGGGAGAATGAGAAACTGGCAGCCCAGGGGATCGTAATGGTTGGTCCGTCGGGGCTTGCGGACGGCGCTACGACCGTTGTGCGGATTCATGCCGATGGCAAAGACCACCAGGTGCAACTCTACGACCTGCGCGGAAAGTCCCTCTTCCTCCAAAATGACGAGCGTTTGACTCGGCTGCAAAAGATTGTCACGCGGCTCCGAGAGCTCGAACGGAAGCTCAGGGCCGGGGCCACAAAAGCGGAACCCGGAGCCGCACAGAAGACCCCCGCGGCCGAGACGAAGGGGAAATAGGGAAATAGGGACGCTAACGAATGGCATGAAGATAAGGCGTAAGTTCCGTTTAATAAACGCGTTGCAGAGTGGCCGACGAAAGGCCGATCCCGCCCAAAAATCCGGCCATGCCTACTGAACCCTTGAGAATGTTGCGTTTCCTGGTACGGCCCGGCAAAGGGCCGAGCCGAGGATGATGTCCGCCACGCGTTTTTCTTGCGCATAACGTACTGTGTACCAATAACTTCCTTCTTATCTTCATGCCATTCGGGACGCTAACCGTTTATTCTCACTCGAACTCCCTTGCCGCCTGGACCATCGCGGTGATGTTTTCCTCGGGCGCCTCCTCCGGCAGCGCGGAGCCGGCGCCAAGGATGAACCGCGGCACGCCGGCGAAGACTTCCAGCAACTCGCGCGTGGCCTGGGCAACCTCGGCCGGGCCGCCGAGGGCAAGCACACCCGATGCGTCGATGTTGCCCAGCAGCGTCGCGGCGCCGGCCAGGGCGTCGCGAGCCGCCACCGCGTCGGTCTTGCAGTCCAACTCGAAGCCGTCGGCGCCCGTCCGGATCATGTCGGCAAGTATCGGCTCGGTCGCCCCGCCGATTTGCAGCACATACTGGCAGCCCGCCTCGTGGGCGGCCTGCACGACGCGGCGTTCGTGCGGCATGGCCCAGCGGCGATACATGTCCGGCGTAATGGCGCTCGGCCCGGCAGAGCTGTCGCCGTTGGATACCATCGGCACGTGCGTCTGGGTCATCAGTTTCACGAAGCGGCACGTCACGGCTGTGCAGTAATCCAGCAGCGCCTGGCAGTGCGGTTCCTGGCCTTCGGTGAGCAGGTCCACCATCCAGCGCTCCGGCCCGCGGATCATGCCGGCAAGCGAAAACGGCGCCTGGTCGCAGTGGCCGCGGACGTAGAGGTCGCGTCCGCACTTTTCCACGAGCCTCTCGGCCGCCTCCAGCCAGATGTCCACCCGCGGGTGGTTCCGCAGGTTCGGCACGGGCCAGTCGTGAATGTCCTCCAGCAGGTGCAGGCAACCCCCGGCCGTTCGGGCCGGCTCGCGCTCGGGAAAGCTCACGGGCACGCCGACCGCGTCGGCGAGCGTCGCGGTGTCGATGTCCAGCATAATGCCGTCCAGCCCGTACTTCTGGGCCGCCCTGAGGTGTGCCTCGACGATCCGCTCGGCGCTCCAGCGGTACTGGGCCTGCGTTAGCCCTGCCTCGCGGGCGGCGGGCATGAAGTTGTTCAGCATGACCGGGACGCGGTCGGGCTTTCGGCCTGCCATGGCCGCGGCGATTCGTTCGTATCCGGTCATCGGTGGCGTCCAGTGGTGACTGACATTTATATCTGGCTGTGCTTCCGTATGCCCTGTTCAAGATGATACCACGTTTGACCGCCTGGAGTTCATTGCGGACCCGCCTGCCGGCAGGCAGATTTCGGATTGTCCCGAGCGGAGTCGAATCAGACATTCGCTCATACCGGAAACTCAGGTCGCTCCCGTGGCGCTGCTTTATCAGGCCGCGAGGCTTGACGCCAACCGGGCTTGGTGTATTCTGTTCCCATCGTATGATTTGGGTCCCCTGGCAGGGCTGCGGCTGATGACTGGGCACCAATGATTGAATCCGCCCTTTTGAGACAACGTTTGCCGGGAGCGAACCTATGAACGTGCTTATCGCCGACAAGCTATCGGCCAACGCCGTACGCGGGTTGGAAGAACTGGGCCTGAACGTCGAGGTCCGCGCCGACCTGGACGCCGCGTCGCTGCCGGACGCTATCGGACTTGCGGACATCCTGATCGTGCGATCCACCAAGGTGACCACCGCGGCAATCCAGGCGGCGCCTCGGCTGTCGCTGATCATCCGGGCCGGGGCCGGCGTTGACACGATCGACATGACAACCGCCAGCGAGCGAGGAATCTACGTGGCCAACTGCCCAGGCAAGAACACCGCGGCCGTGGCGGAACTGGCCATCGGGCTGCTGGTTGCGGCCGATCGCAGAATCGTTGACGCGACCGTGGCCTTGCGAAACGGGGCGTGGCGGAAGAAGGAATTCGGCAAGGCTCGCGGCCTGGCTGGCCGAACCTTGGGCATCCTGGGCTTCGGGGCGATCGGCAAGGCGGTCGCCGAACGAGCCGCCGGGCTGGGAATGAAGGTTGTCGTCTGGTCCCGCAGCCTCACGCCGGAAGCGGCTGAAACGCAGGGCGTCGACTATGCTTCCTCGCCCGAAGAGCTGGCCGCCGTCTGCGATGCCGTCAGCGTCCACCTGGCCCTTACGCCGGATACAAAGCATATCGTGGGGCCGAAATTCCTGGACTCGCTGCGGCCCGGCGCCGTTCTCATCAACACCTCCCGCGGGCCGCTGGTCGATACGGCGGCTCTCCGCGCCGCCATCGCCGCCAAGGGCCTGCGAGTTGGGCTTGACGTGTTCGAGAACGAGCCGGCCGGCGCCGAAGCGGACTGGACCGATAAGGAACTGGCGTCCCTTGTCACTTGCACCCCGCACGTCGGCGCATCCACAGACCAGGCCACCGAGGCCGTGGCCGCCGAAGTCGTGCGAATCGTCGAACTCTTCGTAAGGACAGGCCGCCCCGCGGGCACCGTCAATCTTTGTGCCCACTCCCCGGCCAAGTACCGACTGGTGGTCCGACATCTGAATCGTGTCGGCGTGCTGGCCCACGTCCTGCACAGCCTCCGCAAGGAGGGGATAAACGTCGAAGAAATGGAGAACACAATCTTTGCCGGCGCCAAGGCCGCCTGCTGCTCGACGCTCTTGGACCAGTGCCCATCGGACACTTTGGTGGACGGCTTGCGAAACAACGACAACATCCTCCAGGTAACACTCAACCCGTGCGACAAAGACGCTTGACGACGTCACAACATACACCGGCCTGCTGCCAGGCATGTTTGGAACTTCCGAACCCTTGCATCTTGAACGGCCGCAAGTGATAATGTTTGCAATTGCCGGCGGCGCGATCGCCGGCTGGGAACCGCTCTGGAACAATTAAGGAGCCCGTGGGATGAAAAGCACACTGGCAAGATTGCTGTTCGTGGCTGCGTTGGCCTGCGCATTGACCGGCTGCTCGGGACTGCCTCAACCGCCGAAGACCGTGGACGGCAAGCTGCCGACGACGCTGGCCGTGACGCCCAGCGACGCCGCCGAACTCGCCGCCGCAACCGCGGCCGAGTCGGCCAGGGTAAACTACCGCTATCGCCTGACCGTCCTGAACTCCTACTACGCGCGGACGGGCAACATGGACAAGGCCAAGTGGGTCCAGCAGGAGATGGAAAACCTCGACAATGCCCAGACGTTCCAGTGGTCCGGCATACCGGAGATCACCCCGCCTATCGGCGAGTCGCTGGCCAATGCCGACGAGCACCTGCTCGTCGAGTACGTCCTGGGCGCCAAGGCGGCGTATCTGGGCGCCATGCGGAACATGCTGGCGTTCTACCGCAACAAGAGCGGCGACACGTACAAGGCCCAGCGCATCTCAAACGTGCTTGACCGGTTCGACCCCATCTTCACATACAAGTATTTCCTCGAGGCCGAGATGCCCCCCGCGACGAACCGCCCGGTGCAGGTCATCCCCGAGGCCGACAAGATGTATGACCAGGCCGTCAAGCTCCACCAGCAAGGCAAGGGCCTCGTGCCGATGCTCGGCACCAGCTACCCCAAGGAGCGAGAGGCCCTGCTGCTGCTGCTGGACCTGGTCAATAAGTACCCGCAGAGCACGAAGATCGCCCTGGCGGCCTTCTACATCGGCGAGATCTACAAGGAATACTTCAACGAGAACAT
Organism: uncultured Planctomycetaceae bacterium; assembly: GCA_964605095.1. Lineage (GTDB taxonomy): Bacteria > Planctomycetota > Phycisphaerae > SM23-33 > SM23-33 > JAUWQU01. The sequence continues at coordinate 12,704 of CAZSBS010000041.1, read as the reverse complement.
CCGCGCCGTGGCCTGGTACAAGCGGGCCGTGCAGTGGGACCCGAACCTGACCAAGCCGGCACGGTTCCAGGCCGCGGCGGTCGCGGACTACCGGCTCTACAACAAGGCTGAGGCCATCGAACTCTACCGCCAGGTCATCCAGCACGAACAGTTCAACGCCAGCAACGTCCAGTGGGCCCACAACAGAATCCGCGATCTGACGGGAAGCTGACCGCGCGCCGACGTGGTATAATACTCCGGTAAGAGTTTTATACGCGGAGAGCCTGCCGAGTTGCCGAAGAATACAGGGCAGGCGCTACCTTGCTGGCGGCGTGGGTGCGGCGGGGACGGCGCGCCGGAGGATCAATTATGTCCGTGTCAAGATCGGCTGTAATCGGCGGACTCATCGCGGCCGCGATGATCGGCGGCATATCCGCATCTTCCCTTGCGGCGGACTGGCAGAACCCCAAGGTCCAGCCGCCCAGGGCCAAGCCTCAGCACCGCAGCGCCGCCGAGGGCGTCCCCCCCCTGCCGCTGCCTGCAACGCCGCTTCGCCGGTCCGAACGCAAACGCCAGCCCTCGCCGCCGGCGCTGGTCGGCATGATCAACTTCTCGGACACGGGCTTTCGCGTCGTCAACGGCAAGCGCGAGCGGGCCGGGGCGTTCCCCACCACGCAGATCGACATCGAGCGGCTGATGAATTTCGCCAACGCCCGGCTGGACATCCGCTACCGCTACGTGCCGACGTCACTGGGCCAGTTCTCGTGGGACCCCGCCGAATTGCCGCTGCTGTACGTCACCGGCTGGACGCCGATGCCCGAGTTGTCCGAGGAGATGCTCGCCAAGCTCCGCCGCTACCTCTACGACGGCGGCACGCTGGTCCTTCACGCTCAGTGTGGCCGGCCTGAATTCGTCCAGACCGCCAGGCGGGAAATCCGGCGACTCTTCAGCGACCGCGAGCTTGCCCCCATCGACACCGACTCGCCACTGTTCCACGCTTATTTCAACATCAGCAGCATGAGGGTCCGCAAGGACTCCGAACCGTTCAAGTCCATGCCCCCGTACATCGAGGCGGTGTACCTCGGCTGCCGCCCGGCGGTAATCTTCTCGCCAATCGACCTGAACTGCGGATGGAACGTCGCCGAAAACCCCATCGAGGGTGGAATACTCTACCACCAGGACGACGCGGTCCAACTCGGCGTGAACATAATCACCACCGTCCTGGCCAACTTCCAGTACGCCCGCGCGTGGGGAACCACAAAGGTATTCCACGAGCAGGCCGAGAAGACACGCGACCAGCTCGTCATCGCCCAGATCATCCACGGCGGCGACTGGGACCCCACCCCACACGCGCTGCCGAACCTGATGAAGTACATCCAGCAGAACACCACGCTCAACGTGCAGTTCAAACGCGAGGTCGTCGACCCATCCGCGGTGGATGTCTTCAAGCACCCCGTGCTCTACCTGACCGGCCTGCGGGACTTCAAGTTCACCGACGCCCAGGTCCAGCGGCTCGCGGCCTATCTAAAGGCGGGCGGCGTGCTCGTCGCCGACGCGGCGGCTGGGAGAAAAGCCTTCGACGTGGCATTTAGACGCGAGATCAAGAGGGTGCTGCCACAGGCCGACCTCAAGCCGATTGACCCGCGGACCTCCCCGCTGCTGCAAATGCCGTTCAAGATCCAGACCGTCGAATATGAGAGCCTCGTTAAGGCTCAGAACCCCGACCTTAACGTCCCGGCCCTCGAAGGCATAACCATCGACGGCCAGCTTGGGGTGATCTACTCGCCGCTGAGCCTGGCCAATGGTTGGGAGCAACTCAAGTTCGCCTACAACCGCGGCTACGCCTCGGACGA
>CAZSBS010000041.1:0-10772 GCA_964605095.1 uncultured Planctomycetaceae bacterium | reverse complement strand
CCAATGGTTGGGAGCAACTCAAGTTCGCCTACAACCGCGGCTACGCCTCGGACGATGCCCTGCGAATCGGCGTGAACATCTTCGCCTACTCGCTGACGCACTGAGTGCGCAAAAAAGCGGCCGACAAGGGAAAGGAGGACAGAAAACCCTGTCGGCCGGAGGGACCCTTTGAGGGGGTGGCCCCTCTCGCTCGCTCTAATAAATCATACTAGGGAATCGCACAAAAGGTTTCCTGCTTTTCCCGTTTTTCTCATGTTGCCTCCACCTACGTTCGACAGGCGTATCGCAAACTTGTTCATGTCAGGTATTTACCGTATAGCACACGAATCTAACTTTTTAGCAGTTTTTTGGAGAATGATAAAACAGGGTAAGCTTTGGGCGGGTCTGCGGGGGCAGAAGAGGGTAAATTATCCCACTTTTGGCGTCATTATATGGGCCAACGCGGCACTTGGGGCCATGCCGCGCCAGGTTCACTTGCCGCCCGTGCAGGCGGTGATGCATTCTTGGATCTTGACGCCCTGGAGCTTCTCGCGGAACATCGACTGCAAGTCAGCCCACATAGTCCGCATAGGGCAGCCCTCTTGGTTGCATCGCGGCGGGGTGTGCTGGCAGAGGTTCAAGGCAAGCGGGCCTTCGACGGCCTCGACAACTTCAAGGAGCGAGATGCTGTCAGGCTCCCGGCTCAGGACGTAGCCACCCCGTTTGCCCCTCACAGCCGTTATGATGTCCGCCTTGGCCAGCAGCGAGAACAGCTTGACCAGATACTGCTTGGGCAGGTCTCGCCCATCGCAGATCGCCTTGAGCGTGACAGGTCCTTCGCCGTAGCTCTCAGCCAACACCACCACCCCTCGAATCGCCAGTTCCGCAGCCGGTGAGAGTTTCATTTGGGCACCCTGGTCCAGTATCATTTGTGAACTGATGTACAAACGCACACTAGACCATCCACCGTCCGCAGTCAAGGAATAAAGAATGCCAAACAGGCCAAGATTTATTGGTAGACAGTAGCCAGTAGCTGGGAGCCGGGAGCCGGTCTCGGCGCGCCGGAGTGGTCGGCATAGGTTCCATAGGTCTCATAGGACCTATAGGACCTATCAGCCAGACCCGGTACCGGCTACCAGCCGCCCGCTACCTGCCCCGGCTACGGGCTACCGACTACCGGCTACCGCCTCAAACCTCCCCTGCCGTGCGGGCCAGGCTTGGGAGGAAGTAGTCCTTCACGACGTGTTCCCAGCTCATTTTTCCGGCCAGCTCGTAGCCGGTGGTGATTCGCTTCTCGATCACGTCGGCATCGTTCACGAGCCGCGGGCCGAGCAGCCCCGCCAGCCGGGCCGCCTCGACCATCTCGACGGCGTTGCGGTCGGCAATGGAAAGGTTCTTCAACTGGTCCATGTCGAAGTCCTGCTGTACGTGCAGAAAGTTGGCCTCGATGATGTTGTCGGGGTTGACGTTCCCGCTGGCCGCCCGCGTTGCGAAGCCCATGCACCCGCAGACATTCGAGACCAGGCAGATCGCCCCGAAGCACAGCGGCTCGAGCTGGCTTATACCGAACGGCTCGTAAATGCTCAGCCCGAACTCCAGGTCCGTGCCGTGCCGTATGTCGGCAAAGGTCATATCCTCGGGCATCCGCTCGCCGCAGACCTGGCTGTTCCAATCCCACTGGTTGACGAAGACCGCCCGGCACGCCTCGTGCCCGCGATTGAAGCCCGCGAAGATTTCGCCGATAGTCTCCTCGCCCTGGCAAAGGTCCGGGTAGCCCTTCTCGTGGCCCACCGGCCAGCCGTAAACCCGCTCCATCTGCCGGATGTCCGCCCGCCGCCGCTGCCCGGCAAGCGTGCCAAGCATGAAATACACCACCCTCTGACCACGCTTACGCATTACCGGCTCAAGGTGGTGCAGCACCGCCAGGTCGCGCCAAAGGCCCTTGCTGAGCACCGGCCGGGCGACGTGAGTGAATATCCAGTCTGGCTTGTGGCCGAGAAGGTTCTTCGAGTACTGCTGCAAACGGGCCTTGCTGGCGAGCTTGTCCTTGAGGGTGATCTTCTCGGCCGGCACGCCGTTGTAGACCAGGTCGATGTCCATTGTCTGGAAATGCGGGTCGAGGAATCGCAGTTCATCCACCACGTAGTCACCCACGGCGAAGACGTGATCGCAGTATCGCGCCGCCCTCACCAGCGGGTGCTTGTAGTTCGCGTGAACACCCGGGAAGACCTCGTCGCAGCTTTTCCCGGCCGCGCTTGCTAGGTCCATGACGTTGTAGAACATCGTGTCGTGGCCGGGGGAATCCTCGACGATCGGGCGGACCGTCGCCACCTCGTGAGCATAGAACACCGTCCGCGTGTTCGGCGAGCCGTCGAGGATGGCTCGAAGCGCCGTCGGCATGCCCATGTACTCGTGCGAGAGTATCACCATCTGGTTGCCGCTGTTGCAGCCGATGGCCTTGAGGGCCTCGAAGCCCGGCTCGGCAAGGCGAACGTACTCCTCGTACTCCCATATTTTCTCGAAGTCCTGGCTGGGGATGGAGAACTTCTTGAACAGTTCAGCCTTGAACAGGTTCAACCGGTCGCGGTTGGCGTGGAAGACGTCGATGACCAGCACCTCGGCCTCGACGCTCTTGCCGGTGCATGCGTCGTCGACCTTACGCATGCCGTAGATGATCCCCACGTCATAGGTCTTCTCGATGGGCATGAACTTCTCACGCCACTGCGGCGGGCATATGCCGTCCAGCGAACTGTAGATAACGTGCCCGCCCTCGCCCAGCCTCCGGTTGACGGGCTTGTCCGTTGACAGGAGCGGACCCAGCAGCACCGTCCGCTGGACCGCCTGGCTGTAGGCGTCCGTCGTCGTCAATCCGCCGATCACCGTGCCAATTCCCCCGATCTTCTCCACAGCCTCGTGCGTAACGTGAACAACTATCATTAAATGATTTCCTTACTCACTAACTTGGCAAAAAAACACGCAGTTATTCTATAATCGGCTCATAGGCCGACAAAGCTGAACTCGCGAACAAAGACTTCAGACTTCAAACTTCAGACCTGCCTGACGCCAGGCAGACTTCGGGAGATTGGTTCCCGGCCGGTCTTTCCGTTCCTGAAGCATGTAGCCTTCTGCGCAGCGACAACAGGAGCCCGAATGACTATCATAGGCACAGGACGACCTGACCAGGCCCTTTCCGACAAGCAGGTCGCCGAAATCGTCGCCGGCGCAGCCGGGGCAATAGCCCCGGCGGGCAAAGGCAAGAAGGTCCTCGTCGTCATACCCGACCATACCCGCACCTGCCCCCTGCCGCTGGTGACCCGACTGCTGCACAAGGCCATCGCCCCGACGGCGGCCAGGCTCGACTTTCTCATCGCGCTGGGCACCCACCCACCCATGACCGAGGCGATGATCGACAAGCTCCTGGGCATCGATCCCGGCCGCCGGGCCGACGTGCTCCCAGGCAGCGCCGTCTTCAACCACCAGTGGCAGAACCCCGACGCCCTGGCCTGCATAGGCCGGCTTGCCGGCGACGAGATCGCCGCGCACATCCCCCCCGACTGCCGACCGTTCGCCCGCGACATCGACGTGACGATCAACAAGCGGATATTCGACTACGACCACGTGCTGATCTGCGGGCCCGTCTTCCCCCACGAGGTAGTCGGATTCTCGGGCGGGGCCAAGTACTTCTTTCCCGGGATATGCGGGCAGGAGTTGCTGAACTTCTTCCACTGGCTCGGCGCGCTGATCACCTGCCCGAGGATAATCGGCGCCAAGCTGACGCCCGTTCGCAAGGTTCTTCACATGGCCCTGGACATGGTCAAAGTCGAGAACTCCGCACTCTGCATGGTCGTCAAAGGCCAGGACCTGGCCGGGCTATATCACGGCCCGACGGCCGAGGCATGGTCCGCCGCCGCGGACCTGTCCGACAAGGTCCACGTCACCTACGTGGACAAACCGTTCGCGTCCGTCCTGTCCTGCGCGCCGCGGATGTACGACGAGCTTTGGGTCGGCGCCAAGTGCATGTACAAGATGGAGCCCGTCGTCGCCGACGGCGGCGAACTCATCATCTACGCGCCGCACATCCGGGAGATTTCCGTGGTTCACGGCGCGATCATTCGCGAGATCGGCTATCACTGCCTGCCGTACTTCCTGGGCCAGTGGGACCGCTTCAAGCATTATCCGTGGGGCGTGCTGGCGCACTGTACGCACGTGCGCGGCATAGGCACGTACGCAGGCGGCATCGAGCGCCCGCGAATCACCGTGACGCTGGCTACGGGAATCCCCGAGGCCCAGTGCCGCGCCGTGAACCTCAACTACCGCGACCCAGCCTCGATCTACATCGCCGACTGGCAAGGCCACGAGGCTGAGGGACGCCTCTACGTCCCCAAGGCCGGCGAGATGCTCTACAAGCTGAAGAATGCCCCGGCGTGGCAGACCTTTTGATTGCGGGGTTGGTAGTGTCGCCGTAAGGCGATATCTTTGTTCGTAGTGGCGTCGTAAGACGCTATCCCAAAGATATGCCCTTACGGGCACACTACGAGCCAGGATATCGCCTGACGGCGACACTACAAACGGGCATCGGCCGGCAGGCAGATGGCAATCCCTGGGAAGGAGAACGCGAACATGCCAAATACGGGCATCGACAACAATCGCGTTCGCCTCGTGCCGCGTGCCTATTTGGGTAAGGTGACAATATGAGGCAGACCATGTACTCGCTCATCGAAGTAACGTGCATGTCCGTTCTTTTACTCGCCGCCGTTGCTACGGCGGCTACGCAAGCGGGTGCCCTGAGCGAACCGCCCGCCCGCTACAGCGGCGCAGGCAAGGACGCCGACGGCTTCATTACGTACACGATCTACTCGCCCCGGCAAGCCAAGCCCACGAAGCTCCGAATCCTTCTGCCCGACGAGCCGGCCAAGTCCGCCGGTGCCGACCGGTCAGCCGCAAAGCCCGCTCCGCTCCGCGTGCTCTACGTCCTGCCCGTCGAAGCGGGCGAGGGTAATCGCTACGGCGACGGCCTGGCCGAGGTCCGCAAGCTCGGCCTGCACAACCGCTACCGCCTGATCTGCGTCGAACCCACGTTCTCCGCCCTGCCTTGGTACGCCGACCACCCCACCGACCCCAACTGTCGCCAGGAATCGTACCTCATTCAGGACGTGCTGCCCTTCGTCGAGCGAACCTTCCATCTCCCCGACGACCCGAACTGCCGGCTGCTCGTGGGCTTCAGCAAGTCCGGCTGGGGCGCGTTGGGCCTGCTGCTGCGACACCCAGACATTTTTGCAAAGGCGGCCGCGTGGGACGCCCCGCTTACCGAGACCAGCCCGAACAAGTACGGCATGAAGGACATATTCGCTGCCCAGGCTAACTTCGATAAGTACCGCATCACCGCCCTTCTCGCCGCCGCAGCCGCGGCCGACGCCACCGCCGCTCCCGGCGCCAATGCCGCACCCGGTTCCCCTGCCGCTGCTCACGCCGCACAATTCCTCGACCGGCCCGCGCGCCTGGCCCTGCACGGCTACGGAAACTTCCGCGCCCAACACCAGGCCGCTCACGAACTCATGACCAAACTGCAAATCCCCCACGACTACCGCGACGGCCCAGCCCGCAAACACCACTGGTCCAGCGGCTGGCTGCCGGATGCGGTGGAGTTTGTGGCGGGGCAGAGTCCCGCAACCCCGCTCCGGCCTTGACGGTGAGTCACATCGAGAAGGTCTACCAGGAAGGCGACTTCGCCGACCTGGGAATCGGCAGGTGAACGAAAAAGCCTAGCGTCCTCGGCACCTCCGCGCCTCTGCGGTTAGACTTTTCTCCCCGCCGTCGCCAGCCTTTCCTGCGCGGCGTGCATTTGCTCAGCCGTCGGGGCTGCGCCGCTTTCCATCATTGAGCGGAAGCAGTCGAAGAGGTACGTCGCGTCGTGCGGGCCGGGCGAGGCCTCCGGGTGGTACTGCACGCTGAATAGCGCCTTGTCGGCGTGAGTGAAGCCCTCGACCGTCATGTCGTTGAGGTTCACGTGCGTCACCGTCGCGCCGGTGGCGGTCAGAGACTTTTCCTCGGCCGCGAAACCGTGGTTCTGGCTGGTGATCTCCACCTTGCCCGTGGCCTTGTTGCGCACCGGCTGGTTGCAGCCACGATGGCCAAACTTCAGCTTGTACGTCCGCCCGCCCAGTGCCCAGCACAGCAGTTGGTGCCCAAGGCAGATGCCGAAGATCGGCACCTTGCCGATGAGGGCCTTCAGCGTGGCGATGGTGTAGGTGACGGCCGCGGGGTCGCCCGGGCCGTTGGAGATGAACACGCCCTCGGGCTTGTGGGCGAGGATTTCCTCCGCCGTCGCCGAGGCCGGCACGACCTGGACATCGCAGCCGCACTCGACGAGGTTTCGCAGGATGTTCATCTTCGCGCCGCAGTCAATGGCCACCACGCGAAACACCCGCTTGCCGTGGTCGCGGTGGGACTGCGCGAAGCTGCTGTCGTAGCCCTCCGACCAATGGTAGGGCTTCTTGGGCATTACGACCTTGACGAAGTCCGCGCCGTTCATCGACGGCAGCGCCCTGGCCTTGCGGACCAGCTCGATGTCGTCGAGCAGTTCAGTGCTCATCACGCCGTTCAGGGCCCCCACCGTGCGGATGTGCCGCGTCAGCGCCCGCGTGTCCACGCCGGTGATGCCCATGATCCCCTCGGCCGCGAGGTAATCCGACAGCGACCGCGACGCGCGAAAGTTGCTCACCACCGGGCTGAGCTCCTTGACGACGAACCCGGCCACCTGCACCTTGCGGTTGTGGCTCTCGACGTCCTCGTCGTTGATGCCGTAGTTGCCGATCAGCGGGTAGGTCATGGTGACGATCTGCCCGGCGTAGGAGGGGTCGGTCAGCACCTCCTGGTAGCCGGTCATGCCTGTATTGAACACGACCTCGCCGGCACCCGCGCCGGCGGCGCCGAAACTCGTGCCGGTAAACACCAGCCCGTCTTCCAGGGCCAGCTTGCATGTCTTGGCTGTCTGCATCGCGGCTCCTATTTCTCAGCCCCGCAGCACTTCTTGTATTTCTTGCCCGAGCCGCACGGGCACGGATCGTTCCGCCCGGGCCCCTGGTCGGCGTGGACGGGGTCCACCTTCTTGGTTTCCTTGATGAGCTTCTTGTCAGCCTCGATCTCGTCCTTGGTCTTGCCCTTGAGGGCAAGCTCCTCGAGCTTCTTATCCTTCTGCTTCTTGGCAAAACGATCACCTAACCAGTCACGCATATGTGGAATCCTTTCATTGTCCTTTCCGAAGAAAGGTTTCACCTAGCCGATACGTCAATTCCCGTCCGGAGCAAGTAGTTAGTAGTCAGGAAGTAGGAAGTAGGACAAGACCGCGTGGCGCCTCTTCCCTACTGCTTACCACCCTTCTTCTCCCGCTTCCTGCTTTCCACCTGCTATCTATTACGCACTTCCTGCTTCCTCTTACTTCTTCCTACCTACTACTTACTAACTACTTCTTACTTCTTCTTACTTCTTCTTCACTCTCTGCCCTTGCCGCAGCACTTCTTGTATTTTTTGCCGGACCCGCACGGGCACGGGTCGTTTCGTCCCACCCTGGGCATGTTGCGGACGATTGTCGCCACCTTCTGGGGCTGGGCCGCGGCAGCCTGGTCGGCCATGTCACGGGCGAGGTGGTCATAGCCCTGGAGTTGTTCGTGGACGGCACTGGATTCCTGGTAAACGCTCGTCATCTCCGTCCCGGCCGTCAGGCGGACCTTGAAGATCATGTCCGTAACCTTCTCCTGCACGCCGGTGAGCATGTCCCGGAACAGGGCCGCGCCCTCCGTCTTAAACGCCACTCGCGGGTCCTGCTCGGCGTAGCTGCGCAGGCCGATACCCGCCTTGAGGTGGTCCATCGCGAGCAGGTGATCCTTCCACGAACTGTCGTATATTTGGAGGAGGACGAACCGTTCCAGTTCCGTCATCTCGCGCCGCAGGAACTCCCGCCCGACCTCCAGCAGCCGGCCCACGGCGTCGCCGTTGAGCGACTCCGCCGGCAGGGAACTGTGGAACCGTTCGGCCGCGTACTTCTCGACCGCCTCAGCCGTCGGATTGCTGCCGAGAGCCTGTCGGATTTCCTCCTCCAACTTGCCACCGGCGAGGTACTCTTCGGAAAGCTTGACAAGCTGCTGGTAGATCTCCGCAGGCTTGCGGTCGCGCAGGTCATCGACGGCAAGCCCGCAACGGTACTTGGCGTTGGCCCAATCGACGAGGTATTGCAGCGCGTAGACGTTGTCCGTCCCGACCTGGCCGACCGTCACGTCCATCACGTGCTCCACCGGGTACTCGATCTCGCGGCGATGGTACTGGGCGCTGACCTTGTCCATCAGCACCTTTTGCACCTCCTCGGGCTGGCCCATAAGCTCGTCGGGCTCGATGGCGATCAGGAACCGCCCCCTGGCCCACTCGGCAAGCGAGGCTCGCGAGAAGTCCTCGGCGAGGAACTTGCCCAGAGGCGTCAGGTTGATCTGGTCGATCTTTTCCGCGGCCGCGTCAACGAGCTGGTCGCCAACATCCTGCGGCTTCATCTTGCGGAGCTGGTTCTGCGAAAGCTGGACGCTGAACCGGCTCATCGCCCAACTGCTTAGGCCCTTGAGGTCCCACTCGTTCGGGTCGGCCTCCTCGTCCATGTACTCGCCCAGCGTCACGTCGATGACGGCCCTGGCCTCTTCCTTGGCCTGCTGCTTGAGGTTGGCCTCCAGGCTGGCCAGGTCGTCGGGCACCTGGGCGTCGACCCGCTCGGGGCGCACCAGCATCTGGAGCACCTTGCTTGCCCACTCGGCGATGCATCGCTTGGGATACTGTCCGTCGAGGTAGTTCTCGACGGCGTCGGCCACCGAGTTGACAACCATGTCCCAGACCTGCTCGCGGAGGCCCAGACCCTCGAGAATCCTCTGGCGGCGCGAGTAGAACGTGTGGCGCTGGTGGTCCATCACCTCGTCGTATTCGAGGAGGTTCTTGCGGATCTCGAAGTTTCGCTCCTCGACCTTCTTCTGAGCTCGCTCGATGCCCTTGGAGACCCGCCGGTCCTCGATCGCCACGTCGCCCTGAAGGCCAAGCCAGCCCAGCACCTTCAGCGTCCACTCGCCGGCGAAGATCGACATCAGGTCGTCGCGCAGCGAAAGGAAGAACCGGCTCGACCCCGGATCGCCCTGCCGGCCCGATCGCCCGCGAAGCTGGTTGTCGATACGCCGCGCCTCGTGACGCTCCGTGCCGACGATGTGAAGCCCGCACGGCACGACCTCGCAACATTCCTTCCGCCCGCGGGCCGGAAAAGCGCCGTCGAGCTTCGGCTTGAAGCAGTGCGAGCAATTCGTGCCCGCGTCATACTGAGCGCAGTGGATGCAGCACTTGTTGGACCCGGGCGGAAACAGAAATTCCTGCTCGATGCCCAGTTCGGCCAGTTTCTCCGCCGGCGGCACGCGGCACTTTTCATAGACCACGCCCGAACCCAGTTTGATGTCCGTGCCGCGCCCGGCCATGTTCGTCGCGATGGTCACGTTGCCGACCATCTTCTTGGAGTCCTTCTTCAGCGGGCGCTGCTCGCCGGCGGACTTGACGATATCTGCCTCGCGACCGGCGTTCTCCGGGCGGGCGTTGAGCACCGAATGCTCGATGCCGTAGCGGTGCTGGAGCATCTCCGACAGAACCTCGGACTTCTCGATGCTCGTCGTGCCGACCAGCACCGGCCTGCCTGCCTTGCTGACGGAGTTGATCTCCTCGACGATCGCTTCGTACTTGGCGTCTACCGTGCCGTAGATGCGGTCTTCGTGGTCCACGCGGTTGACCGGGCGGTTGGTCGGGATCGTCGCGACGTCCAGCTTGTAAATCTTGAGGAACTCGCCCGCCTCGGTCATGGCCGTGCCCGTCATGCCGGCGAGCTTCTTGTATAGCTTGAAGTAGTTCTGCAGCGTGATCGTCGCTAGGGTCTGGTTCTCCTCCTTGATCGGCACGCGCTCCTTGGCGTCCACCGACTGGTGCAGGCCGTCGGACCACTCCCGGCCAATCATGAGCCGCCCGGTGAACTCGTCGACGATGATCACCTGACCCTGCTGGACGACGTAGTCCTTGTCCTTCTCGTAGACAAGGTGCGCCCGCAGGGCGTTGTCCATCAGGTGGGGCCATTCCATGTTCGCCCCCACGTAGAAGCTGCCGACGCCCGCGATTTCCTGCGCGGCCCCGACGCCCTCGTGGGTCATGTGAACGGCCTTCTTGTCCAGTTCCACCTCGTAGTGCTTGGTCTCTCGATCAAGCTCGGACTCGGCCTCTTCAAGCCGCCCTTCGGCCTGGGCTATCTTCTCATCGACCTTCTCGCCCTTCTCGCCCTTGGCCTTGGACTTCTCGCCCATGAGGGACTTGATCTCCCGCTTGATCGCCTCGACGCGCTTGTTGGCTATGTCCCACGGGCGGTTGCGAGAGATCACCTCGCGGGCCACGGTGTCAGCCTTGCGGAAGCGGTCCGTCTGACCGTAGGCCGGGCCGGAAATGATCAGCGGCGTGCGGGCCTCGTCGATCAGGATGCTGTCAACTTCGTCAACGATCGCGAAGTCCAGCGGCCCCTGCATCTGGTCGGCAACCGCCAACTTCATGTTGTCGCGAAGGTAGTCGAAGCCGAACTCGCTGTTGGTGCCGTACGTCACGTCGCAGGCGTACGCCTGGCGCCGCGGCTCGCCCTCCGGCCCGAATGTCGCCATCTCCGAGGAGATGTAGCCGACCGACACGCCGAGCATCTCGAAGATGGGCCTGGCAAACTCCGCGTCCCGCTGGACAAGGTAGTCGTT
>CAZSBS010000040.1:0-23664 GCA_964605095.1 uncultured Planctomycetaceae bacterium | reverse complement strand
AGTCAACCCCTTTTGCGCCTCCCAGCGCTGTTGGCCCTAAGCCTGTTTGCATGCCCCGGCCGCGATGGATTACGCGGCTATGGCCTGCATTGTCGTTGCATTGATGGTGGAGCGAGAATAGCGGTAGGCCTCGCCGACGTACGGGGCGTCGAACGCGAAGCCGATGCTGTAGCCCTCCTCGGCCTGGCGGCAGCGGACGATCGTGGCGCACACGTTTCGCCGGCCCCCATCGGCCGGGATCGGCAGATTCAGCACGATCCGCTGGCCCGGATAGTAGGGCCTGGCGCTGGAGGCGCCTAGCCCGCTTCGGGAGATGTCTCGCATGTGTAGCGAGTCCACCACGTCGCCGCCGTCGGGGTCCAGCCGGATGCAGCCCAGCGTCATTGCAAGGCGAGTCCGCGGGTGACGTCGGCGTTCAATGGCATAATTCTTTCTGTCTGTCATATTAGCACTCCTAGGCGCTCTACGGCTAATTGCTATGCCGTGTCCTTAGCACATCGACCAGCCACCCGGGCGCCTTAAATAACGCGCGAGTTTTTTGCCTCTTTCCCCACTTGGTCTTACAATAACTCCTTATGGCAAGGCATAAGACCGACAAACCATTGGCCGTGCTCGTGGGCGCCGGACCCGGCGACCCGGGCCTGATCACCGCCGCCGCACTGAACTGGCTCGCCCAGGCCGACGCCGTTCTCTACGACCGCCTGGCAAACCCGTCCTTCCTGGCAGGCTGCCGGGGCGACGCCGAACTTATCTACGTCGGCAAGGGCCCAGGCGCCCACGCCATGACACAGGAGCAGATCAACGATCTGCTCGTAAGGAAGACTGCCGAAGGCAAGCTCGTCGTGCGCCTCAAGGGCGGCGACCCGCTGATTTTCGGCCGGGGCGGCGAGGAGGCCGACGCCCTCGTCGATGCCGGCCTGCCGTTTAGAATCGTGCCCGGCGTGACGGCGGCAATCGCGGCCGGGGCGTGCGCGGGAATACCCCTGACCGACCGCCGACTGGCTTCGACAGTGACCTTCATCACCGGCCACGAAGACCCGACCAAGGACGAGTCGGTCATCAACTACGACGCCCTGGCCGCCCTGGACACGCTGGTGTTCTACATGGGCGTTGGCAACCTGCCCGCCATAGCGGGCCGGCTGATCTCCTCAGGCCGCCCAGCCGACACGCCGGTGGCGCTGGTCCAGAACGCCACCCTGGGGAACCAGCGAACGGTTGTCGCCACGCTGGCAACGGTGGCCTCGGCGGCTGAGGCAAACAACGTGCGCCCGCCGGCTCTGCTGATTGTCGGAAACGTGGTGACCCTTCGCGAGAAGCTCGCCTGGAAGGAAAAGCTCCCGCTCTTCGGACGCACTGTGCTCGTCACGCGGACGCGAGAGCAGGCCTCGAAGCTCACCGACCAACTCGTAACCCGCGGCGCAAACGTCATCGAGTGCCCCACCATCGAGATCCAGCCGCCAGCGGATTATGCCCCGCTCGACAAGGCCCTGGCAGAGATCAAGTCGTTCGACTGGCTCGTGCTGACCTCGCCCAACGGCGCAAGCGGCGTGCTCGCACGCATGAAGCACCTCGGCCTCGACGGCCGGAACCTGGCCTCCGTTCGCATCGCGGCCGTGGGACCCGCCACCGCCGACGTGCTCAACGAACACTTCCTCCACCCGGACCTGATGCCCGAGACCTTCACGACGAAGGCTCTCGGCAAGGCCCTGGTGACCCAAGTGGGCAAGGGCCAAAGGATCCTGCTCGCACGGGCCGACATCGCCACAAACGAGCTGCCGGACATCCTTCGTGCCGCCGGCGCGGAAGTTACCGAGGCCGTCGCCTACCGCACCGTCCGCCCGGCCGGGCTGGCGGACGACGCCCTCCGCGCCCTTTCGGCCGGCAAGGTAGACTGGGTCACGTTCACATCGTCGTCAACTGCGGAGAACTTCCTCGCGCTTGTCAAGGACGCCGGCGTGGACCTTTCGGCGCTGAAGCTTGCCTCCATCGGCCCGGTGACCACCGAAACCATCGTAGCCGCCGGCCTGACGCCTACCGTCGAGGCGAAGAAGCACACCATCCCAGGGCTGGTAAGGGCGATTCTGGACGGCAGTAGTCAGTAGCCGGGAGCCGGGAAAAGCAAAAAGCGGAACCTGGAACCCGGAACAAGGAACCTGGAGCAGAAAGAGCGGAACCCGAAACGGGGTCCGAGTCTTCGCTTTTGAGGCCTGCTCGCTTCAGCGAGCAAGGTCACGCATCCTTCCGCGCCACCTTGACCACCCTGCCCGTCTCGGCCGACTTGTAGAGCGCATCCATCAGGTCCGCCAGCAGGATGCCCACTCGCCCGCCGCAGCGCGGCTCTTTTTCCTTGCCGAGGATCACGTCGGCGAAGTTGCGGATGGGGGTGGTCGATGGGATGTCGAAGCCCTTGGGCGTCTTGCGGATGTCCCGCTTGTACCCGCCGCGAGCAATCAGGAAGTTCCCGCCGTGCGGGCTTATCTCCATCCTGCCCTTCTCGCACTGGATCGTCAGGTGACTCTTCCATGAACTGCAATCGCCCCCGCTGGTGATAGTCGCCATAGCTCCGCTGGCGAAACGAATGCAGGCAACGGCGTTGATGTCCACCGCGCAGCCCTTGTTGTCGGTAAAGCACGCGACCTCAACCACTGGCTCGTCGACCAGGAACATCATCGCGTTGAGAACGTGGCTGGTGCTGTCATAAAGCTGCCCGCCGCCGGAAAGCTTCGGTTCCTGCCGCCACTTGCCGACCGTCATATTCATCCAGCCCTGCGACATTATCCCAGTCACGTGCTGGAGGCTGCCCATCAGCCCGTCGCTGCCCGCGGCCAGCAGTTGCTTAGCCCAGGCGAACGTGTCGGTGAACATGCCCTGGACGGCCACCTCCAGATGCTTGCCCATCTTCTTGGCGTGGCGGACGAGCTTGCGGGCCTGGGTGGAATCGGTGACCATCGGCTTTTCCACCTGAACGTGGCACCCGGCCGAGAGTGCGTCGTAGGCGTGGCGGAAGTGAAGCGTGTGAGGAGTCGACACGAGCACCGCGTCGAGCTTGGCTTCCTTGAGCATGTCGCGATAGTCCAGGTAGATCGGCACCTTTCGGCCTGGGCAGTATTCCTTGCGGTGATGCTCGGCGTGCTCCCGGACAATGTCGCACAGGGCAACGATCTGGAACTCCGGCACGCTCTTGGTCAATATCCGAAGGTGATACTGCACGAACCCGCCGCAACCAATGACGCCCAGCCTGATCTTCTTCATCGAATCTTCTCCTGATTTGGGAAACCATAAAGTGCTGCGTACTGCGTAACCTGTACCCGCCGTGCCCGGCGCCGTCAAGAGCTTCCCGGACCGCCGATTGATTCCCGTACGCCGATGTAGTACGATGCTGGATTATCCCGGCCAAGGGGCTGTAGTGCCCCGGGCCGGGATGCGCTATTGAAGCACCTGGCGGAGTTTTGGAAATGGGCATGACGATTACCGAGAAGATCCTCGCCGCTCACGCCGAACGCGAGACGGTCGAGCCTGGCGAGAACATCTGGTGCGACATCGACGTGCTGATGACGCACGACATCTGCGGGCCGGGCACGATCGGCATCTTCCAGGAACAGTTCGGCAAGGATGCGAAGGTATGGGACCCCAAGAAGGTCGTGATCATCCCGGACCACTACATCTTCACCGCCGACGCCAAGAGCCATCGTAACATCGACCTGCTTCGCGACTTCGTCCACGAGCAGGGCATCGGCAATTACTACGACCCGGACTTCATCCCCGCCGGGCTCGTGGGCATGCCCACGGCGTACGCCGACCCGCTGAAGACGGCCTTCGCCGGCGTATGCCACGTGGCGCTGCCCCAGCACGGGCACACCCGCCCGGGCGAGATACTGCTCGGCACGGACTCTCACACATGCACGGCCGGGGCGTTCGGCGAGTTCGCCACGGGGATCGGCAACACCGACGCCGGCTTCGTCATGGGCACGGGCAAGCTCTGGCTCAAGGTGCCGGAGTCCATGAAGTTCGCCTTCCGCGGCGAGATGCCGGCTTACCTGATGGCCAAGGACCTCATCCTGCACGTCATCGGCGAGATAACCACTGACGGCGCGACCTACCGCGCGATGGAGTTCACCGGCGAGGCGATCTCGGCCCTGAACGTCGAGGAACGCTGCACGATCTGCAACATGGCCATCGAGGCCGGCGGCAAGAACGGCATAATCGCGGCCGACAAGGTCATCACCGATTACGTCCGGGCGCGCACGGACAAGCCGTTCAAGGCCGTCGCGTCCGACCCGGACGCCAAGTACTGCAAGGTCTACGAGTTCGACGCCGCGAAGATCGAGCCCACCGTCGCCCAGCCGCACTCGCCGGACAACCGCGCCCTGGCCCGTGAGCTCAAGGACGTCAAAATCGACCGGTCGTACATCGGCTCATGCACGGGGGGCAAGGCCACCGACTTCGTTGCGGCCGCGACCGTCCTGATCGGGCGAAAGGTCGTCATCGACACGTTCATCGTCCCGGCGACGACAGAGGTTGACCACGACCTCGACCGCCTGAAAGTCGGCGACAGGACGCTGCGGCGGATATTCCTCGACGCCGGCTGCCATGTCGGCCCGGCGAGCTGCGCCGCCTGCCTGGGCGGGCCCGAGGACACCTTCGGCCGGGCCAATGATCCGATCAAGGTGGTCTCGACAACCAACCGCAACTTCCCCGGCCGAATGGGTCACAAGGGCGCCGGAGTGTTCCTCGCCAGCCCCCTGACCGCGGCCGCGTCGGCCCTCACCGGCCACATCACCGACCCGCGAGAAGTCGTGCGATTCGACGCCCCCATCGGCCGGGCGGAATAGAAGAAGAAAAAGACAGGCTTCTCGCAGAGGGCGCCGAGGTCGCAGAGAAGACAAAGAAGAAATAAAAGAAACAGGAGAGCGGGATTACGCAGATTAAAGGACTACCCGGATCAGGAAGCAGCAAAGCAGTTTCTTCTGCAATCTGTGTAATCCTTTAATCTGTGTAATCCCCGTCTAAAGCTGTTTCTTTTCGAAACCAGACAGGAGCTACCATCCAATGAGTGAAGAACTTGCCTACGCACTGATCACGCCTTACAGCCTTTACAAGAGCCGCACCGGAGGGATCATCGGCCGGCTGCTGGCTTACGCGCAGCTCGATTTCGTGGCTGTGAGGATGTTCGTGTTCTCGGATGAGTTCATCGACAAGTACTCGAAGGTCGTCTGCCCGCCCAACTGCGACCCAGCCATCGCCAAGGCATGGCGGCACTACCTGGACACCAACTTCCGCGCCTCCAATCGCTGGGGCTACGTGCCGCGGTGCCTGCTGATGCTGTTTCGCGGCGAGAACGCGGTGCGGCACCTCAAGGAAGACGTGATCGGGCAGTTCACCGATCAGCCCGTCGGCGACACGATCCGCGGCACCTACGGCGACTTCCTGCGCGGCCAGGACGGCACGGTGGATTACTTCGAGCCGGCCGTGATGACCTGCCCGGACGTCAAGCTCAATGACGAGCACCTTCGCCTCTTCGCCGACTACGCCGACAGCGACGGCGGCGTGCTGACCGGGCGGATTCAGTACGACGCCGAGCCGCAGGTCTCGCTGGTGATGCTCAAGCCCGACAACTTCTACCAGCGGTCGCGCCGCCCTGGCAACATCATCGACGCCTTCAGCCTTACCGGCCTGAGGATCGTAGGGGCAAAGCTGTTCAACATGACCGTCGCCCAGGGTGAGGAGTTCTACGGGCCCCTTAAGGACATCTTCGTGTCCAAGCTCAAGTTCCTCGTAACGCGGACGGTGAAGGAAAAGCTCAGCGAGGCATTCGACTTCGAGTTCACCGACGCCGACGCCGAGGTGCTGGCCGACCACCTCGCCAGGCGCAACGCCATCACCGAGTTCAACAAGATCGTCGAGTACATGACGGGAATCAACCCCAAGGACATGACCGACCCGGACGAAAAAGCCCACGCCAGCCGGACCAGGTGCCTGGCACTGCTGTACGAAGGCCCCCAGGCCATCGACAAAATCCGCACGGTGCTGGGCTCGACCGACCCGTCCAAGGCCGAGCCGGGCACGGTGCGAAGCGACTTCGGACGGGACCTCATGCGCAACGGCGCACACGCGTCCGACTCGCCCGCCAGCGCCACCCGCGAACGCGGGATCGTCGGCCTGCCCGACGATGAGCCAAAACCCTGCGACGTAAAACGGATCATCGACGCGTACCTGGCTCGGCGGTAAAGAAGAAGAAGAGATCTCACGCAGAGGGCGCTGAGAACGCAGAGAAGAAGGGAAGAACCAAAAGAAGCAATACAGGGTGATTAGATGGATAGAAGCATATATAAGTTTCTTAATCCATATAATTCCCATCTAAAGATGTTTCTTCTTTTTCTTCTTCTTTGTTTGCCCCGCGATGAGAATAATCCTTATGGAACTCCACCAATTCATCCTCGGCGACTTTCAGACAAACGCCTTCGTCCTGATCGACGGCGGCGAGTGCTGGCTCGTCGATCCGGGCTTCGAGCCCGATGAGTTGATCGACTTCATTCGTGGCCGGGATCTGACGCCCACGCGAATCCTGCTGACGCACGGGCACGCCGACCACATCGCCGGCGTCAACGCCCTGCTCTGGGACTGGCCGGACACCTTGGTCTGCTGCCCCGCCGACGACGCTGCAATGCTTACCGACGCGTTGGCCAATCTCTCAGCCGCCTTCGGCATGCCAATCATCTGCCACCCCGCCGACGAACTGCTCAGCCCCGGTGCGGTCCTGCACATGAACGAGCTTTCATGGCAGGTGCTGGACACCTCCGGCCACACCGCCGGCGGGGTGAGCTTCTACTGCCCACAGGCTGCCATAGCCATTACCGGCGACGCCCTTTTTGCCGGCGGCATCGGCAGGACGGATTTCCCCGGCGGGGACTTCGACCGCCTGGCCGACAACATCCGCCGCAACCTCTACAGCCTGCCGCCCGAGACGAAAATCTACCCAGGCCACGGCCCCGCCAGCACCATCGGCGCGGAGAAGAAGCACAACCCGTTCGTCAAAGGATGAGCGAAGAAGTGTTCGTGGCATGGCCATCTTGGCCATGCGTCCCACGGGCGTTCCTGGCCCCAAGGGCTCGCCCGTGGATTTCGCGGGCAGGCCCGAAGGGCCCCTTCGGGGACGCCCATTCCAATTTCAGATGTTTATCAATCACGTGATTCCGCGCCGATTCCGCGCCGAATCGGCTTGACGCGGCCCGAATCCCTCCTATAATAGAACTTGAGTAATAGGTGGGGTCTGTAGGGGCAACGCGACCCCTTGAACCAGGGACACGAGAGGGACAACTCTCCAGACGACGTTCAGTGTCCGGTGCCGGGCTGTGGGGCTGTCGAGGAGATGGGAACATGTGGAGCAAACGGAACTGCTTCGCGGGCACGGGGCGTTCATCCTCTTCCGCAATCAATCCTCCTGCCGAGGCCGGCTGGCGGCCGGGCCGGACGCTATGCTTGGCGGCCCTGTTTGCAGGCGCGCTCTGGGCGGCGGGCGGACCGGCGTCGGCGGCCGGGGCCGTCAAGCTCACCGACGGGGCCGAGTTCGGCGGACAATGGGCAAGGCAGATACAGATATCCCCTGACGGCACGCGGGTGGTATTCACGGCCGATACGCCCGGCGGGGACATCGCGGCCGTCTTCAGCGTGCCGATTGGCGGCGGGCCGGTGACGCAGCTTGCCGGCGGGACGGTCGTGATGGACAACTACACCGCCAGCGAGGCAAACATCCTGGATGTGCTGCTGTTCAGCAAAAAGGTGTTCCAGATCGCACCGGACGGGCAGTCGGTCATTTACAGTTCGGAGCCCTCGGCCGGGCACGTGGACCTGTACAGCACCGCAATTGCCGGCGGGCCAGCGACTCACCTGGGCTCGCTGGACGGCAACACGATCGGCTCGCTGCGGTTCGAGGTCACGCCGAATTCTTCTCGCGTGCTGTACAACGCGCCGCTGCCGGACAAGACCCTTCCGGAGCCCCACACCGTGCTGTATTCCGCGCCGGCATCCGGCGGGCAGGCGCCGCTGACGCTCTTCGACTTCCCGCCTCAAGTCGGCACCGGGGTGTTCGTCGGGCCGTACAGCGGCCTGATCTCCCCGAACGGCACGAAGGCCATCGCCTGCGACGCCAACGCGCTGTACATCCGCGGCGTCGACGGCGGGCCGACGACCAAACTGGCCAGCACCGATTTTCCGTACGCGATTCAGGATCGGCGCTTCACGGCCGACGGGTCGCGGGTCCTCTACACCGCCCAGAATTCCGAGTTGTATCCGTCCGCGTATTACGTGTACTCCGTCGGCGCCGACGGCGGCGCGCCGGTGCTCATCTACACGGACGAGAATTCGTCGAATCCGAAGTCCAAGGGCATCGCACCCGGGCTCGTGGTTGAGACGCCCGACGGCTCGCGCTATATCGCGGCCGAGACGGCGGCCCGGGGCCAGACGCGGTTCGTCAGCATCGACCTGGCCAGCGGGGCATCGACCGAGCTGGGCACGGCGACCATCGGCACGGACCGATACTTCGAGCGGCGCACCACCCGCCACGACGCCGCCGGGGCCGTGTATATGGGCACCGACGACGCCGGCACAAGGTCCTGGTGGTACGTGTCCTTCGCCGGCGGCGACCCGGTCCGGCTGAGCGACGACCTGGCGTCGGCCGCGAGCTACCCCGGTTCGATGCTTGGGCCGGCAATGATGTCAAGCAAGATCACGCCGGACGACCAGACCGTCGTGTACAACTTCGCCACGGCCGACGGCATGGAGTACTACAGCGTGCCGATCGGCGGCGGGTCGCCGGTTCGCCTGGACGCCGGGCCCGGCGACGCGCCGTACGTGCTGGGCTACTCTGCCCTGACGCCTGACGGGCAGTACGTCATCTACACGGTCGGCGAGGGGACGGACTACTGGATCATGTCCGGCCGGACGCCGATCACGGGCCTGTACGCCGTCAACGTGCACGGCGGGACGCCCTGGCTGCTGAACGACCCGCTCGCCGAGGGCGAGTGCATCAGCGGATACTCCATCGCACCCGACGGCACGGTGGTCTACTGGGCCGGCAGCAACGAGGCAGGCTACGACCTCTACGCCGCCCCCGTGCCCGAGCCGGCCATGCTTGGGCTCCTGGCGGCCGGCGCCCTGGCTGTGATCGGACGGCGAAGGCTTCGACCGGCAAGGCTGCTGTGCTTGGCGACCCTGCTTGCAGGCGCACTGCTCGCGTCGACGGGCGGGCCGGCGGCGGCGGCCGGGGCGGTGAAACTCACCGACGGCGCCGCCCGCGGCGGAACGCTGGGCCGACAAATGGAGATCTCGCCGGACGGGACGCGGGTTGTCTTCACGGCCGACACCCCGGGCGGAGACATCGCGGCCGTCTTCAGCGTGCCGATCACCGGCGGGCCGGTCACGCAGCTTTCCGGCGGGACCGTTGTGCTTGATAACTACACCTTGTCAGGCAACGTTTTCTGGATCGGCCATCGCATCTTCGACATCGCTCCCGACGGCCTGTCGGTCATCTACAACACCGAGCCGTCGGTGGGCAACGTGGACCTGATGAAGGCGCCGATCTCCGGCGGCACGTCGGTGCAGTTGGCCTCGCTGGCCACCAGCCACGTGGACATGTTCGAGTTCCAGATCGCCTCCGACTCGGCCCATGTGATTTACGACGCCAGCAACCACAGTTCGTCGACGACGGAGAACCGCGTGTCCTACTCCGTGCCCGCTTTCGGCGGGGCGTCGCCGGTGACGCTCTTCGACGTGGCGCCGCAGAGTATCGGTGTCATCGGGCAAGGGTTGCCCGCCATCTCCCCCGACGGCCAACGGGTGATCTGCAATGAAGACAACCACCTGTACATCCAGGACATTGGCGGCGGGCCGATTACGACGCTGGGAACCGTCGACTCATTCCTGGTGATAAGTTCGGCCTATTTTACAGGCGACGGGTCTCACATCATTTACCATGCTGGCGACACCTCCCTTTCGAATCACCACATCAGTGAGACCTATAGCGTCAACGTGGACGGGACGAACACGATTCTCCTGTCTTCCTTCAGCGGGACCGTAGTCACTCTCCCCTTGCCCAAAGGCGTCCTGCCGGCCCCGTACGCCGAGCTCGACGGTTCGCACCTGCTGCGCTCCGCCAACCCGTCGGCCGGCGTGACCGAGTTCCGCAGCTTCTCGCTCGATACCGGAACCTCGACGGTCGTGGGAACCGTCACCTGCCCGGCGGATCGGGCCTTCTACTACCTCCAGATCCTGCACGATCTCAGCGGGGCCGTCTACCAGTCCACGGATGGCAGCGGGACAGGCTCGCTCTGGTACGCTCCCTTCACCGACGGCCAGGCCCGCATCCTGGCCGACAACGTCCACGGTGCCGAGGCCGGCTTTGTCGGGACGTTTCCCTGGCTGTTCCGCATGGCGCTGACGCCCGACGACCAGACGCTGGTGTACGGCAGCATGATCGACGCCGGCGGGATCGAGCTCTACTCGGTCTCCCTGGCCGGCGGCGGTCCGGTCCGCCTGGACGCCGGCCCCGGCGATGCGGATTACATCCACGGATTCTCGCTGACGCCCGACGGGCAGTACGTGATCTACAGCGGCGGGGCGGAGCCACAGTTCTCGATCCCTTCTCAAAGCACCGTGACCGGCCTGTACGCCGTCAGCGTGCATGGCGGAACACCCTGGATGTTGAACGACCCACTGGCCGAGGGCGAATGCATCAGCGGATACACAATCGCACCCGACGGCACGGTGGTCTACTGGGCCGGCAGCAACGCCGACGGCTACGACCTATACGCCGCGGCCGTGCCCGAGCCGGCAACGCTGGGCCTGCTGGCAATTGGGGGCCTGGCCGTGCTTCGCCGCAGGCGGCGCCAGGGTAGGGCCTGACTTGCCCAGCCGCCGCCCGCGACGCCGGCCACCCGCACGCGACGCCGGCCACCCGCCCGCATGCGTGCGTGCGTGCGGGTACAGTGAGTACAACGCCCTTCATCCCGCGTCGCCTGGCGAAACCCGCGAAGACATGCGAGTTTCGGCATCTGACCTCTCTTTGCCCACGAATACCGCGAATTGCTGGTGACAGGCGGCGAAACGATGTAAAATCCCCGCGACACCGGAGGTGCCCGTCAGCTCAAGGCCATCCGGGAAACACCGGGTTGCCGAAAGAGCCCGGCAGGAATCGCCGCGGCGGCACGGTATCGCAAGGAAAGACACGACAATGACTTCTCTCAAACGTTTCCAGACGGCACTGGACCATAAGCAGCCGGACCGTCCCCCGATGGATTTCGGGGCCACTGCCGTTACGGGCATGAATGTAACCACCGTTCACCGGCTGCGGCAGGCCCTCCTGGGCGAGAAGGACTATCGCGTCAAGGTCATCGAGCCGTACCAGATGCTTGGCGAAATCGACACCAAACTGGCCGAGGCACTTGGAGTCGACGTTGTCGGCGTTATGGGGCCGCGGACGATGTTCGGCTTCGAGAACAAGGACTTCAAGCCGCTGCGGCTGTTCGACGGCACGGACGTGCTGGTTCCCGGGCAGTTCAACATCACCACCGACGACAAGGGCGACTGGTACATATATCCCGAGGGCGACACGTCGATTGCCCCCAGCGGCCACATGCCGAAGGACGGGTTCTACTTCGACGCGATCTGCCGGCAGGAGCCCATCGACGAGGACAATCTCGACGTTCAGGACAACCTGGAAGAGTTCGGCCCGCTGCCGGCGGAAGTCGTGGACTTCATGGCCGCTTCAGCCCGCGCGGCCGGCACGGCCGGCAAGGGCGCCATCCTCAGCGTTCCGGGCTCGGCCTTTGGCGACATTGCCCTTGTGCCCGCGATGTGGATGAGGCACACCAAGGGCATCCGCGACGTGCAGGAGTGGTACATGGCCACCGCGGCCAATCGCGACCACGTCTGCGCGATCTTCGAGAAGCAGTGCGAGATCGCACTGGGGAACCTGGCCGTGCTCGCCAAGGCCCTGGGCGACAACGTGCAGGTGGCGTTCACCACCGGCACCGACTTCGGCACGCAGAACGGCCTGTTCATATCACCCAAGGCCTACCGCGACCTGTTCCAGCCGTTCCACAAGCAGATCAACGCCTTCATCCACAATAACACCAACTGGAAGCCGTTCATCCACAGTTGCGGCGCGGTGGTGGGGCTGATCCCGGACTTCATCGAGTCGGGCTTCGAGGTCCTCAACCCGGTGCAGTGTTCCGCATGCGGGATGGACGCCCAGAAGCTCAAGGACGCCTACGGCGAGAGGCTCACCTTCTGGGGCGGGGCGGTTGACACCCAGAGAACCCTGCCTTTCGGCACGGCCCAGCAGGTTTACGACGAGGTCCGTGGCCGCATCGACATATTCGGCAAGAACGGCGGGTTCGTGTTCAACGCCATTCACAACATCCAAGCCATGGTCCCGATCGAAAACGTGCTGGCCATGTTCAAGGCCTACCGCGACAGCTCCAACTGATTCCGTCATCGAGGAGAAAGCATGAGCACATTGTCTGACAATACGCCGGCGATGGACAAGGGAAGCATGGTCTTCACGATACTTATTTGCCTGGTGGCCGCGCTCGGCGGACTGCTGTTCGGCTACGACACCGGGGTGATTAACGGCGCCATCGGGCCGATGCAGAAACATTTCAGCATGACCGATGCGGCAAAGGGCTGGGCAGGCAGCAGCGCGCTGGTGGGCTGCGTGCTGGGGGCGGTGATGGCTGGAACCATCAGCGACCACCTGGGCCGCAAAAAGGTCCTTATAATAGCGGCCGTGCTGTTCTTCATCTCCGCCATCGGGTCGGCCATTCCGAAAGAGCTCACCGAATTCCTCCTGACCGGGTATCCGTTTTTCGGAGAACACTACCGATTGGGGTTATCTCAGACAAGTACATACCCCCTGTTCATCGATTACCGCATCCTCGGCGGCCTGGGCGTCGGGGCCGCGTCAATGACCAGCCCTATGTACATAGCCGAGATAAGCCCCGCCCGGATTCGAGGCCGGCTCGTGTCGGTCAACCAGTTCGCCATCGTTTCAGGCTTCCTGGTGGTCTATCTGGTCAACTACTTCATCGCGGGTTCAGCAAGCGACGCCTGGATCCAGTCCACCGGCTGGCGGTGGATGTTCGCCTCGGAGGCCCTCCCGGCCGCCGCGCTGCTCATACTGATGTTCCTTGTCCCCGAAACGCCGCGATTCCTGGCTGCCAAGGGCAAGACCAGCCAGGCCCTGGCTGTGCTGGCGCGTGTCAACGGCCCGGTCGAGGCGGAAAAGGAACTGCGAGAGATCGAGTACGTCATAGCCCAGGAAACCAGCAGCATCCGCATGCTGTTTCGGCCCGGATTGAAGGTGGTCCTCGTCATCGGCGTGGCACTGGCTGTGCTTCAGCAGGTTACCGGCATCAACGTGTTCCTGTATTACGGGACGGAGATATTCACACAGCTCGGCACCCGCTTCAACGCCGCCCTGCTCATGAATGTGGTGGTCGGCGCGGTGAACCTGCTGTTTACCGTGGTTGCGATCTGGACGGTCGACCGCCTCGGCCGAAAGCCGCTGATGATCATCGGCTCGCTCGGCATGGGAATATGCCTGGTGGCTATTGGCCTGGCAGCCTACACCCAGAGCACGCAATTGTGGTTGCTGGCCTTTATGCTTGGCTATATCGCGTG
This sequence comes from uncultured Planctomycetaceae bacterium, assembly GCA_964605095.1. Taxonomy (GTDB): domain Bacteria; phylum Planctomycetota; class Phycisphaerae; order SM23-33; family SM23-33; genus JAUWQU01. The sequence continues at coordinate 9,987 of CAZSBS010000040.1, read as the reverse complement.
CTTCGCGCTATCGGTCGGGCCGGTGACGTGGGTGATCCTGTCGGAAATCTTCCCGACAAAGATCCGAGGACGCGCCATGGCGATAGCCGTTGCCTGCCTGTGGATCGCCAACTTCTTCGTATCCCTGACGTTCCCCATGATGGACGGCAACAAGTTCCTCGTGGACTTGTTCCACCATGGCTTCCCGTTCTTCCTGTACGCCTTCTTCTGCGTGGCAACCATCGTGCTGGTGTGGAAATGGGTGCCGGAGACCAAGGGCCGGTCGCTGGAAGAGATTGAGTCGCATTGGATTCGCAAGTGAGAATGAAAGCGACACGATGAGGTCGGTACTTGTTTTGGCGGCACTGAGCGTGCTGTGTGCGGCACCGGCCATGGCGGCCCAGCCGCGACAGGTGATCCCGTTGGACGGCTCCTGGGACATCGGCCAGGGCGCTATGGACAAGGCCCCGGAGAGCTTCACTCACAAGGTTCCCGTCCCGGGCCTGGTGGACATGGCCACGCCTGCATTCGCAGAGGTGGGCATCAAGAGCAAGCTGCGCGAGGCTTTCTGGTATCGCCGCACATTCCGCGTCGAGGGTCCCATCCCGGCCGCAGCGGTCCTCAAGGTCCACAAGGCCAAGTTCGGCACTCGCGTCATCCTGAACGGAACACCCCTGGGCGATCACATCCCGTGCTTCACGCCGGGCCTGTTCGATGCCGCCAAGGCACTGCGCGTCGGTGACAACGAGGTCCTCATCCGTGTCGGGGCATTCCGCGAAAACGTGCCCAGGCCGATCCCGTCCGGCTGGGATTACGAGAAGCAGAAGTTCATCCCAGGAATCTACGATTCCGTCGAACTGATCCTTACCGGCTCACCGCACATACTCCGCGTCCAGGCCGCCAGCGATATCGAGAAGAAGTCCATCACCGTCCAAGCCTGGATAAAACCTGGCGAGCCTGCCAAGGCGGCAAAGTTGCAGGTCACGATCCGCGAGGCCCTCACCGGCAAGGTTGCCGGCCAGGGACAGTTCGAGATCCCAGCCGCCGGCGACGGCCCGGAGCGGACAGGACAAGTGCCGATTTCGATCCCCAACTGCCACCTCTGGTCGCCCGAGAGCCCGTTCCTCTACGAGTTGGAGGTGGCCGGCGAGGCCGACACGCTCACGACGCGGTTCGGCATGAGGACGTTCAGCCTCGACCCCACCACCGGCAGGGCGATGCTCAACGGCAAGCCGTACTTCATGCGCGGCAGCAACGTGACGCTCTATAGATTCTTCGAGGACGCCGAGCGTGGCGACAAGCCGTGGCGCCAGGAGTGGGTCCGCCGGCTCCACAAGGCTTTCCGCGACATGCACTGGAATTCGCTGCGATACTGCATCGGTTTCCCGCCGGAGTTCTGGTATCGCATCGCCGACGAGGAAGGCGTCCTCATCCAGGACGAGTTCCCGATCTGGAACATGTCCGTCAAGGGCGGCGACTTCGATGCCAACGAGCTGGCCGGCGAGTACACCGAATGGATGCAGGAGCGATGGAACCATCCGAGCGTGGTCATCTGGGACGCCTGTAACGAGACCAATTCCGGCGAGATCGCCAAGGCGATCAAGAAGGTGCGCGGCTTGGACATGTCAAATCGCCCGTGGGACAACGGCTGGGGCCCCGGCGGCAGCGGCAGCGATTCCTGGGAGCAGCACCCGTATCATTTCTGCAATGCCAACTTCAAGCTCGCCAACATCGCCAAGGACCCCGGCACGATGGGATGGAAGCCCGGCAGGAACCCGATCATCGTCAACGAGTACGGCTGGCTCTGGCTCAACCGTGACGGCACCGCGACAACGCTCACCAGCAAGCTTTACGAAAACCTGCTCGGCAAGGACTCGACCACGGAGCAGCGTCGCCACACCTACGCTCGCTATCTGGCGGCCGAGACGGAGTTCTGGCGTTCGCATCGCGCATGTGCCGGGGTTCTGCACTTCTGCGGGCTTGGCTACTCCCGGCCGGACGGCCAGACCAGCGACCATTGGCTGGACCTGGAAAAGTTGACGTGGGAGCCGGAGTTCTTCAAGTACGTCCGCGATTCCTTCGCCCCGGTTGGGCTGATGATCGACGCGTGGGCGGAAGAATATCCCGCAGGCAAGCAGCACGAGTTCCCGGTCGTGGTTATCAACGACCTGTACGAGAGCTGCAAGGCTCAGGTGCGATTCCGCATACTCTGCAACGGGTCGACGGTGCGGGAAAAGACCCAGCCGGTCGAGGTTGACGCGCTGGGCAAGGTAAAGCTGACCTTCGCGACGGATATCCCCGCCAAGACGGGGAAATACCAGGTCGAGGCCACGCTGACCAGGGACGGGGCCGAGCCCGTGCAAAGCCTGCGAGACTTCAGCGTCGTCACCGAGGAGGATCGCAAGGCGCAAATGGGCATCGCGGTCGGCAAGCCCGCAAAGGCATCTTCAAACATGGCACAAAGCGGTGCCAGTTCGCCCGACGCGGCCGTGGACGGCCGGGCCGACACGCGATGGTCGTCGGAGTTCTCCGACCCGCAGTGGATCGCGGTCGATCTCGGCAAGCCGGAGAAGATCTCACGCATCGTGCTCGACTGGGAGAATGCGTTCGCAAAGGCCTACACGATCGAGGTGTCACTCGACGGCAAGGCCTGGAAGGATGTCTATCGGATGGCCGATGGCAAGGGCGGCTCGGAAGAGATCAAGTTCACCCCGGCCGAGGCCCGGTGGGTGCGCCTGACCGGCACCAAGCGAGCGACGCAGTACGGGTACTCGCTGTGGGAGCTGAAGGTCTTTCGCGATTAGAGCGGCGGGAAATCCCCACGCCGCGTCGAGATCGGCTTTGGGCACATGCTTCCGCGGATGGAAAGCACAGCACTGCCGGCCAGGGCGCTTGGAAAATTGGAAAACATGCCACCGGCCAGACTTGAAAAACAATCTGCATGGTGCCCCCAGATTGGGATTGACCGTGTTGACAGGAATGACCTTGTGGACTTCGTTGTCAATGTGGCCATTCGGGTCATTCGGGGCCATTCGGGTCATTCGGGTCATTCGGGTCATTACTGTCAACACACTCATACCGGCCTGGTTCCTTTGCACTCCGGGAAGGTGGAACAACCCCAGAAATCGCCTTTCGCCGACTTGCGCTGACGCATGGGCTTGCCGCACAGCGGGCAGTCCGGCGATGGGGGCCTGTCCTTTTCCCGCGCCTTGATGCGTTTGGCGGTGAGGCGTTCGCTAAAGCCGCCGGTTTCTTCAAAGGCCTTGCCTTGCGCCTCGATCTGGACGATCGTGGCCAGCGTAAAGGAATGCAGCCTCCTGAAACCGCCGTGTTTGTCGAACAGTTCAGGCATGGATATCCTCCTCCCGCAGGCGGCATGCGCGTGCGTAAATTGACCTTATTGACCCCATTGACTCTTTCGACAGCGCCAAACCCGGCACCGCCGGCCCTGTCAAAGCGGTCACTCCCGTCAATGTGTTCCCCATCACTCCGGTCACTCCCGTCAATATGGTCAATCCGGTCATCTCACAGCCCTCCCGAAAACCCATGGGCGACCGGATGAACGATCAGGATAATAGACGCGGCGGTCAAGCCTTGTCAACCGGAAGGCCGGGGGGCGACAGGTGTGGTCGCATGGCGGGCGATGGGCAGTAACCGTTTCTGGCTTTGGCGGGGAGGCGTTGTCGTTTTGGCCTGAAATCTAATAATAAGGAGTTATGGCGATTGCCCGTGATGTAAGTCCTTATTTTGATTTCTCGCCGATGTGGCTTTCACCCTCTCCTGTCGAGGGAGAGGAATTGGCTGCAAACTGGTTGGAATTGATTGGAAAGCGGCTGGGAAGTGGGTCTAAAGCGCTCGAAAGCGGGTCTAAAGTGGGTCTAAAGTGGGCCTAAAGTGGGCCTAAAGTGGGGTTGGGAGTGGGGTTGGGGGTGGGTTGGGAGTGGTTTTGCGACCCTTGGGAGCGGTCCATAACATACGCAGAGTGTGGATATTGCGCTCATTTGGAGCTTTTTTGCAGTGGTTTGGCAGTTTTTTTAGCGCAGGGCGCATTCCAATTGGGCATCCGGCAGGTCCGACGGCGTGGTGGGACATCTCGGCCGAGCACATTACAGCGGCCCGTCACTTCCCGGCCTCGGCCTCTCTCCGGTGCGGCTGGGACGACTTTCGCCTCAGCCCGAACCAACCACGAACCTGTTCCTTTACCAGGAACCATATCCAGCTCCAGAACACGCCGAACATCGTGCGGCGGAGACGCTGGAGGTTGGTCCGCTGACTGAACATCGAGCGGAAGAATCGTCCGCTGAGGTACACATTGAGATAGGCCCGGTGCATGAGGGCGTCGAGTTTCTTCTTGGGCAACTGCCCCTTCATTGTCGGGGAGGTGAAGTCGTACTGGTCCCAGTCCGTCACCAGCAGGGTCCCCTGGGCCTTGGCCTCGTCATAGAGGTTGGAGCCGGGGATCGGCGTGGCTACGGTGATCTGGGCCACGTCGACACCGGTAGCCGGGATGAAATCCACGGTGGCCTGAGCGTCATCGAGCGTCTCGCCGGGCAGGCCCAAGGTGAATGTGCCCCAGGCGCCGATGTCGTTGGCGTGGAGCAGTTCGATTGTCTTCATCGTCTGGGCCACGGAGATGTTCTTGCCGGAAGACTTCAGGAGCCGCGCGACCGGCGTTTCCAGGCCCAGCAGCACGGCCGTGAAATGGGCCTTTCCCATCCATTCGACCAGGTCGGGGCGTTTCGCCAGGGCGTCCACCCTCGCCTGGCACCAGAAGAACGTGTCGTGGGCCTTCCGCTCGACTATGGCGCGGCAGATCTCTTCCATGCGGCGAACGTCCGTGGAAAAATTGTCATCCACGAAATAGATGACCTTGGGATAGCGGCAGCGATCCAGCAGTTCGTCAATCTCCCGCATGACGCGCTGAACGCTCTTGGGGCGCCACCGGCCTCGATGAAAGTTGCGGACTGAGCAGAACGTGCAGTGATGGGCACAGCCCCGGCTGGTTTCCAGGCCCTCCACGCGGTACTTGCCGACCCGATACCGCTGACGGTCGGGCAGCAGGTCCCGTGCCGGAGGCAGCACGTCGTCCATGTTCTCGATCAGAGGCCTGTCTGGCTCGTTGTGTATCGTGCCGTTGGACCGCCAAGAGACGCCCGGCACGCCCTCGAAGCTGCCGCGAGTCACTATGTCGCGGAGGGTGAACTCCCCTTCGCCGCGGATCACCGCGTCGACGTGGCCTGGCGCCATCATCTCATCGGGCAGAAAGGTCGACTGCTGCCCGCCGAGGAAAACCTTCACACCCGGCCGGCGGCGTTTGATCGCCTCGGCCAGGGCCAGCGTGTACTTTGTGTGCGGGGCGCTATTTACGCTCACGCCGATCATGTCCGGATCGCTGCTGAGCATCTGCTCGGCATGCGCTTCGACGTCGTGGCCTTTGCCCCGCATGTCGGCAAGCATCACGTCGGCGCAGTCGCGCACATGGGCAGCCACCGTCTCAATACCGAGCGGTGAACTTGAGAAGTACGCATCGTACCCAACCTGCAAGCCCGTTGGCATAACCAGCAGCAACCGCATACGGAGTGCATCCTTTCTTTACGCTATTGGGCCATCCCGCGTAAAATCGGCGAATCGCCACCGATAGCCCTATTGAGTCGTCGCGATTTCCCTTGGGAGCAGGCCGTCAGGCACAATCAGCTATGGGTCCCCGGGCCAGGTCCTGCTCAATCTTCTGCCTGGCGGCCTGGTCATTCTCCGCATGTACGCAGATACAGTTGGCGCCCCGCTCGGAGAATGACGGCTCAACACTGGCCAGGGACTGGCGAAGATCGTCGCTCTGGCCCGTGCATATTCTCTTATGTACGAAGCCCTTCTTGGACTTGCCCTCTTTCCGCCGGGTCGCAACATACACCCCGCTGAAGGCCTTGTCGAAAACGGTTTCCAGCGAGTAGGCGACGAACGGATACCGCTCGCCTGACTTCCCACTGAACTTGATCGTTCCAAGCTTGTTCATGCTCTCTCGCTCCTCATGGGGCCATTGGCCCCAATGTTAAAGGACAAGCCCAGCCGCGTGCTGCCCGGCTGGGATGCTCGTGCTCATGAGGCTCCTGCCGCGCAGGAAATCCAGTTTCGCATAGCTCTTCTGGTTCAGCCGGGCGTTCTTCCGGTACGATAGATTGCTCACCAGCGACAAGAGGGGCTGCCGCTTCCGCAGGACGCTGTCGGCCAGACGCCGCAGAATTCGCCACAGCGAGTAGAACCGCCGGTCACAGCAGGTCATCTCTTCCGCAAGGGCCGACCATGAGAAGTTCTTGTAGCGAGCCGTCGGAAACCCCAGCGTGTAGAACCGCCAGTCGTTGGGGAAGTCGGCGGCGGCAATGCGGTTCTGGAGCTCCATCTGGTCCCACAGGCGAGTGCCTGGCAGCGGCGTAAGGAACAGGGCGTTGAGGAGGTCCAGCCCATAGCTGCGGGCCGCCACGGCAATCCGCCGACCGATGCCCGGCTCGTCGCTGTCCAGGCCCATGATGAACGATCCGACCACCAGGATGCCGTGCCGCTGGATCCGCCGGACGGACTGTCGGAAATCCCGCCCCTTGAGCAGGTTGAACTTCTTGCCAACCTCCTTCAGGCCCTCGGCCGTGGGAGACTCAAACCCGATGAACGCGCCACGGCAGCCTGCCAGCACGGCCAGGTCCAGCAACTCCTCGTCGTCGGCCATGTTGATGGTTACCTGGCAGATCCAGTTCTTTTTGAGGTCGGCCGCGATCATCGCGCGAAACAACTCCTTGGCTCGCGCAATGTGTGCCGCGTTGATGCCGATGAGATTGTCGTCCACGACCAGAACCCATTTTTCCCGGATGGATTTGAGCTCCTCGATCACGCTGGCAATGGGCCGGTGACGATAGAGAGTGCCGTTGAACGACGACACGCTGCAAAAGCTGCAACTCAGCGGACAGCCTCGCGTGGTCTGGACCGAGCCAAAGGCATAGCCTTCCGCCAGGAGGTCGTGCCTGGCCGGCGGCACCTCCGCCAGGTCGATGTGCTCGCCGCGGTAGGTTCTCTGCAACCGGCCCCGGCGGGCGTCTTGAAGGACGCTCGCCCATACGCTTTCGGCCTCGCCCGTGACGACCGAATCGACATGGAGCAGCGCTTCCTCAATGCATGCGGTGGCATGAATCCCGCCCATGACCACGGGCACCCCGCGGCCACGAAACTCCGCCGCCAACTCGTATGCCCGGTTGGCCTGGGACGTGAAGGCGGTAATCCCAACCAGGTCCGGCCTGGGCATGGCCGAGTAGTCCGGCGTGCGCAGGTTCTCGTCGATGACGGTGATCTGCCACTGCGGCGGGGTCAGGCCCGCCAGAACCAGAAGCCCCAGGGGCTTCCAGACGCGGTAGCGATTCCACCGACTCTCCTTGACGTTAGCCAGACTCACCAGCGGGTTCGTCGGGTTGATCAGGTAAAGTTGCATCCTGCTCTCGTGCATAAGGGGCGTTTTCCTTCGATCAGCGGTTTTCCGCGTGCCGGCCCGGCCCGGCCTTGCCGGGCTCGCTCCAGGCCAGGTGGAACACCTGGACTTTGGCGCTTCGCGCGAAGGCTTGCACCACATCCCCGGTCGCTGGTTCCACTTCCACGACGGCTTCGCTCCATTGAACGCCGGTGACTCTCTCGATCTGCTTCAGCAGCCACTGAGAGGACGTGGAGAAGAGCTGTTGATGAAACTCTCGCACTTGCTCGGCGCCCGATGGGCTCCTGGCCAGGTCCTTCTCCGCCCGCGACAGAGCCTCGTGCAACACGATGACCAGCGTGTCCTGGCTCAGAACCACTGTGACGGCCTTGGGCGCGTGGCCGGTGGTCTGCTGCTGGAAGGCGATCACCACCTCCGAGATTTCCTGTGCCAAGGTCGGCCTGGATTTTTCCATCGCTGCGCTCCCGTCTCCGGATTCCATTGGCTCCAGACCGGCGCGGCCCTGGGCGGACACGCTTGGAACAAAAAAAGCCGACGCGAGAAAACACCCATGGGGTGCCCAACCGCGTCGGCTTACTCGTCAACTGGCCTGCCCTGAGGGCCTGCCCTTCATCCAGTCATCCGACTTGGAACCCTTTCAGGCTCCAGACTAAATGATTGTAGCATAACTGCACCCGCGAAACCAGCCATTTCCAGAATGTCAATTCCGGATCACTTGCCATCCAGCATGTCGCGGACCTTACGGAATGGCTCGACGCGGACCGCGGGCTCGTCGGTCGTGCCGCTGACGACAACGGTGGCAACATGGCTGAGGACCCCGCCGGCGATGTCCTCGGCCCCGCGACCGATCGTGTTCAGCACGTCGCCAATCGCGTTAACCACCTCGTTGCCGCCCCTGCCGCTTTCGTCCGTAACCGATTGGAGATCCTCGGGCGATCCGCCGTTGAGCAACAAGGACAGCCGTTTATCGAACCAGATGTCGCCGTGGCCCCTGACGGCGAAGGTCGACGTCTGGGCGAGTATGTTCGTGAAGTGGACCCTGTCGCCCATGAACCGGAACTCCAAGTCGGCAGCATCCGTGTCCTGACGGCTCTGCTTCTCACTGGAGAAGATGGACCTGATATTCTGAGCCAGTGCCCGGCCGATGTCGTCGATGACGCGCAGGCTCACGAGGCGGCCGTTGCGCAGTTTCAGCCAGCCGCCCCCGCCGGAGCGAGTCAGGATCTTGTCCATCGGGCCGGTGAGCGTGACCTCGGCGTCCATGGCGCCCTTGTACTTGAGCTTACCATCCCCCTGGCCGCCGCCGGAGGCCGCCCGCAGCGTCTCCTCGATCAGGATGCCTCTGGCCGTGAGGTCCACCCGGCCCTCAAACGGATCGACCAGGCCGATGTCCGCGGTCAGATGAACCTTGCCCTTCAGCGTATCGGCGACCAGGTATTCCAGCAACACACGGCGATCCTTCAGCCGCAGCTTACCGCTGACGTTCTGGGCCTCGCCCTTGTACTCGCCGGCGACGAAGTGCGCCTTTTCCATCGACAGCGTGGCGGTAAGGTCGCTCGATACCGGATCGCCCAGCGGCACCAGGCCGGATGCCGTCACCTGCAACATGCCGGTCACCTCGTGCTCTCTTAGCATCTGCTGGGTTTGCCCGGGCAGCTTGCCGTACTGCTGCTCGCCCAACTCGATGCCCAACTTCAGCGAGTCAAGCGCCAGGACGAGGTGGTCCAGGTCCAGCCTGCCGGCCGCTTTCAGACCAAATACCGGCTTTCGCTCCAGCGTGGCCGCCAGCTTGTACCAGCCCTGGTCGTCCTTCTCGACGTCCATTCGGCTGTTAATGGCGTCCAGGATCATGGGCGGCCGGCCGCTGCCCCGCGATTCGTAGACCATCCGGCCCTCGATAATCTGCAGCAGGGCAATCTGGAAGACGTCGCTGAGGCGGGGCGCCTCTTCCTGGGCGGGTTCAGCCCCAACTTCTTCCTTCCTCTCCTTGAGCATGTTCTGAAAGCCCATGAACTTGCCGTCGCTTTGGGCCGCAATCGCGTTGATCTTCGGATGGTCCAGAATCAGCTTCTTGATGCGGATCGGCTTGCCTTCTTGGGGGATCTCGGCAAGCTCCAGGCGAAGCTTGTCCACGTGGATCACGTCGACGGTCCGTCCGGAGTTGTCGGGGTCATCGACCGTCAGCCGGAACTTCATCAGCACGACCGTGTAGGGCTTCTGGTAGTCGAGGTCGTCGAACTCCACCCTGGGATTGAGGTAGGAACCGGCGATGGACTTGACCTGCCCGCCGATCCATCGCTCCAGTGATGACGTGCCGGCCATGCCGATCCAGTACCAGACGCCAAACAGCCCCACCCCGAGGACAACGAGGCATATCAGAGGGTAGAGGATGAGTTTGCGCTTCACGGCGGCATGGTCCTTTCAGCCCAGCCCGCAACCTGACACACAATTATAGATTGGGCAATACGCCCTTGGCTCGGAATCCGGTTGGACCTGACAACAGGGATACACGGGCAGTTGTCAGGATCAGCCAGGAACTATCA
>CAZSBS010000039.1:0-23806 GCA_964605095.1 uncultured Planctomycetaceae bacterium | reverse complement strand
GTCGTCTTGCGATGCACCTCGGGGTTGGCGGGGTTGTTGAACTGCTGGGGCATGAAACTGTGCTTGATGTCCTTTACAAGTTCCTCGGCCTTGGCGATTGCGCCCTTCATTCCCCCGGCCGCCGGGGTGAGCACAAGTTCGGCGCCCATGGCCAGGAGGATCTTCCGGCGTTCGACGCTCATCGACTCCGGCATGGTCAGCGTGCAGTGGTAGCCGCGAACGGCGCAGATGAACGCCAGCCCGATGCCCGTGTTGCCGCTGGTCGGCTCGATGATCGTGGTGCCGGGCATGATCAGGCCGTCGCGCTGCCCGGCCTCGATCATCGACAGCGCGATGCGGTCCTTGATCGACGCCATCGGGTTGAAGTACTCCAGTTTGGCCAGGACCGTCGCAGACGACTGGAACAGCTTGCAGATACCCACCAGCGGCGTGTTGCCGATGGTCCTTGTCACGTTCTCGAACTTACCAGCCATTCTCGGCTCCTTTCCCAAACGCCCGCCCGTAATGCCTCGGCCCGTGGAATCGGATTCAGTATAAAGGATAATGTGCGTCAATTGCACGGATTACACCTATTCCGGGAGGGGAAAGCAATGTCGCTGCCGCCGGTGCCACGGCCGGGGGCGAAAAAAACACGCTCGCCCGGTGACGTTGGTGACAAAAGTTGATGGCAAAAAACCTTGAATTGCACCCATGGGAATACTTAAGATGCCCTTTGCGATAATTTTGACCGGAGGCCGCCTTCCAGGTGGTTTGGCGCTGCTGCCCGGCATGAAACAGGAGTTTATCGATGCCTTACAGGATCAGTGATGAGTGCACGTCTTGCGGAAGCTGCGCCGAGGCCTGCCCGGCCGAGGCCATCAAGCAAGGCGACGGCAAGTACGAGATCGACCCCGACCTCTGCATCGACTGCGGCGCCTGCGTCGACACCTGCCCCGTCGAGGCCATCAAGGAAGCCTGATCGCCCCTGCCAATTTGCACGGAATCAGAAAAGGCCGGTCCTGCCCATCAGCGGGGCCGGCCTTCTTTTCGCGCCCACATCAGCAGGGATGCGGGGGATAAAGGAAAGGAAGGATTTCACGCAGAGGACGCGGAGAAAGAGAAGAAGAAGAAACAGAAGCATTAGATGGGGATTACATGGATTCTTCCACTCTTTGTTTTTCCTCTCCGCGTTCTCCGCGCCCTCTGCGTGAAATCCCGCCGTTTCTTCTTAGGCCAGAACCAGTTCCGGCCTTAGTGCGTCAAAGTGTTAAGTGCCCAACGGCACTTCGGGTATAATGTACTCACGAGCCCGGCCGGTGGCGGCGCGGGCATAGGAGAAAGATGATGGCCAGACATTCCGGGCCAGGAACGCTTAAGAGCCTCCGCTGCCACTTGGCGGCGCTGGTGCTGACGGCGGTTATCGCGGCCGGGCTTGGGCCGCGGGGGTTCGCGCCGGCAGCTCTAGCCGCCACAGACCAGCCCCAGCCCGCCAAGACCCCTGCCACCCAGCCCGCCACCACTGAACCCGCCGCCACCCAGGCAACCCAGCCGGATGGCAAGCCGAAGCCGACAGTGTTCGACCCGATCTCGCGCGGCATCGAGTCCATCATCAAAAGCCTTTTGCCCGGTATTGCCGGTCCGACCACCGCACCAGCCTCCGCAACGCTTACCACCAAGGCCCCGCCCGGCACGATCGAGCGAGCGGACGAGTTGTACATGCGGGGCCAGTACGCCCCGGCCATTTCCGAATACCGCAAACTGACGGACAACGCCGATATTCGTGTCCCGGCCGCCATTGGACTTGCCCGGACACTCGCGATGACCGGAAAGTACGAAGACGCCCTCGACGCTCTCGGCAAGGTCCAGGCCGAGGGCGCCAAACGGGCCGACTGGCACGTCGCCATGGCCGATACGCTCTGGGCTCTCGGCCGGTACGATAAGGCCCTCGAGCGTGCCGCGGCCGGCAACGACATCGAGCCCGCCTGGGCGCCGGCGATATTCGCCCACGGCATGGTCCTTGAGACGCTCGGCCGCAAAGCCAAGGCCACGGAAGTCTACAAGACGATGTCGCGCTGCCTGGCCGGCGACGCCTACCGCAAGGACGCCCGCAGCCTGGTCGCCCTTGGGCAAATCATGGACCGCTACGCCATTCTCACCGGCCAGCGGGCCAGTGAGCAGGCGTCGAACATCCTTCACAACTACCTCCAGGAGGCGTACCTCAAGGCGGACAAGGGTTACTGGCCCGCCAACGTCGCGGCCGGGGTCTTCCTGCTCAGCAAGCACCGCCCGGAATCGGCCGGGAAGGAGTTCTCGCTTGCCCTGAAGCTGAACCCGCATATCCCCGACGCCTACGCGGGCCTGGGCGCCATCGAGCTGGCACGCTGGCAGTTCGAGAAGTGCATCGCCATGGCGGACAAGGCCCTGTCGATCCAGCCCAACCACGCCGACGCGCTGCTGCTCAAGGCCAACTGCATGATGCAGTGGCGAAAGTTCGACCAGGTTCCGCCGGTCGTCGAGAAGGTGCTCAAGGCGAACCCCAACCACCTGGATGCCCTTAGCCTGATGGCGGCAGTTAATATCCGCCTCGGCCAGGCCGACAAGGCCCAGCCCTACATCGACCGCGCCGGCAAGGTCAACGCCGGCTACTACGGCATGCCGTTGGCGATCGCCGAGTGGCTCTCCGCCGCCCGGCAGTTCGTGCAGGCGGAGAAGTACTTCCGCCAGGCCATCAGCCTGGCCCCCGAGCAGGCCGAGCCGATGATCGGCCTGGGCAAGATGTTTCTCCAGACCGGCGACGAGGACAAGGCCCTCGAAACGCTCCAGAAGGCACACGAGATCGACGATTTCCGCGCCGACGCCGTGAACTTCCTGAACCTGCTGAAAAAGATGAAGGATTACATGGTCCGCGAAACGGACCACTTCATCGTCAAGGTCGACGGCACGCTCGACGCCATCCTCGCCGACCAGGTCGCCGAGTACATGGAGAGTATCTACAAGGAGATCACCACCGATTACGCCCACGAGCCGCCCGTCAAGACGATAGTCGAGTTCTTCCCAAACCACGCGGACTTCTCGGTGCGAATCACCGGGCGAGGGTGGATCGGCACGGTCGGAGCTTCGACCGGGCGCGTGATAGCGATGGTGGCCCCCAACAGCGAACGGAGCCCGTTCGGCACGCACAACTGGGCTGTGGTGCTGAGGCATGAGTACACCCACACCGTCACGCTCTCCGCCACCGACAACCGAATCCCCCACTGGTTCACCGAGGCCTGCGCAGTCTTCCAGCAGCCGGACAAGAGAAACTACGCGTTCGTGCGGATGCTCGTTACAGCCACGCGGACCGGCAAGCTGTTCCCGATGAAGGAACTGGACTGGGCCTTCATCAGACCCAAAAAGGCCGGCGACAGGTCGCTCGCGTACGCCCAGAGCGAGTGGGTGATGGAGTACATTATCGAGACAAAGGGCTACGACAAGGTCATCGAGATGCTCAAGGGCTTCCACGACGGGCTAAGCCAGACCGAGGTCTTCCAGCGGATCGTCGGCGTGCCGGAAAAGGACTTCGACCAGGCCTTCGACAAGTGGGCACACGAGACGGTCAAGAAGTGGGGCTTCAACCCGAATCCCCCGCCCGACCTCGCCAAGGCCACCAAGGCCGTCAAGGAAAAGCCCCAGGACCCCGCCGCCCAGGCCACGCTCGCGCTGGCACAGTACTATCGCGGCGACAGGAAATCAGCCGAGCAGACCGCGCGAAAGGCGATCAAGCTGGATCCCAACTCCACCCGCGCGCTGGGAGTGCTCGCCGTCGTGCTGTCCGACAAAAAGAAGTACGACGACGCCATCGAGTTCGCCAACAAGCTTGAAGCGATCGACCACACCACCAGCTTCGCGCCCAAGGTGCTCTCGGAATGCTACATCGCCAAGAAGCAGTGGGCCGCCGCAATCGCCGCCCTGGAACTGCTCCAGCAGCGCCAGCCGCTGGACAGCTACAGCTACGAGCAGCTCGCGAACATCTACAACCAGCTCGGCCAGCCGGAAAAGGCCCTGCCCAACCTCATCCACCTCCACCGCCACACGATGACCGACCCCAAGTACGCCCGACAGATCGCCGAAACCTACCGCTCGCTAGGGCAGAACGACCAGGCCCTGACGTACTTCCAGGAAATCACCCACATCAACCCGTACCAGCCCAACGCCTATGAGGCGATGGCGGCCATATACCGCACCAACGGCGACTTCGGCCAAGCCATAGCCGCCATCGAAAAAGTGACGCTCCTCGAACCCAAATCCGCCGACGCCTGGGCCAAGACCGCCATGATACGCTACCTTGCCGGCCGGGCCACGAAAGACCCCGCCATGCTCCGCCACGCCCGCGAGGACGCCGAAAAATCCCTCGGCCTGGACCCCCAAAGCCGCGCCGGGCAAGTACTCGAACGCATCGACGACGCCATAGAAGAACTGGAGAAGCCCTCTTGACCCACGACATGAAGCTCCGCGAGTTCCAGCAGTTCATCCGAGACAAGTACTACGCCCGCGACAGCCAGCGCGGCACGCCCGGGACCTTCATGTGGTTCATCGAGGAAGTGGGCGAACTCGCCACCGCCCTTGCCGGCACCGACCAGGACAACAAGGAAGAAGAGTTCGCCGACGTCCTGGCCTGGATGTGTACCCTGGCCAACATCAACAACGTGGACCTCGCCAAGGCCATCGAAAAATACACGCTTGGAAACGTGGAAGGATTCAAGTAGTTCGTAGTGTGCCCGTAAGGGCATATCTTGGTTCGTAGTGTGCCCGTAAGGGCATACCCGGAACCCGGAACCCGGAAAAGCAAAAGCGGAACCCGGAATTGGGAACCAGGAACCCGGGAAAGCAACGGCGGAACCAGGAACCAGGAAGAGCAAACGCGGAACCGGGAACACGGAATCGGGACCTGGAAGACCTCTCCGCTTCTGAGGCCTGTTCGCTTCAGCGAGCAGGGATTTCACCTGAAGCTTGCCGCAGTGAGTCGCCGTGGCGACCTGAAGCCTGTGTTTCACCTCTGCATGAGATAAGCTTCTTTTTCTTCTACTTCATCCTTCCTTTTTCACCCTATATTCGTCTGCCCGTCCCAGCGGACGAAGGCTACTCGGCCAGGCCGAGCTTGTCGTATGCCTTGGCGGTGTCGCGGTTCCTCTGCTCGGCCCTTTGCCAGAACTCGCGCTGATCTATGCCGGGGAACAGGGCCTTGTCCTTCTGCGATTCGTGCTTGAAGATCGCCTCGATCTTGCGGCGCAGCTCATTGGGGTGCAAATATGCCACTCTGACTCTTTGACGGTTTCGTCTCTGGCGATGTAATCCTTGTGCACGCGTCCCTGGCCATCTCGCGCGTGTCCGGCTCATCGTCGTTTTTCGATATCCGGTCCAGCTCGGGCAAAGCCCTTTGAGCCTTCGGACCGATCTCGCCAAGGGCCATGATGGCCCCTCTACGAACCAGGCTTTCCTTGTCATGCAACAGGGCTATCAGCGCATTGATTGCCTCGGCGTTGACCGGTCTGATCGCTCCCAATGCCATCGCCGCAGTAGATCGCATCCACTCATCATCATCCTTGGCCGCAATCAGCATCACCCCAAGTGCCTTGGCATCCCCGATCATGGCCAGGGACTCATAGGCACGGAAACGTACGTCATCCGACGGATCCTTTATTAGTCCGATGAGGGCGTCAACGGCGTCATGGGCTGGAGGCTCAATGTTGCCAAGGGCGTCCGCGGCCACCGAACGCACATAGGGGTTGCGCTTCTTCAGGGCGGCCATGAGGTGCGTAACTGCTGGCGTGCCCATACCGCCCAGTGCGTGGGCAGCGCGCTCTTGCACAGGTGTCTTGCCTCTCTTCACGGCATCGAAAAGTGCTGGGATGGCGGGTGTTCCAGTCTGGCCTATCGCCTCATATACCTCTCCCAGAACGACGAAGTCTGAGTTCGCGTCCAACATCTTCCTCACCAGGGCGTCAACGGCGCTCTTGGCGCCAGGGCCTATCCTGCCCAGCGATTCGATTGCACCATGTTGAACGTCCCTGTCCGGCGATTCCATCGCCGTTATCAATGCGGGCACTGCCGGCGGGCCCAACGCAACCATGGCATCACGGTAATTCACCTCCTTGAGATTGCCTCTCTCTTTCAGGGCCGCCAGAACGGCGGGAACGAGCTTGGCCGGCGGCGGGCCGACCTTGCCGATCGCGCCCGCGATCTCGGATGCGGTATTGCCGTCCTTCTCGGCAATCATGGCCTTGGCCAGGATCTCGGTGGCATCTTTGGCTCCCGGGCCGATCTTGGCCAGCCCGCGGGCCGACAACGTGCGAACGATGGCGTCATGGGATTGCAGACCCTTGATCAGGTACGGAACGCCGGGTTTGCCGGTGTCGGCAAGATCATCGGCTGCAACTTCCAGGTCAATGCCCTTGAGGCGGCGGGCTGGATCCTCAAGCAGTTGGAATCCGAGCGCCTTGGCCTTTTCGGCCGGGGACTCCCGCGGCAGGCTTTGGACCTGCATCTTGGCCATTAGCCCTGGATTGGCTACCCACATCGCGAAGTAAGGATGCTTCGCGTCTTTCCGCTGAAGCAGGACGAGGTACGGTTTATCGAATTCCATCCAATGAGGGCAGGCGCTGCCGACACTCATGAACGCGAGAGACATTAGTTGGGCGCCCTTCTCATCGAGCCGGAATCGAATTACCTGAAGTGCCTCCAGAATGGGCATACGGGCCTGCACAAGAGTCTTCCCGATAAGCTGTTCGTAGCGTTTGCTGATGTCGACGTTGATTATGGGCACCTTGAGCGAGTCCTCGTTGGCCATGTTCGCAGGTTTGGACGAACCGACTCGCTTCAAGACCATGTCGATCGTCTCGGACAGCGTGCTGCCTGGCTTGACTTTCGCCAGGATCAGGCGGTCGTCTTTCGACTTCGTCAGGAGTTCGACTATGAAATCGTTCGAGTCTTTGAAGTCGTGTATCAGGACCTGGGCATTGAGCTTCGCCCTGTGCTGGAGCTGACTATTCGGCCCTGCCTTCTTGGCCTCGGCAGCATCGTCGGGGCTTGGCACGTCATCCCCCTCATAGGGGGTTACGCCGAAAGTGACGACGTTCGCATCGACAAACCGCATGGGCAGGGAGCTTCGCTCGAAGGGCTCGTCGAACAGCAGGTCCTTGAGCAGGCACGAGTAAGCTATCCAGTATCCCTCGCCCACATTCCTGGCGATGTCGGCGGGCACCCTGGCCAGGGGCGTGCCGGGGAACTTGCGGGCCAGTTCCTTGTTGATCTTCTCGATGGTGGCCGGGCCGACGCCCGCCATGGCCAGGTAACTCGCCTCGTCAAGGTCAGCCCGTGTCGCGGTGCGCTTATTCAGGACGCCGACCATCGGCGGTGCGTTTACGATCTGCAACGGACCGCCCGCAAGGGTACACATCTCGTTCCATGCCAGTTGAAACGTCGAGCACCACATCACGTTCGTGTTGGGGTCGATCGGCACTTCCATGTGCGGCGTTACGATGGTCCCGATCGCCTCGGAAGCGTCGAGCATGATCACGGGGATCTCGGCCGGGGGTTCCTGCGGCGGAGGGAGAGACTGATCCTTGGCCATGGCTCTTTCACGCGCCGCCGCCTCTTGCTTGGCTTGTTCACGCGCCGCTACTGCCGCTTGCCTGGCGGCGCCCTCGGGGCGTTTCTTGCCGGCCGCGGCCTCAAGCATTTGCTTGTATTTGTTGCCCTTTCCCGCGTGCGCGTTGGCAATGGCCTGCCCGGCGGCACTGCCCGGCGAATCGAACATTCCTTCTTTCTCAAAGAGTTTTTCGATCTCCCGGGCCAGGCTCGGATTGTCAAACCGATATTTCCCATCCTTGCCGAAGCGGAATCCCGACTCGTCAAGCCAGGCGATTACAGTTATGAGGTCGATTCCCACCGTGATTTCGATCGCGTCCTCTTGCATAGGGGCGCTGGCAGACTTCTCATCGCTTTGGGTTGGCCAACTATCTTCGACCAGGCTATTGAGCAGGGCCTCGCTGTCGGCGCCGCGGCGATCAAGCCCGATCTCTGTGCCGTGAGTCCTGTTGATCCTGGCCGATATTTCCCCCTCTCTAGTGTCGCCGACGAAAGACGCTATAACTCGGGGAGCCATGTCTGAGACGCGTATCGGCCCGTCAGTCGTCACGAGACCGGCGTCGGGCCCGGGATCGACAGCGCCTTTAGCAAGCATGTTCCTGTAATAGTCCGCTGTTTCGGGAGTATAAACGCCATTCTTTCGGAGAACCTTATCAACTGCCCGCACAAAGGATGGGTTGATAAAGCGGAACTCGTCGCGATCGCCGAGGCCGAGGCCGAAATCGTCCAGCCCTATTATCAGAACGTCAGGCCCAC
The DNA here is from genome assembly GCA_964605095.1 of uncultured Planctomycetaceae bacterium. GTDB lineage: Bacteria > Planctomycetota > Phycisphaerae > SM23-33 > SM23-33 > JAUWQU01. The sequence goes on along the minus strand of CAZSBS010000039.1, from coordinate 15,445 downwards.
GAAACAGGCAAATGTTGAAGGGGACACTATATGATGGGCCGGCAGTGAAGGAGTCGTCTCCCTGAAAGCGGTGCGTGTCCTTCTTCAGGGCTTGGATGATTTCCTCCTGCTCACCCTTGGTCATCAGCAGCGGCGTTGGCATGTCAGTGATCGTTATGGACGCGCCAGGCATGGAACCTCCTTGGGCAAGGAAACCCGGAATGTCCTCGGACTTCAAATCCCACCCCATGGCCTTCTCGGAAGCAGAGCAGCCCCAGCAACACATGATGACCAGGAAGCTCAACGCCGATACCGCGTTCCTTCTTCGGACCATCTGCATTCCCATTTGTCGCTCCTCCAGGCCCTTGCCACGCAACCCCTGGGCGCATCGCATGGTTGACCTGTTCACGGGCTGGGGCGAACTCCCCGCAGCCATTTCGACCGAGCTATTGTAGCGCGCCTGCCGTAGGCCGGCAAGCGATCCCGTCTTGGTCAGCGTACCGGCACCCTCACCCGGCCCTGTCGGGCCGACCTCTCCCTTCAAGGGAGAGGGGTTTAAGAGGGGCCGGGCATGCACCCCCTTCACCCGGCCATGCGGGGCGGGCTGGCCTGCTGTTCCCCGCGACCTATGACCTACGACCTATGACCTATGACCTATTCCTATGACCTATGACCTTCCGCCCGTCTTCTACCCAATATTCGTCTGCCCGTCCCAGCGGACGAAGGCCTCGATGGCCTCGTACTCGGCCAGGCCGAGCTTGTCGTAGGTCTTCGCGGTGTCGCGGTTTCTTTGCTCCGCCCTCTGCCAGAACTCGCGCTGATCGATGCCCGGGAACAGGGCCTTGTCCTTCTGCGATTCGTGTTTGAAGATCGCCTCGATCTTGCGGCGCAGTTCCTGCGGGCTAAGCGGCACGGCCATGTCTATCTGGTGTGGCTCCCACTCCTGCCAGGCCCCGCGATACAGCCAGACCTCGCACATCTTGAACCAGTCCTGGTCGCGGACGCGCCCGAGCGCCTGGAGCACCGCGGTCAGGCACGTCCGGTGCGTGCCGTGCGGGTCCGACAAGTCGCCGGCCGCGTAAACCTGGTGAGGCTGGACCTTCTCCAGTAACTCGACGATTATGTCGATGTCGCGCTGGCTCAAGGGCTTCTTGGTCACTCGCCCGGTCTCGTAGAAGGGCATGTCCAGGAAGTGGATGTTCTGCTCGGCCAGGCCGCACTGCCGCCCAGCCGCTCTCGCCTCGCCGTAGCGGATGAGCGTCTTGATCCGCTGGATCTCCGGGCTGTCGATCTGCCCTGGCTTCTTGTTGCGGAGGAACTGCTCGATGTGGTCCTCGATCTGCATGAGCGGCTTCGTGTCAATGCCGAACGAGCGGTTGAACTCCGTGGCGAACTCCGTGAAGCTGATCGCGTCGCTGTCGAAGACCGCGATGTTACCGCTGGTCTGGTAGGCCACATGCACCTCGTGGCCCTGCTCGACCAGGCGGATCAGCGTGCCGCCCATGGAGATCACGTCGTCGTCGGGGTGTGGGCTGAAGATCAGCACACGCTTCGGGTATATGTCGTCGCCGGGGCGGTGGACGTCGCCGGGCTGTTTCTTGACCGGCGGCTTGCCGCCAGGCCAGCCCGTCACGTCCATCTGAAGCCCCCGGAATACCAGCAGGTTTATCGCGTAGGCCGGGCCGTGCTCGGCCAGGAGGGCCTGGAGGTGGTTCTCGTTGTAGTCCTCGTCGGTGAGCTTCAGGATCGCCTTGCCCGTCGTTGAAGCCAGCCAGATGACCGCCTTGCGGATCGTGCGCTGGTCCCACGGCACGGCTCCCAACATCCACGGGCTTTTGACGCGTGTAAGTTGCTCAGCCGCGGCAAGGTCCAGCAGAACATCGGCGGCCTGGTGGTCCTGGAGGAAGCTCGCGGCGACCGTCGGCGTGACAGGCCCCTCGACGGCGCTGGCGACGATGCGCGCCTTGCCCTCGCCGAAGGCCAGCATGAGCACCCTCCTGGCCTTGAGGATCGTGCCGACGCCCATGGTAATGGCCCGCCGCGACACGTTGGCCTCGCCGAAAAAGTCGCTCGCCGCGTCGTTGCGAGTGAGCTGGTCCAGCCAGATCAGGCGGGTAGGGCTGTCCTGCGGGCTACCCGGTTCGTTGAAGCCGATGTGCCCGGTTCGCCCGATGCCGAGAATCTGAAGGTCGATCCCCCCCGCCTCCGCGATTGCCCGCTCGTATCCGGCGCAATACTCCGCCACCTGCTCCAGGGCGATCGTGCCGTCAGGTATGTGAACATTTGCCGGGTCGATGTCCACGTGGTCAAACAGGTGCTCAGCCATGAAACGCCGGTAGCTCTGAAGCTCCTGAGGCGCCATAGGGTAGTACTCGTCAAGGTTGAAGGTCACCACGTTGGCGAAGCTAAGCTGCTCCTGGCGGTGCATCCGCACAAGCTCGGCGTACAGGGTCATGGGCGTGGAACCCGTGGCCAGGCCGAGCACGCACTTCTTGCCCTCCGCCTGGCGGCTGCGGATCAGTTCCGCTATTTCCCTGGCCGCGGCCAGGCTGCACGCGTGGCTGGTGGGGAATATGCGCGTGCGAATCTTCTCACAGCGGGTAAAGCTCTTATCATGCTGATACGGCATTCGGCGGCTCCTGTCGGTCCAATGCAACCGTCGCGGCAGACCGGCCGCGACAAGCCCCTTAGAATACAGCATTCCTCCCCGACTTTCGAGTGGCTGCCTTGCGAGGATTCCTGCGTGGAGCACGAACGGTCAGGTCAGGGGACAGCCTTGTTCAGAGCCACGCACTCGGTGGTTGGAATGCGCATGTCCATGGGGCTGCCGAAGTCCTGGTGGTCCAGGTATTCGGACACGGCGCCGGCGGCCCGGCCGATGGCGAAGATGCTGAAGGCGATGTCCTTTGTCCGCTGGACGGTGATTCGCTTTTCGATGAGCGGTTTCCAGCAGACGCCCAGGGTGACGGCGGCTATGGCGGCGTCGAGGTTGACCGCCCATACGGTGCTGGAGATGCCGATCTCCTTGATCCGCCGGGACAGCAGGTGCAGGAAGTCCAGGAACACGTTGCATTTCCCCGCATCCTCCAGGGCGCGGGCGATGATCCTCTCGCGGGGATCGTAGTTTACCGGCTGGTCGTGGAAGACGGGATGCCCCAGGCCAGGCAGGCGCTCGTAGTCCGTGCCGGCCTCCTTGGCCGCGGTTCGTAGGCTGTTGAACCGGTCGGCCTCCTGGTGGGCGAACTTCCTGATGTCCAGGCCGTGATGCGGGTCGAACGGATCCCGAAGGCCTGAATTCTTGAACACGCCCAGCAGGTAGTCCACGCCGCGCCTCCCGTTGCCGCCATGCACCTCGCCGATGCACGCCAGGGATGCGATGATGGCGGTGTTCGGCGCGTTGCCCGCCGACGCCGAAAGCTTTGCGCCCTGGGCGGAGATGGTCCCGGGCCCGTTGCTGATGGAAGCGATCAGGCATTTCTCAACCAGGCGCGCCTGGAAGTCACCGACGGGCTCTCCCAGCCATGCGAGCATCAGTGAGTTCACGAACGAACCCTCCTGCATGAGTTTGTCCAGCGAGCGCCCGTAGATGCGGGTCAGTTTGCCGTCGTTGGACGACGCGTGGCTGGCGTTTCGCATGTTCCTACGGGCGGGGCTTGCCCCGATAGTTTCCCCGCCCATCAGATCGAGCTGTGACCTGTAGGGCTCGGGGATTGTCCCTTGTGGCAGCACGAGGCGCGACGGCAGGCTCGCCTCGAGCGCCCTGTAGCTGGCGAACCAGGGGTTCAATCGCAGCCGCCTGCCCGGCGTGAAATCGCGATGGATTTCCAGGCGGTCGCAGATCAGCCTGGCCGCGGCCGGCAGATGATGCAGGCTTCGAATGCGAATGCCCCTGCCCAGCGACATCGCCAAATCCGCCGACTTTCGATACCGCGCGTCGGGGTCGAACGGTTCAATCCCGAAATAGTCGTCGAACAATCGCATCTTGGCCGGGGCGTCGGTGTCCTTGCCCTCGACCACCGCGCCGGCGTGACCCAGCGCCAGGTTGCCCTTGGCAAGCACCTCGCCCGTGATGTAGGCGATGATGGGCACCCCCAGCGGCTCCTTGAGAAGCGCCTCAACGGCGAACTTCTCATACAGCCCGCCCGGCTCGATGTACAGGACCACGAGCTTCGTCCGACCTTCGCCGCGGACCAGCCCCAGCAGGTCCCCCAGGGGCGAGAGAATCAGCGGGTCCTTGCCCGTCGACACTCCGTAGGCCGTGCCCAGCCCCGCGGCCTGCAGGTACGACGCCATCGTGTTGACCATGTTCCCGCTGTTGGAGATGATCGTCACGCAGCCGGGACGGAAGCTCTCCGCCGGCGTGTCCCCGCCAACGGCGCCCACGCGAACGGCGTCGTGGGCGTTGATCACGCCGAGCGAGTTGCAGCCGACCACGTCGATGTTCGCCTGTCGGCAGAGCTGCCCGATCTTGGCTGTGACCTCGACAGAAACGTGCTCGGTGATGATGTAGATCGTCTCGACCGAAGAGCGGCCATGATCCACGACCCCCTTCACCTCCCCGTATACAGCCGCCGGCGGGGAGTACACGATGATCTTGTTGGGCCAGCCTTCCCTGGGCAGTTGGCTGAACATCTCCTCGACGGTCGAGAAGACCGGGATGGATTCGCTTGTCGGCAGGTCGATCCGGAAGCCGCCTTTGCCCAGCGCCCAGCCGCCAACGATGTTGCGGCAGTATTCCTGCGAAACCGCGGTCACGGTGCTGGCCTCCCGCCCGGTGATGTTCGACACCGCGACGCGGTCACCCGCCTTGAGAAGATCGCTTAACGTCTTGGCTCTCACTGGGCACCCCCGTTTTCCCCGCAGCAGGCGTTTACGAACTTGGCGGCGTACTCGGCCACCAGGGTCACGGGCGTGTCGGGGCCGAAGATGACGTACGGCACGCCGAGCGAGTCCAACGTGTCGCGGAGCGTCAGCAGGCCATGTACCAGACGGGGGCCACCCCGGCCGACAATGAAAGGCGTGTTGATCGGGCCGTGCTCTATCACGTAGTCCTGCAGGGCGACGGCGATGGCCTTGAACGTCACGTCAATGAGCGTGTTATTCGCCTTTCCGCCGAGGATGAGAACCCCCTTGGCCTTGGCGAGATGATGCTGGAAGCAGATCTTTGCCGTGCCGTACATCCGCTCATAAGGCGGGTTGCCGCCGAAGTCCGAAAGAAAGATCGGATCGCCGCCGTCCTGGAGGAGCGTCTCGGTGATGATCGTGGACGCGCCGCCGCCGAAGAGGATCGGCAGGATCCGCTTTCCGCCAAGCTCCGCGACATGGGCCTGACCTTGATGGCTCGACGCGTTCCACGAGGCCATTTCCTCTTCAAACGGCGTCATGTTGGCTGGATACTCGGGCAACTCCAGGCCGAGGTTCTGGAACTTGACGTTCGCCTCATCGAAGACCGCCTTGAAGTCGCAGACGTACGGCTTGCCCTCGGGCGAAATGCGCCACGGATTGACTTCGCACATCCGCATGCCGCTGGCGATGAACATGTCCCACAATTCGACAAGGTTCCGCGAAAGAGAACTTACCACCTTCGCCGGGAAGCCCAGCTTTCGCAGCACCTCGCTGGCCTGGTAGGCGTCGAGCCCCTTGTAGACGTCCACCGGGAAGGTGATCTTCTTCCCCTCCTCGACCTCCTCCACGTCCATTCCCCCAGCCAGCGAGATCGTCATCGCCGGGCCGAGGTAGCGAGAATCGTAAGTGATGGCCGTGTATACCTCCATGTCGCTGGGCACGTATTGCACGAGGTAGGCCGTGCGAGGCAGGCGCCCGCCGATGTCCAGGCCCTGGACTCGCTTGAGCTCCTTCTGAGCCTCGACGTAGTCTTTGACCAGGCGGACGGCCCCGGCCTTGCCGCGACGACCCGATTGGACGTCGGGCTTGACCAGCGCCTTGCCTCCCCAACGCTCTATCGCCTTGCGGATCTCGGCCCCGGACGCCTCGGCTGACAAGTGCTCAGGAACGGGCAGATGGAAGCGAGGAGCCAGCTCATCCAGAAACGGCAACTCGGTAACCTGGGAACTCATACTGAAGACTCCTGACGAACTCCGGGAAAACAAGCCCCACTTGAGCCAAACTGTCCACCTGGTGCTGCCGAAACTTGCCCTGTGCCTGGCCGGTCTTGCTTGCAGGGCAATGGCCCAGGCAGGGCCGGGAAGCTTCTGTCCGTGATGTACATCACCCATTCCTTCTCGTATCTGAGCACTTCCACGCAGTGCCATCCACCGCAGGAGGTTAGCCGCGGCCCGTGGAACTGTCAACGTATCAGTTGTTCCTCGGCGTTCAGTACGAGGGCCTTGGAGCCTTCTTTCTCTTCGGGGATCGCTGTCATCGTGACGCGGGGAGCGTCGGCTCCGACTGCCAACCGCCGCCCAACACCGCGTAAAGCCTCACTTGGTTCGCGAGCCTCCCCAACCGAAGTGCAACTAGCCTTTGCTGCGCCGCGTAGAGGTATTGCTGGGCGTCCAGGACGGATAGGTAGCTGTCAATTCCCTTGGTGTAACGATCATTGGAGAGACGGTAAGTTTCCCCGGCCGCGTGGACAAGGGATTCCTGCGCCGATATCTGCTGATTTATCGTGCCGCGCACGGCCAGGGCATCGGCCACCTCCCGGAAGGCCGACTGAATTGCCTTCTCGTATTGGGCAATGGCGGACTTCTTTTGGACTTCAGTCAGCTTCAATGCCGACCACGTGCGGGAATCGAAAATAGGCATTACGATCTGCGGCGCAAAGCTCCAAGCCTTGGAGCCGGATGTGAAAAGGCCTGACAGCTCATCGCTCCCGGTTCCGATAGCGGTTGTCAGGGAGATCCTTGGGAAGAACGCCGCCCGGGCGGCGCCGATATTGGCGTTAGCGGCCTTGAGGTGGGCCTCGGCCTGATAAATGTCGGGTCGGCTCAGGAGCACCTGGGAGGATACGCCGGGGGAGATGTCTTTGAGCGGGCTGACGCTGCCCAGTTCGGCGGGCAACAGGTCGTCCGACACGGGGGAGCCGACCAGAAGGTTCAGCGCGTTTTTGTCTTGCGCCACCAATTGCATAAACTGAGCGAGGTCTGCCCGGGCGGCATCGACCTGTGTTTGCGACCGATAGAGGTCCAGTTCGGGAACCAGTCCGCGCTCGAGGCGCCGCTTGACCAGGTCGTAGGCGGCCTGCTGCGTCTGGAGGGTGGTCTGGGCCAGCTTGAGGGTTTCCCTGTCCGCCGCCAGGGCCAGATAGGTGTTGGCGACTCCGGACACCAGCAGAATCCGCGCGCTGCGGTTGGCCTGTTCGGTGGCGAAATACTCCTGTAGTGCCGCGTCGGACAGGCTGCGGATTCGGCCAAAGAAGTCAATCTCCCACGCGGTGACGCCCAGGTTCGCCCCGTACTGCTTGACGGTCATTGGTTGCCCGGTGCCCGAGAGGTCGGCCGGCACCCTCTGTTTGCTTCCGCTGGCGACCGCGTTGAGCGTTGGGAACACTTCAGCCCGTTGAATCCCATACAATGCGCGGGACCGTTCGACGTTAAGGGCGGCCAGCCGCAGGTCGCGGTTGTTCCGCAAAGCCATCTCAATGACCCGCTGGAGCTTCTCGTCGCGGAAGAACTCCCGCCGCTTCAACTGCGTGGCGTCCGAAGGGTTGGTTGTCGGCTGGGTGGCCGGGTAGGCGGCTCCGCTGGGCCAACTGTCAGGGATCGGCGCCTCTGGGCGGCTGTACTGCGGGGCCAGAGTGCAGCCGCCCATGACTGTGAGCATTCCAACGAGTAAAACAAATATGTTCCTGTTCATTTCAAAGATTCCCGGATTGGTTGATTTCATCGCTCTAGGCCGCCTGGAGCTTGCCGCGCCTGCCGAAGGTCTTTTCGATCAGCACGTAGAACAGCGGCGCAAACAGGACCACGAGGATCGTGCCGGTGAACATTCCCCCCAGAACCACGGTGCCGATGGCGTTCATGGCGCCCGCGCCGGCACCCGTACTGAAGGCCATGGGGAGTACGGCAATGCCGGTCGTTAAGGACGTCATGAGGATCGGTCGGAGCCGTAACTTCACCGCCCGTAGAGCGGCCTCGATTAATCCCAGCCCTTCATCCACCCCGTCCTTGGCGAACTGAACGATCAGAATGGCGTTCTTGGTGGCCAGCCCCAGCGTGTTCATCATGCCGATCTGGAAGTAGACGTCGCTTGGCAACCCGCGCATCCTCGAAGCAATAAAGCCGCCGATGACACCCAGAGGCAGGATGAGCAGAACCGAGATGGGGATGTCCCATTTCCCATACAGCGCCGCCAGGAAAAGAAACATGATCAGAATGGAAAAGGTATAGAGCAGGCCCTTCTGAGACGCGGCCTGCCGCTCCTGGTAGGAAAGTCCGGTCCAGTCATAACCGATCCCCTGCGGCAGCTTTGAGGTTATCTCTTCCATCGCCTGCATGGCCTCGCCGGAACTCCTGCCCGGTGTCGGCTCACCCCAAATGTTCATGGACGGAAAGCCGTTGAAACGCTCCAGCTTCGGCGAACCGCTGGTCCAGTGGCCGGAGGCAAAGGAAGTAAACGGCACCATCTTTCCAGACATGTTGCGGACGTAGAGTTTCTCCAAGTCTTTGGGGAGCATTCGGTAGGGAGCGTCCGCCTGGACGAACACCCGTTTGACGCGGCCGGCCTGAATGAAGTCGTTGACATAGGCACTGCCGAAAGCCGCCGAAATGGTGTTGTGGATGGAGGTGATGGGCAGGCCCTGGGCGCCGGCCTTCTGCCAGTCCACGTCGATGCGGTATTCGGGCACATCCTCCATGCCGTTGGGACGGACTTTTATCAGTCTCTGATCCTGCGCCGCCATGCCCAGAAGCTGATTGCGGGCCTGCGTCAGGACCTGGTGCCCGACTCCGCCACGATCCACCAATTGGAAGTCGAACCCTGTGGCATTGCCCAGTTCGATGACCGAGGGCGGCGGGAAGGCGAAGGCGATGGCGCCACGGATCTTTGAGAACTCCGCCATGGCACGCCCCGCGACCGCCTTGGCCCGCAGGTCCGGTCGTTTGCGAAGACTCCAATCCTTCAGTTTGATAAAGAGCATGCCGTTGTTCTGCCCTCTGCCGGAAAAGGCCATGCCGGCAACCGTCATACAGGAGTCCACCGCTTCCTTCTCGTGCTCGAGAAAATAGCGCTGACAGCCGTCCGCGACCGCCTGGGTCTGCTCCAGGGTCGCGCCCGTGGGCATAATGATCTGGGCAAACAGCATTCCTTGGTCTTCGTCCGGCAGGTAGCTGGTCGGCATTCCCCTGTAGAGCCACAGCAGGCCGCCCACGATCAGGACATACGCGGCCACGAAACGGAATTTTCGGACAAGCCCGTAGCCGACCAGTTTCACAAAGCCATCGCGGAACCGGTAGAACCCGCGGTCGAACCACACGAAAAACGGGCGCAGGAACCGGATTGCACCTTCCGCCGCCTCGTGCCCCTTGACCACCGGCTTGAGAATGTTCGCGCACAGCACCGGCGTCAGGATCAGGGCCACCGTCACCGACAACACCATGGCCGATACGATGGTCACGGAGAACTGCCGGTAGATGATCCCGGTAGAGCCACTGAAGAACGCCATGGGGGCGAACAAGGCCGACAGCACCAGGAGGAAACCAATCAAGGCGCTGGTAACCTGCCCCATGCTCTTGGCGGTGGCCTCCTTGGGCGAAAGACCCTCTTCGCTCATGAGCCGTTCCACGTTTTCCACCACCACGATGGTGTCGTCCACCAACAGTCCGATGGCAATCACCATGGCAAACATGGTCAGCATGTTGATGGAATACCCAAACGCCCCCAGCGCGGCGCAGGTGCCCAGGAGCACCACGGGCACGGCGATAGTCGGAATCAGCGTGGCTCGGATGTTTCCCATGAACAGCCACATGACCAGGAAAACCAGCACAATTGCCTGGAGCAGGGACTTGACCGCTTCGCCAATGGCCACCCTGACGAAGGGGGTGGTGTCGTAGGGATAGACCACCTTCATTCCCGCCGGGAAATAGGCGCTCATTTCCTTGAGTTTCGCCTTGATGGCATTGGCTGTGTCCAGTGCGTTGGCGCCGGGCGTCTGCCGGATGGCCAGGACGGCGGCTGGTTTGCCGTTGTAGAGGGCCTCGATATCGTAAAACTCGGTGCCCAACTCGGTCCGTCCCACATCCTTGACGCGCACAATAGAACCGTCCGGATTGGTGCGCAGGGGAATGGCGGCGAACTCATCCGGGGTCTGGAGGAGGCTTTGTACGATGATGGATGCGTTCAGGCGCTGACCTTCCACCGCTGGAAGCCCGCCGAACTGCCCGGCGGAAACCTCCACGTTGTAGGACCGCAACCCCATGATCACATCTTCCATGGTCAAGCGGTAATTGGTCAGTTTGTCCGGGTCCAGCCAGACACGCATGGCGTACTGGGAACCGAAATTCTGGACCTCGCCGACGCCGGGCACGCGCGACAGAACCTTCTCGAGGTTGGACTGGGCATAGTCCCGCAGGTCATCGCCGTTCATGCTGCCGTCTTCGCAGACCAGCCCGGCAAGAAGCAAATAGTTCCGCGTGGATTTGCTGACCTTGACCCCTGTGCGCTGGACCACTTCCGGCAGGCTGGCCATGGCGAGCTGGAGCTTGTTCTGGACTTTTGCCCAGGCCAGGTCCGGATCGGTCCCCGGCTTGAAGGTCAATTCGATGCGCGAAGCGCCCGCCGCATCGCTCGTGCCGGAAAGATAGAGCATGTCATCGAAGCCGGTCATCTTCTGCTCGATGATCTGGGTCACGCTGTTCTCGACCGTCTGTGCCGAGGCCCCGGGATAGAAGGAGTCGATGGCGATGGCCGGCGGAGCGATGGGCGGATACTGGGCAATGGGCAGGTTATAGATGGCCAGTGCGCCCAGCAGCATGATGAAAATGGCGATCACCCAGGCGAAGACCGGCCGGTCCAGGAAAAATCTCGATAGCATGGTGTGTCTCCGTTAGTCCGCTTTCGTGGCCGGTTGGGTGGCTTGCCCGGCTGGCGCGCTCTCTTTTCCGCCCGCGACAAAGGGAACCGCTCTTACCGGGGCGCCGGGCCGCACCCGTTGGAGACCCTCGACAATCACGCGATCGCCTGGTGCAAGCCCCGCCGAGATGAGCCACTTATCGCCGATGGCGCGGTCGAGGGTGAGCATCCGCGCCTGGGCGACGCCGTTCGCATCGACGATCATGGCGAGGGGGTCTCCCTTGGGATTGCGCGAGACCGCCTGCTGAGGAACCAGGATGGCCCGGTCGTTGACGCCCTCCACCACCACCGCCCGGACGAACATGCCTGGCAGGAGGGTCTTGTCCGGGTTTGGAAAAACCATTCGGAGGATGAACGAGCCGGTGGTCGGGTCCACCGAAACGTCGCGGAACTCGAGCGTCCCTTCGAGCGGGTAGGCGGCGCCGTCGGCCAGGATGAGCTTCACGGCGTTCTGGGTTCCATTGTGCGACAGCCGACCGTCCGCCAGGCGTCGCTGGAGACGCAGCAGTTCGGCGGTGGATTGCGGCACGTCCGCGTAGATGGGGTCGAGTTGCTGGATAGTGGCGAGGGCAGCGGGTTGGTGAGCTGTCACCAGGGCGCCGGTGGTGATGGCGGAGCGCCCGATGCGCCCCGATATGGGCGATGTGATCCGCGTGTAGCCAAGGTTGATTTGCGCTGTCTCCAAACCCGCGTCAGCACTCCCGATGGCTGCCTTGGCGCTTAGAACTGCCGCTTCGGCGCTCTGGATCTTGGCCTCGGCCACCTGGATTGCCGCCTCGGCCCCCACGATATTCGCCTCGGCGCTTCGCACCATTGCCACCGCGCTTTCGATTCCGGCCTCGGCCTGCTTCAGCGCCGCGGAGACGTCGTCGAAATCCTGCTGGCTGACGGCTTTGTCGGCTACAAGCTCGCCAAAGCGCTCCGCCCGAAGGCGAAGGGGGACGGCGTTGGCCTCCGCGCGCGACTGGGCTGCCTTGGCGGCAACCAGGGCCGCTTTGGACGCGTCGCGGGTTGCCAGGGCCGTGGCGTGACCGGCCTTTGCCCCAGCCACGGCCGCCAACGAGTTGGCATGGTTGGCCTTAGCCAAAGCCACGGCCGCCTCCGCGTTGGCATAGGCAGCCCGGTAGCTGTTGGGATCGATCTCGTAAAGAACGTCCCCGGCCTTCACGTCCGCCCCTTCCGTGAAGAGCCGCTTCTGGATAAGCCCGCTGACCTGGGGCCGGATCTCCGCAATAAGGTAGGGTGCCGAGCGACCGGGCAACTCGGTGGTCAGCACCATCGGGTGAGGCTGAACCGTCACCGTGGCGACTTCCGGGACAGGCGGCGGCGGAGATTCCTGCCCGCGGTCGCAGCCCGCCAAGAAAAAGGCGACCAACAAGACCGCCGCAATACGATGTTCCCATCTCTGATCATTCATGGATGCACTCCAATTCTCTAAGTCTATTCACCGCATCGAGCCCATCGCGGGAGGCCGTTGTACTACAGGTCTGCTATCTCGCTCTTGGGCCGTGGGGTTGGCAAGCCCAAATGCTCACTTGCGATCCACCTCCATGCCGGAGGCAAGGAGATCAATGATCTTTGCATACGTTTGCAGGAGGGTGGTCCGCTCTCTGCTCGAAAGACTGCTCATCACTCGGTGGAACTTCTGATACCTCTCCGGCAGGCGTTGGCTTATGAACTCCCGGCCGGACGGCGTCAGGGAGATGGCGATCATCCGACGGTCACTCGGGTGGGGCGCCCGCACCGTGTGGCCCAGCTTCTCAAGGGAGTCCAGCGAGCTGGTCATGGCCGACCGGCTCAGCGAAACCTCGTCGGCCAAATCAGCCGGCGTCATGGTGCCTTCCGTGTTGTGATACAGGGACTCCATGATCTCGACCTGCCTTGCGGTCAGCCCCCAATCGGCCAGGTCGTTCTCGATGAGCTGCTCGACCTGGCGGTGGAGGTGGGCAATCTCAAGCCCTTCCCGAAGCACCCGCGGATCGACGCCCTTGAGCCGGCCGGCGAACTCCACAACCCGCTCGATCGCGCTCTTACTCGGCATTGGCGATTTCTCCTGTCCTCGATGCAATTCAAGGAATCACAGTACGGCCCGCGATAATACGCTCTCGCATTACCCCGTCAAGGAGAATCTTCGAGGGCTGACCCGTGTGTGGAACCGGTGCCCCGGGCTCGGCGGGAAGTGTGACTTTTAAGGGGAACAATGGTGGCTGCCCGCTTTTCCCGCATCGACGGGTTGGACGGCGGGGGGCCTGGGACCTATGATGTGCCGATGCCCATGATGAAGCTTTTCGACACGCACTGCCACCTGGCTCACGGCCGGCTTTGCCAGCAGGTCGACGGCGTCCTGGCCCGCGCGGCGGCGGCCGGCGTCACGAGGATGATCTGCGCCACCGGCGACCTGACGGACTCCAAGGCCGCCCTGTCGCTGGTCCGTGAACGCGATAACCTCTGGTGCCTGGCTGGGATCCATCCCCACGAGGCCAGGGACGCACCCGAGCATTACCTGGCCGCGCTGGGCCAGCTCGCCGGCGAGCCGAAGAACGTCGCCATCGGCGAGATCGGGCTGGACTACCACTACGATTTCTCGCCGCGGGATGACCAGCGGCGCATCTTCGCCGCCCAGCTCGGCCTCGCGCGGGAACTGGGCAAGCCGGTGGTTATGCACACGCGCGAGGCGTTCGACGACACATGCGGCGTCCTACGCGAATCCGGCATCGACACAAACCGCGTCGTGCTGCACTGCTGCACCGAGCCGCCTGACAACGTACGCCGGGCGCTGGACATGGGAATGGCCATCAGCTTCTCCGGAATCGTCACGTTCAAGAGGAGCGACGAGCTTCGCGCAGCCGCGGCCCTGGTCCCCGACGACAGGCTGCTGATAGAGACCGATTCGCCTTACTGCTCGCCCGAGCCCGTGCGGAAGATGCAGACCAACGAGCCCGCCAACGTGGCCCATGTGGCTGCGTGCCTGGCTTCCGTGCGCGGCACGTCCGCCGAGGCCCTGGCTGCGACGACCACCGCCAACGCGCTGCGACTGTTCGGGATTGTGGCTTTCGGCGACCACGAGGGCGTGGTAGCTTGGGGCGGCTCTGCCGGGTAGAGGTTGTCACCTGCTATGGGTGCCCGTCGGTGAGTGAATGCAATGATGTGAGGATGAGCCATGCGTTGGATCTGTGCGTTGACGGTGTCGGTAATGGCGGCGTGCGGCGCGGTTGCGGCCGAGCCGGACAAGGCTGGCGCCATGGGCGGCGTCAAGACCAAGGCGCTCTGGCTGGATGAACTGGACATGCGGAAGACGACGTGCGGCTGGCAGCAGACGCTCAGCCGTCGGTCCGTCGGCGGCTCTGGGCTGAAGCTTCGCGGCAAGACGTATGAGCGGGGCGTCGGCACGCACGCGCCGGGGCAGATCACCGTCGCCCTCGACGGCCAGGCCAGGCGGTTCACCGCGGTCATCGGCATCGACGACGAGTCCAACGGCGCCGGCTCGGCCGAGTTCATCATCTACGCCGACAAGAAACAGGTCTACCACAGCGGGCGTGTCACCGGTCGCGACCCGGTCAAGGAAGTGGCCGTCGACCTGACGGGCGTCAAGCAGCTCGACCTGGTGGTCACCGTCGCCGGCGACGGATACGGCAACGATCACACCGACTGGGCCGAGGCAAAGTTCGTGCTGGGCGGCGACGTGCCGAATACGATCCGCCCCCCGCAGACCATCAAGCCCCCGCCGCCGCCGCCGCCGGCGCCGATGACGGAGTGGGAAGTGCTCAATGCCGAGATCGACCGCTGCAAGGGCCTGCGGAAACAGTTGGAGCCGCAGACGTTTCACCCAGCCTCGCTGATCGAAGAATCTGATCGCGACGCCCTCGATGTCGTGCTGCGGCGAACGGCGGCCCTGCTGGCGTACCTTAAGAAGATGGACGGAGTGCGGGACCTCTCGGCCGAGCAGGCGGCCCTGGCCCGCCTCGCCGATCAGTGCCATGCCGCGGGCGCCGGCGAGGTCGACGCCCGCAAGCGGATGTTCAGCCAGGCCGTCCAACTCCGCCGTAAGATCGCTTTCGCCAACCCGCTGCTGAACTTCGACAAGCTCGTGTTCATCAAGAAGCACTTCTACCCGCCCAGCGAAAGCGCCGGAAACCACATGTGCGACCAGTACTTTGGTTTCATGGCCATTCACGAGGGCGGGCTGTACGTGCTGGAGAACCCTTTTTCACAAAATCCCGACAAGCCGACCGTCCGCGACGTGCTGGCCGACAGCGTCTGCCAGAACGGGCGGTTCCAGGGCAAGAAGCTCGTCGACGGCGGCTTTCAGTCGCCGGACTTGTCGTATGACGGCAAGCGAATCATCTTTTGCTGGACAGAGGGCGAGAACACCAAGTACATCTGGACTCAGCGCAGCACGTACCACCTGTTCAGCGTCAACGTCGACGGCAGCGACCTG